>NZ_CP119790.1 GCF_029338275.1 Haloarcula ordinaria | reverse complement strand
GTTAACCACTGTTCGTCCCAGCTCGTCGCCGTCCTCAGACGTTCGGTAACCACTCGACACATCGGCGCAACCAATGGTTTGCCCGCCATTCCATCTTCGCAGAGTAGATTGTAGCACGTATTCATTCAAAAACTGACTCGAATATTTAAAATCATCACTTAATTTGCCTATAATATTTTGAAAATTGGTCGAATATCCACATATGATTAAATAATTATAACACTTGTTCCAGCCTCTGCGGTCCGCTCAGCCGTCAGTCCGTGCCATCGGCCATCTATTGGTGTTTCGGCTCAAAGAAGTGGGTTACAACAACAACTGGCCCACGATTGGTGTATTAATAATATCGAGTAATCAGTATCCATAATCCAAAATATTTTTATAATATACTGTAATTTCGGACATTGAATGGAAATAAGACAAAAAAATTGCGCATTTGTGCTTAAAATACGATGACTGCATCGACAGACGCGGAGACGGACCTTTTCACCGACATCCCTGAGCATGCCGGTATCGACGGCTACGAGCCGAGCTTCGTCGAGGTCGATGGTCTCCGGACCAGGTATTACGACGTCGGCCGCGGTGACCCACTTGTGCTCATCCATGGGAACAACTGGAGCGGTTCAAGCAGCGCGAACTCCTGGTCCAAGACGTTCGAGTATCTCAGTGAAGAATTCCGGGTGCTTGCCGTCGATCGAATTGGTTGCGGATTGACCGACAACCCCGACGATCCGTCGGAGTTCCGGTATCAGTCGGACATCGACCACATCATCGGGTTCGTCGAGGCCCTCGAGTTGGACTCGTTCCATCTTTCAGGCTGGTCACGCGGCGGCGGTCTCGCGACCCGTGTCGCCGTCGAGATACCGGATCTGGTCGACTCGCTTATCATATGTAACAGCGCGACCCTCGGCCCGGCCGCTGGCGACGGCATGCATCGGCGCAATATCATCTTCGAGATGGACGAGTTCGGCCTGCAAAAAACCGACCCAGAGTGGATGGAATACTTCTATTCGCACTACTCCCACGAAAAAACGTACATCACGGACCTGCGGTGCCGCACCGCTGCCTATATGGAACGGCGGGAGAAGGCTCGAGAGACTGCTCGAATCATGGACGACCAGGGGGAGATGGAGCACTGGCAGGCTTCACTCGACGAGCACATGAACGAGACGCACCAGCGTATCAAAGCGGGGGTCCTCGACATGCCCGTTCTGTACGTTTTCGGACGCGACGATCCGACCGTGCCGCCGGTTATGGCGTTGGCCGCGTTCGACATGATTGGGCAGGAGAACGCCGACATTCGGATGAAAATCTTCAACCGATGCGGACATATGATATTCCTGGAGTACCCTGAGGAGTTCTCTCAGACAGTGACCGAGTTCATCACTCACTGGCACTCGTAATCGACTTCCGTCGAATTGCTCGAGTCACTGGGTGTCCAACCCAGTCGGAAAACCAACCACGATTGGGAGCAGAAAGCCGATTTTTTGGCGGTGAGATTCTCGTCGTGACTGCAAGCCGCGTCTCTCGTAACAATCCCTGCCATCTACTTGCTGTATCACGGTCCGTTCAGGCTCGTTGCGACATCGACCTGATGTAGCAACAGGATTGAACTCGACTTCGTCACCAACGGTCCGAAACTCAAGTCGGTTACGACGTGTGGCCAGTCCGTTGTTTGTTCGTTCAGAGCGAGTCCTATCCGAATACGTTGACAATCTCCTGGAGAAGATCACCCAGCGCAGCAAGTATCCCGTCGCCCGACTCCTCAGAGGTCGAAGTCTCAGTCATAGTCATTTCGGCGGGCGTCTTCTCCGTAGTGGCGGGAGCAACCGTCTTCGCTGTCTCGGTCTGTACTTCTTCAGTGTTGCTGACTGTCTTGGTTACCGTCGCAGACCCACCCGCGTCGTCGACGACCAGCAGTTCGACGTCGCGTGAGCCCGTCTCCGTTGCGTCGTAGGTGACTCGCTCGCCCGTCATCACCGTCCCGTTCTCGAAGGTCCAGACGTACTGGGTGATATTCCCGTCGTCGTCCGCGGACTCACTCGCGTCGAGCGTCACGGTACCGGCTTCCCGGTCGATTGACGAGGTGAAATCGGCAGACGGGCGCACGTTCGGAACAGTAACGTCGATACGCTTTTCGCGAACGGCGGTGTTCCCGCCATCGTCGGAGACCGTTAGCCGAACAGTGTAGTTCCCGCCACTGGTGTACGTGTGGGTCTGGGTCGCCCCGGTCGCACTCGACCCATCGCCGAACGTCCAGCGATACGAATCGATGGGGCCTTCGGCATCGGTCGACCCACGGGCATCGAACGACACCGCCTCACCCGTCTGTGAATCGAACGTGTTTGGAGCGAACGCGGCTTTCGGTGGTGTGTCTCTCACGGTTACTGTCGTCGTCGCAGTGTCAGTGTTACCATTCCCATCCCGGACTGTGAGCCTGACGGGATACGTCCCCGGACTGGTGTACGTATGTGTCCGACTGGCGGTTGTGGAGCTGACCCGTGGTGCTACCGTCGCCGAAGGACCATTCGTAGGCTGTGATACTCCCGAGAAGACTGTACGACTGTCCTGCTGTCAGCGTTACCGGTTCGCCGACGGCAACGGTCGCCTCGCTCGCCTCGAACCGCGAGGCGACGAGCTGGACATCTTGTATCTGGCTAAGGTCCGTTTCGAGCTGAGCGTCGGTGATGTCTGTGTTCGTGAGTAGAGCTTCCGGCTCTGAATCACTATCACCCGATGTCTCGCTCGTCGAGGTGTCAGTGGTTCCGTTGAGCGACGTGTCGTCCAGCGACGGCTCGGCGATGCTCGTGATGAGGCTGTCGTTCACCAGCTCGGTCGAGATGGTATCACCCGCCCTGACGTCGGTGAACTGACTCGGAGCCTTCCCGTCGGCACTGATGAACACGTCGTAAGTGCCTTCGACCCACCGCTCGCCGCTCCATGGCGTCACGCCGACGACTTCGCCATCGACGAAGACGGTCGCGCCCGGGGTCGCGGTGCGGACCGTTATCGGTTGCTCGATCTTTGACAGTCGTGTATCGATGTCACGTGGCTCGGACATGCGGCGCGTCTCAGGGAGATAGCCCTGGTCGGCCACAGTGACGCGGACTGGGCCGTCCCTCCCCACGTCGGTCGGAACCTCTCCGCTCCACGGCGTCGTCCCGACGCGCTCTCTGTCGATCGTGACGACGGCTCCGTCGACGTTCGACGTGACGGTCATCGTCTCGGTCTGGTCCTGCTCGGGGATTCGACCTTCAGCGGCTCGTCGGGGACGAACACGAACGGCGGTGTGCCGTATAGCGAGTCGAATATGGCGGCGAAGCCCTGGTCGGGGATGTCAGTCGGCTGGAGGCATGCATCGAAGTCTTTCCCCGTCAGTGATCCTCTCGCTTCTGGATCCCAGCAGGCTTCGAGCGTGACTGATTCGATGGTCGTTCGCTCCTCGTCTGGTCCGAGAAACTGCGACATTCCGATGGCGTGACTCTCGTGTGTCCACGCCGACCCTCGCGTGCGGTTCCGACGAAAAGCGGCGTTTCGTCGGCTTCTTCGCCGGGGCCGAGGTACTTTTTCGGGCCGATGGGCCGGTACGTCACAACATCGCGGGTCCCGTCGGCGGTAACCGCTCGCACCACTTGGCCGGGGGCGAAGAATTCATCCGACGCTTCTTTGGTGAAGAAATTATGCAGTTTCTTGAACGGACCCCCGATGAGGACCGAGAACAGTTTGGCTGTCGACCGCCCGGCCTGGCCGTTCTCTTTTGGGTCCTTCGGACGCGTGTCGCTGACGACCTTGAGGCGGAATCCCGATGCGTAGCCGTCACCATCACGGTCGACACGCTCGACAATGACGAGTTCCTGTACCGCTCCCGAGCCTTTCGTCTCGAATTCGACTTGCGCCGCCGGCGCTACTCCCCCACCCGTTCCCACAGACGGTCTCAGCCTCCGGCGACTCTCGGTGATCCGCGGGAGGGGGTGACGGTGTGGTCGCTCCCGTTGCTGGTCCGGCAGCGAAAACGACCATGATGACAAATAGGAACGTTAGCGTGGTATACAGTGGATTTTTCATACTAGTGCAGCTGATCATTAAATGCATTGAAACATCTGAAATATAGTTCTATGGGGTGATAGACAGCAGTTTCATCTCTGCGGATTCTGAAACCCCTCGGCACCCTCAGATTCGCGTGACGAATTTTTCGATGTTGGCTACTCAACGTCCCAGGGAGGGACTGGGTACGGACTAGGTATCATCAGGGAAATTGTCGAGGCTGATGGGTGGAAGGTCAACGTGACCGGCGGTGATGAGGGGGCGAAAGGTTCGAAAGTAGCGATGTAGAACGGGTAGAGTGATGATTCGCCCTCTCTGCAGCACGTCCTCGACGAACTACGCGAGTGCTGTCAGGGATAAGGTGACCGATTCAGAGGCTTTAATTTGCGTTTTAGTTTACCGCGTGGCTATGCCGATTCGGTAGTAATCCTCGAATATGCGCTCCGATTGGTCCTCCCTCCAGTCTGCGGCTACCGACGCGACTATGTTCCTCGTTGTGACGGTGGAACGAATAGCCGGTGCTATCCGTTCGATGACGCTGACGATATGGGACCTCCTTCATCGACTCACTCGCGCGGTCTGGTCGCTGGGAGCTAGTGCCCACAGCAAATCGAGGATGGTCCTCTCCGGGCCTGTCAAACAGTTCGTGACCGGGCCGCTACGAACCGTCGTCCTGGGGACGCGTCACGACGTTTCGCTGGTCATCGCGCTCTTATCCCCGGTATTGGCGCTCGTAACGTCCTGGGGAGTCGTCTCGACAGTCGGCTACGAGACATTGACCGTCTGGGTCCGTGGGACGTGGTTCGGCACCGACCCATCGCTGGCTATCTTCCTCGCCGTCGGCAGTTTGCTCGTGCTCGGAGCGATTAGTGCCGGTGCCAATTCGGGACTGCTCCCGACAGGCCTCCTCGTGAGCGCACCCATCTTTGGTGCAGCCGTTACCCGATACGGAACGACCGTCACCTACACGTGGGGAAACCAGGTCGTGTCGCTTCCAAACGCAGTGGGTATGGCGATACTATTCGCAGCTGGATTTGGACTCCCCGTTGCGGTCTGTGGGTTCGTTCTCGGGCGTACACTCCGTCACATAGTACGGATGAATGGCGTCCATCTGGGATGGCCTCGATAGTAGAACAGACTTGATTCTTCTCCTCCGCTTTCGAAAGTACTACCAGACTCTGTTGCCATCCCCTGCCTGGTACGAAACCGCACCGTAAGACGCGTCAATTTCAGGCGAAGTATCCGGCCGAGACGCGCGCTGTATTCAGCAGGTGTATTCTGCTGGCTTTGACAGGGGTTTCTCCTCTGCGTGATACAGCCTTGGACCCTATGGACCGGATTGTGACTTGTGAGAGAAGTCGCTACCGTTGTTTTGGTTCATCTCAAAGCGAGGGTGAGTGGTTACAGAAGTCAGTAGGTGTGCAGATTGATCGCTACTCCAAAGGTATGGTGAGAGTCAGGCGGTGTGGTGCCAGTAATCGGTGGCGCGGTACAGGAGATACAGGATAGCGTTAAGCACACCAGTAACAGCAAAGACCTGCCCGAGTTGGAGCCAGAGTTGCTCGAAGGGCAGTCCAAGATCACTCACTCCGTATGTGAACACCGCAGAGATAACTCCCCAAATGATGAGAATCGCCGCAATACGTGCGCCGTCTTCGATATATGACGATACCGCTTGTGCCTGAGGAATGGAGGGCTTACCAGACATGTCGGAACGGTTCTAACTTCACTGGTAAATATCCCCGGACTAGATAGACCAGTACGGTGCCTGTTCCCCGTCGAGAAGTGCTCCTCCTGCACGTATCGCCCATCAGCCTTCACTGATTACCCCCCGAGCGTGCTGACTCTGCGCTGTAAATACAGCAAGTTTGCAACGAACTATCAGCGACGGGTTTCAACAGCGTCATGTCACCGGATACTTGTATACGAGACCGTTAGCGAGCACAGTGACAGACGACCACGGCGGGTTCGAACACGTCCGGGAGAACGTCGACGGTCACCCGATGGTGAGCTTGCTCGGCTACGCCAAACGCTACTGGCCCACCCTCACGCTCGGCGTGCTCGCGGCGTTCCTCACGCGGTTCGCCCGACTCGTCCCGCCGATCGTCGTCGCGGCCGCTATCGACCGCGCGATTCGTGGCTCGGCCGACGCGGGACTGTTGACCGACCTGGGCTTGCTCCCGCCAGGTGAGATCACCGGCGAGGCGGCCCGCCTCGCGCTGCTCGAACAGCTCGTCCTCATCGCGGTCCTCGCGTACCTGGTCCGGTCGGTCGCCCGCTTTGCCTCCCGCTATCTGCTCCAAGCGACCGCCCAGAAGGTCCAGCGTGATCTTCGGAACGACACGTACGACCACCTCCAGCGGCTCTCGATGGATTTCTTCACCGACCACCAGACCGGCGGGATGATGTCGATCCTCAACAGCGACATCAACCGCCTCGAGCAGTTCCTCAATACGGAGTTCCGACAGCTCATCCGGGTGGTCGCGACGGTCGGCGGTATCGCCATCATCCTCTGGACGTACTCGCCCAAACTGGCGCTCATCGCGCTGGCACCGGTCCCGATCATCGGGCTGGCCAGCGGACAGTTTCTCACCTGGATCGAGCCTCGATACAAGTCAATCCGCGAGACCGTCGCCCGGCTGAACACGCGACTCGAGAACAACCTCGGCGGCGCCGCGGTGATCAAGGCGTTCGACCGCTACGGCTTCGAACACGGTCGGGTCGCCGAGCAGAGTGAGGCCTACCACGACGAGAAAGTCGCGGCGCTGCGAATCCGACGCGGGTTCTTCGCCACCCTCCGGCTGCTGACTGGCGTCGTGTTCGTCCTCGTTCTCTATATCGGTGGGACCGACATCATCACCGGTATTCCCGGCGAGGCAGAGGCGCTCACCCTCGGTGGGTTCGCACTCTTCTTCCTCCTGTTGCGGCGGCTCTACTCCCCGATGCGTCGGGTCGGGAAGTCGGCGAACAAGTACCAGCTCGCGAAGTCCAGTGCCGAGCGCGTGTTCGGGCTGCTCGGCCGCGAGCCCACTATCACCAGCCCCGACCCGGCACACGTCCCCGAGATGGTCGACGGGGACGTCACCTTCGAGGACGTCACCTTCTCGTACGGGGACCGTGAGCCTGTCCTCCACGACGTTTCGCTCGACGTCCCCGCGGGGACGACCATCGGGCTTGCCGGGGCGACCGGGGCCGGCAAGTCGACGCTCCTGAAGCTCATTCCCCGGTTCCACGACGTCGACGAGGGGGCAGTCCGGGTCGACGGGACCGACGTCCGGCAGTACGACCTCCAGTCGTTACGGGATACCATCGCCATCGTCGAGCAGAATCCGTACCTGTTCTCGGGGACCGTCGCGGAGAACATCGCCTACGGCGACCGCGAGACCCTTGAGGCCGAGTGGTCGGGAGCCGACGACGGGAGCGCCCGGGCCCAGGTTGAGCGGGCGGCCGAAGCCGCCGCGGCCGACGAGTTCATCGCGGAACTCCCCAGCGGGTACGACACCCAGATAGGCGAGCGGGGCATCAAGCTCTCGGGCGGCCAGCGCCAGCGCCTCGCCATCGCCCGGGCACTGCTCAACGACCCCGAGATCATCGTCTTCGACGAGGCCACCTCCGACGTCGACACGGAGACCGAGGAGCTGATCCAGGAGAGCCTCGAGCGGCTGGTCGAGGAGCGGACCGCGTTCATCATCGCCCACCGGCTCTCGACGATTCGGAACGCCGACGAGGTCGTCGTGATGGATGAGGGCCGTATCGTCGAGCAGGGGGCACACGAGGAACTGGTCGCGAGCGGCGGGACGTACGCGAACCTCTGGCAGGGGCAGGCCGAGGCTCCTTCCGCCGACGACTGACCTTCGATTGGCGTTTCCATTAGCACGCGGGACAGACTCTTCGCTGGTCGTCGAGCCGAACTGCCGAGCCGGTCGACCGGCGAGCAGGAGTGGACGAGCTCTCTCTGAATGGGTTCAGCATGAGCGGGGTTCAGTCGTCGACTCTTTGCCAACAAGTCAACGGCAATCCCTACTTCGGGGATCTGATTCCGTCTCCGAGCCACTTCCTATCGCGCTCACTCGTACTCAATTTTCAGCTCGGCTCGTTCGCGGTACCGAGCAGGAGATTGGGGATGTCCTCGCGCCAGACGTCGTCTTTCAAGCGGTGGGTCGGGCCCGCGACGGTCAGCGCCCCTAGGACCCGGTCGTCGGACCCGCGGATGAGGACGCCGACGGCGCGGAGCCCCTCGACCAACTCCTCGTCGGCGAAGGCGACCCCGCGTTCGCGGATATCGCCGAGTTCCTCGAACAGTCGCGCTTCGTCGGTGATGGTGTGCTCGGTGAATGCGGGCAGGCCACGCTCGGCGATGATGTTGCGGACCCGCTCTTCGGGGAGTTCGGCGAGGATGGCTTTGCCGGCGGCGACGGCGTGCATCCGCACCCGCTTGCCGACGCCGGAGGTTGTCTTGACCGCCCGGTCGCCCGTGGCGCGGTGGACGTAGCGGACGTACCCGTGTTCCTCGACCACGAACTGGGCGCGTTCGCCGGTCTCATCGGCGATCTCTCGGACCTTGGGTTCCGCGAGCCGAAATATCCCCTTGCGGCCCCCGACGTAGTCGCCGAGTTCGAGGAATTGGAGGCTGAGGACGTACTCGTCGCCCTCCCTGACGACGTAGTTCTCCCGTTCGAGGGTCGTGAGGTGGCGGTGGGCGGAGCTCTTCGAGACGTCGACGGCGTCGGCGACTTCGTCGACGCGCGCCCCATCGCGCTCGTACAGCGTCTCGATAACGGCGAGGGCGGTCTGGACCGACTTTATCCTCGCTGCACTGTTCTCGCTCATCCGTCTGTGTGATATGGTACCGCGTCGTGCTTAAAGTTCCGCATCGCGGGACGAGCGCGCGCAGTTTGCATCTTTAATGGTTGTTAATATCTCTCCCCCTCATGATACCTGTATGGCACAAGAGAGCCAACGAGGGATTCCGGACGAGATGGAAGCCGTCGTGCTACACGCCCCGGGCGAGTGGGCAGTAGAGAAAACCGAGACGCCAGCGGTCGACGAGGTGGAGAACGTCCTCCTCCGCATGCGCGCCGTCGCCATCTGTGGCACCGACCCGAAACTGATGAACGGCAAGTACGACGAGTGGCCGCCTTCCTATCCGTTCATCCCCGGTCACGAGTACGCCGGTGAGGTCGTCGACGTCCACGACTCCGTCAACCGGTTCGAGCCCGGTGACCGTGTCTTCGGCGAGACGCCCTCTGGCTGTGGCTACTGCCGGATGTGTCGTGAGGGCCGGTACAACCTCTGTGACAACTACGGCGACTTCGACTCCGGCCACCGCCAGATCGGTCATACGATGGACGGTGCCTACGCGGAGTACGTCACCGTCCCCGAAGACATGCTCCACCACCTCGACGACACCATCCCGTGGGGCGAGGCAGCACTGCTCGACACCAACGCGATCGCCCTGCAGTGCTCCCACCGCGGAGAGATAGACGCCGGCGACACCGTCGCCGTCATCGGGACCGGGACGATCGGTCTCTGTCTCGTCCAGCACGCCGTGTCGATGGGCGCGAGCGACGTCATCGCCATCGGGAACCCGTCGAAAAACGAGATGGCCGCCGAGCTGGGCGCCACGGACACCATCTCGTACCACGACGACGACGTGGTCGAACAGGTCCGCGAACTGACTGGCGGCCACGGCGTCGACGTCACCCTCGAGGCCGTCGGCATCGCCCAGACGGTCCGACAGGCCGTCGAGATGACGCGGAAGGGTGGCCGAATCAGCGTCGACGGCGTCCCGACGGAGGCGCTCAACGAGATCCCTGTCGCCCAGATCGCGCTGGACGAAAAGGAGTTCGTCGGCAACCGCGCCCACGCGAACAAGTCCGAGCCCAGCGAGCGCCTCGTCCGTTCGGACCAGGTCGACCTGACCCCGCTCATCACCCACGAGTTCGACCTCGAGGAGTTCGACGCCGCCTACCACGCGCGGACCGACCCCGACGAGAACGCACTGCGGGTCGTCCTGTACAACGAATGACCATGCCCCGCGAATTCGACCCCGTCTCCCCGCAGGAACCCGCGGTCGTCGACGTCGGACTGGACCTCTCGGTCGAGGCCGACGAGGTCGACTGGGACGACGCCGAGCTGCTCGGTCTCCCGGAGGGGTTGCAGGTCAAGATAATCAACGAGAACGAGGCCGAGGGACGCACGGACATGCTGGTGAAGTACCCCGAAGGCTACTTCGAACCGGAGCACACCCACGAGAGCGCCCACGCCTGCCTCATTCTCGAGGGCCGGATCCTCGTCGACGGCCGGGAGTTGACTGCAGGTGACTACATCTACGGCCAGCAGATTCCCCACGGTCCCTGGAAGTTCCCCGATGGCGGGATGAACTTCGTCTCCTTCGTCGGCGGGTCGCCCACCCACCAGTGGGACGAAGCGTAAGGCTAAATCGGGTCTTCCGTTCACCCGCTTCTCGTGTAGACCGTCACTCGCTCAGGTACTGGTCCCGGTACAGCACCGACGTCCGCACGGCGCCGCCGTCGACGGGCAGGTCCACACCGGTGACGTACGAGGCCAGGTCCGAGGTCAGGTAGAGAACGGCGTTCGCGATGTCCTCGGGTTCCCCTAGGCGGCCGAGCGGGATGGCGTCTATCTCGTACAGTTCGCCCTTCTCTTCGAGGAGTCGCTCGATACGCTCGACACGTGTTAACCCCGGGCTCACTGCGTTGACGTTGATTCCGTGATGTGCCAGTTCGCCGGCCAACCCCCGGGTGAGTCCGTACACGCCGGCCTTCGTCCCGCAGTACACCGGCATCGCGGGGACGCTGAGGTGGCCCACGATGCTCGAGATGTTGACGATGCTCCCGCCGGAGCCGTCGCCGTCTATCACCGCGTTCGCGAAGGCCTGGGAGAGCAGAAAGACGCCGCGCAGGTTGACGCCGAGCATGGCATCGATGTCCTCGACCGACCGCGAGAGTGGGTCGCCCGCGACGTGGACGGCGGCGTTGTTGACCAGCACGTCGAGTGTGCCGAAGTGGTCGGTCGCAGCGTCCACCAGTGCCACTATCTCCGCCGGCTCCCGCAGGTCCGTTGGGACTGCCAGACCTGTCGACCCGCGTTCCTCGATCCCGGCGACGGTCTCCTCGATCTCCGACTCGGTCCGCGCGGCGGCGACGACGTCCGCCCCGGCGTCGGCGAAGTGGTAGGCTATCTCGCGCCCGATTCCGCGGCCGGCGCCAGTCACGATCACCGTCTCGCCCGTGTGGTCGATTACCATGGAACTGGTTACTACCTTCGGTCAAATAAACCGCACCCAGTGAGCAAACTGCGGGTCGGGATTCCACGTCGCGGGACGGCGGCAACGCCGCCGACGGGCCGGATGGCAGAGAAACACGGAACCGACCAGCCGCCGGAAGCGGACGCCACACACCGCTACGATATCCCCGCCGCGCATCCAGCCCTGGATTTCCTCAATATCGAGGGCACTCCGAATCCGGGGTACCCGCGACTTCGGGAGGAGCTCTATCCAATTAGAGTACCGTGCGAACTTGTACCTCTCCGTGGATTCCAACAGAGCCATCGTGAGTAATGACTGCTTCGTCTCGATCACTCTCACCGACCACCAGACGCCTGCTGGCCCACGACCGATTCGCGCCCTGTATGCAACAAGCGCCGCTGCTCGATTTTCATTGGCAGGTGTCGCCCGAATTCCTGGTCCTGACAACAGGACTATCTGTCTGGAGCGTCATTGTTATAGGATGGCAGACAACAAATCGGGTCGAGACAAGCAAGCACGAGACGCTGACAGACGCCAACGAGAACGTGATATCGACACAGAGCTGGAGCGCGGTGACGAAAAACAGCCACCGGTGGACGATGCAGCACTCGTCGATTTGGATGCAGAACTCGATGAGTTACAATTCCCGACGACGGGAAGTGCGATCGTCGCGGCGATCGGCAATCGCGAGGTCGAATCTATCGAGGGAGCTACACTCTCAAGGAACTGATCCCGGAGACTGACGAGGAGACGTTCGACTCTTCGGACGCCGTCCGAGTGCAGGTACAGCGACCGACAGTTGCCGCGGCAATGAAACACATCGTGGAAGCCAGCAAGACGCTCTCGAATACGGAGTTCAGTTGGACACAGCGCAAAGCGTACGAAATGACGTTCAAGGAACTCAAATCGATCGACGCCGATGACGACGATGAAGGGATCCAAGCCATTCGCGATTGGGTCACCGAGCAAATCCGTGAGAAAGAAAGCCCCGTCGTCCCGAGCGGTGCGCCGACAGGCGGCGAAGTTCTGTCGGGCGAACGGATATCAAGTTCGGAACGACGAGTGGCTCGGGATATAGACCGACGATCCGGGCGATTGTTGCCCCGCCTGTCTGTCACGTGCTACGCGTAGTCGGTCTGCTCCCTCCATCCATACCGGTTTTGCGAGACCCGTCTGCCTCGTATCGAACTGCATGGGGTTTATCATGTCATCAGTGTAACTACTAGTATGGTGTTCGACATCGAGGTCCCGGAACCACCAGACCTCTCGAACCGAGGAATGCCGCGCGAGTTCGAGTGGCAAGAAGAGACGCTCGGATCAGAAGACTTCTACCGCGAGGACCTCGAAGACTTGCTCCAAGAGGGCGCGTGGAAGGAGGGATTCAACGAATGGACCGAGTACACGAATCTCAATGAAGAGCAGGTTCGGATCGTCAGCGATCTCGGCCTGTTCCAGGCGTTCGACTTCTACTGGGACCCAACTGAAGACCGCCTTCGTTTCGACGCTCCAACTATTTCGGACGCCCAGCGGGGGCGAAACGTGACTGAGTCGCTCGATTCGAGCACGATTTCGATGATCGATGGTGAGTTAGATGACCTCGGCCGAGTGGTACACGAGATGCTGGAGGACCGAATCGACCGCAACGGCGAACTGTCAAACGCTGGGTGGGCTGAGGAAACGGACGGCAACCGCGAGGAATGAGACCAGCCACACAGCCTGTTCCGGTGTCCGAGTTACTGACGTCCTCTGTAGTACGCATTTGTCTGTCAATCTCGGCGTGACTCATCCAGAGGGTGTATCTATCGTCATCGCCCCGATTATTGCAACATCTCTCAGACGAGCCAACCACCCAGCACATCTGCTTACTCGGTAAGGTTAACCGTCTCAAGCGGGAATTAGTTGTATGATTGAACAGTTCGTCGGTGATGTGATGACACAGTCAGCTCGAACGATTCCGCCAGAGACGACGGCCCGTGATGTGGTAAAACTGTTCGCGGATCACGGCATCGGATCGGCAGTCGTGGTGGACCCCGAGACGGGCGAGTATAGTGGAATCGTAACTGAAACCGATATCATGCAGCAGGTGGCAACCGGGGCTGATATCGACTCCGTACGTGCGGGTGAGTTTCTGAGTACGCCACTCGTCACGATCGCCAGCACGGAAGACATCCACGTCGCTGCCACACTGATGAAAGAGCACTCGATCCGGCGGCTCCCGGTCACCGAGGATGGTGAACTCGTCGGCATCCTCACGACATCTGATCTCACCCATTATCTGCCCCGGCTCAGGAACACAATCCTTCGTGAACGAAACGACCCAGCTACGCAGTGAGATTGTCTCCCCGAGGGGAGTCACAGTATGAAGAGTAGATGTAGAACTCCGAGTAGAGACGCGCCGAAGATCCAAAACCGTGAAAACCAGTTATCGAACTCAACCAGCGGGTGATTCCGGAAGGCGAGATGCAACATGCCATGGACGATTGCAAATCCGTCAAAGCCGATCTGGAACGCTAAGGAGTTCGCGTAAACCAGGAGCACCGCGAACAGCGGCACGTGCAGTGCCGTGAACACCCAATACGCACTCTCGTCGCCGATTGACATCGGTGCGAAGAAGAACCGCCACTCGTGTTGGCGAATCGCATCCAGTTCGTGTACGAGGAGAAACCCGACCGCCATTGAGAATAGAATCTCTGTGCCCCGTACCATAGCGAACACGCGAACACGACACCGAAAAAAGATTGGGTGGGGTGCGGGTGACGAACTCACCAGCTCAGACGCGCTCTGTATTCAGTAGACCATTGATTGAGCACTCAATATTTGACAGTAATAGTATGACCGATACAAAGAGTGTATGCGGCAGATGATTAGCGATGAAACAACTATCTGTGGGCTCAATTTCGCCACACTGAGCACGGGTTGAGTCACTCCAGTGGCTGTGCGAAGTCGACTTGCTTCGGTCGGAAGCCTGTTTCACGGTAGAATCGGCGTGCGTCCTCGTTTCGCCATTCACAGGAGACCTTGAGGTGGTCGCAACCTTGGTCACGGGCGATGTCTTTCACCCGTTCGATAATTTCTTCGCCGTGACCTTGACTTCGGTAGCCCTCATCGACAGCAAGGTTCACAATGCGAAGGTACTGCGAGTACTTCCGGGATGTGTGGTTGCCCTCTCGGAGCGTGACAAACCCGATCGTCTCCTCCTCGTGGACGACGAGGTAGTCGGTGACCGCCTCGTCGTCGAAATGAGTGCGAAAGCCATCGTGGGGACTTCGTCGACATCTGCGTAGACGAGTTCGTTCAATTCGTCGTGCGCTTCCATCGCTTTCGCGAGTGAATACCAGCGTTCGACGAGTGCATCGAGGTCCTCTGCGGTAGCTTCGACGAGTTCCATACTGTGACCCCTCAGCGTTCACCCTTTACGCTTTTCCGAGTGTGTTCACTACTAGCACTCCTCTAAGATACTGCGGACGCACAGAGCAATGCGTCTGGAAACCAGTATCCAGCCCACTGCTTGACCGACTCGCATTCTGTATGCAGTACGGCCGTCAAAACGCATCAGTCCTCAAGACGGGTGAATCCGTACATTCACACGACGACGACGGGTGCATCTCGAATCGTAGCGGAATCGATTTACGCAAATTGGACGAAACAGCCGTGTTAGGTCATCTACTGGCTAATATCTCGATAGATAATGTGTGGACTCAACGGGAGACTATGACACAGCGTGAACGCGTGAGCAAACCCCTGCACTAATCGGCGGTTTCGAGAACTCTCAGCGTCCCACCGGTCTCGCCAGTTTGCGTATTGCTCTTCGCCGCTGCTCCACTCGCCGCTGTGCCTCCGAGAACCAGTCCACCTGTTGCCAGTGTTCCTTTCTTTAATACGCTCCGTCGCGAGAGTTTGTTCTTTTCAGTCATCGTTTTCAACCACATCACGGTCCTCGGATATGCACACCATCTAAGCAGCAGGCTCGGTGAGATCTACGCTGAGGCTTTCAGTATCGGTGTGACCCACCGTTTTGCTCACGGCACGTGAGTTATGAACCAGGTGTTGCGATCTTCATGCCGACTGTTATCTGCCTAGTGGCTGGTCTCAGTCTGAGAGGGCTGAAAGCGTAACCTCTTCTCCACCGGTGACTGTGACTTCCAGACCTGCGTACGGAAAGGAAACCTCCAGCGAGTTTGGTCCAGAAGTACAGAGGCGGTCGAGTCCGACAGCGTCAATTGTCTCGTTCAGGGGCGGCAGTTCGTTCGGTGGCGTATCCAACCGCGAACTGACGGCTTCGACGACACGTATCATCGGCCCACTACTGCCAGTATTACTGTCTGTCGACATGAGGAGATAGCAAACACGACGCTGGGCGCCTATATTAAGATAATGGTGGTTATCCCACGAAAAATGCACATCCGCATCTCACGCTGTTGTTCGACTACTCTGAGTCAAACCAGTTCGCTGGGAGCTCGCTTTGGTGGTCATAGAGGACTGTGAGCAGGGGCGTGATCGTTTCGAAATCCGGCCCTCTGGAGAGTGTTCCGGTTTCTCGCTCCCAGTCGACGAGCCCGTACTTGTTGAGTTTGGGTAACTCCGTATGGTACAACGTAACCGAGTCAAGCGAATCCGAATCGGTGATCGCTCTGGCATTCACCGGGTCGTCATCCGTTGGGTCCCGGAGATACAACGCTAATAGCACCTGGCGCCGCAATCTTGTCCCGATTGCGTCTAACTTCTCTTCCGGAGTAAGTATCAGTTGTCCCACGTTCCCGATAACCATATATACAGTAAATAGCATTAATCTGCCGATTGTTTTATATTGATATGTAACTTTGACACTACTCTGTCAAATGTAGACCCAGCTGTATGATTTTGCGTCAGTATTCTGCTAATACGTCTCATCAAAGCATGTCTGAGTAGTTGTCTTTTGGTTCTACAGATATCAATAAAGTGTCAAACTGTAGGGGTGAGTGGTTCTCATACGAAGGTTTTTCAACACCAGCCTGAGCAAGAAATGTATGGCCCTCCAACTTGGCCGTGCGATTAGCAACGGCATTCGCCGGAGTCTCTCTCCGGTTGGTATCGCGCTGATGGGGCTCACTGCCCTCTACGTTGGGATATTCACCATCTCAGTGAACACGGTTGTCGCCAACCAGTTACCGCCGGCAGTCCGGCAACAAGCACAGGTGGGGTTGGCACTCCCCCTCTCCAGTGCTTTCGCCGGGATACTTGCCCTCTCGGCCCTCGTGTTTGGGATGGTGATTTACATCGCTGCCGCACGGGCTTTCACTCGCGAGGGGCCTGATAGTGGGGCGATCGACGGATCGCTGTTTACCAGGCGAATCGGTCGAACCGTCGTCTCGGCCATCGGCGCGAACATTATCGTGGGCATTTCGACGTCCATCGGACTGGTCCTGCTGGTGCTCCCTGGGATCTTCCTCATGGTGAGTTTCGCGTTCGTCCTGTTCGTGATCGCCGTCGAGGACGCACGTGTCATCGAATCGCTCCGACGGAGCTGGGGCCTCGCCCGCGGGAACCGGTTGCGCCTTGCGGCGCTGCTCTTGCTCATCGGAGTCCTGACTGGGCTCCTCAGTAGTCTCGGTTCGGTGGTCTCCATCGTGAACCCGGCGGCTGGCACGGTGGTCAGTCTTCTGGTGACGGCCCCGCTGGCGATCGTCGGGTACGGCATCATCGCCGATGCCTATCTGCAACTCCGGGACGCCGACTCGGATGTTGGTGAAAGCGAAGCGGCAGTCGAGGGTTTGTAGCGTTTGATATCCACCTAGGTACTGTTTTTCGGACTGTCGGCTACGGCTGACTGCGTTCACTGCCGTCGGCTGGCGGTAAAGCCCCCCGAATCAGGGGTATCGCGTTCATCACGAAGTGCATTATGAGGCCCATCCCGACGCCGCCGAGTCCGTCCCACGGAGCCGTCTCCTTCACTCCCTGGGACTGATCGCCTCGGATTCGATCTCGACCAACATCTCCGGTTGGGCCAGCGAGTCGACGCCGATGAGTGCGCTCGTGGTCAGATCGTCCCCCAACACGTCCCCACGGATGTCCTTGAACTCCCGTGCGTAACGCATGTCGGTCAGAAAGACCGTCATCTGCACCAAGTCCGACAGCTCCGCATCCGCCGCTTCGAGCGCGTACTCGATGCGCTCGAAACAACGTCTCGCCTGCGGCTCGAACTCCCTGGAAACGATCTCGTCCTCGCCCCAGCCAGTCTGGCCGGCGACGAGTACGCGGTCGCCTACTCTGATACACTGCTCGTACGAACGGGACTTGGACTCCTCGAGTTCCGGGACATCGATTACTTCCTGTTCTGTCATACCACTCTCTCGTAGGGATGGTGCATAAATCTGGTTCCCGACCCGTTGATGTTGGACACCTCCCCGTTGCGGATGACGTCTCCGACGTTCCGTCGAGGTAGATGCCGCTGTTCGCGAAGCACACTGAATGCGAAACTGTTCGTCAGGAACCCGTATCTGCTCTGTAGCGCCTTTCTGCGACGCTAGTCGAGATCTGGACTCATCGCTCTTTCACCATTCGACTAATCGAGTCTACTACTGCCTCTGCTGACTGTGCGCTCTCTATACCGCAGCGTCCTCTCGAACGACGCAGTCTCTATGAATACCATTGTGGCCGATACAGAGTATAGCGACAGTAACGAGGACTGCCTCTGAGCATGGCGGTCACGGCCGGTGGAGTCCTGGGTTCTCATCGAGAGAGAATCCGAGAAACCCTCAAATATATGTGAGATAGATTATATACTATGCCCTCCCGTATCCGTAGACGAATCAGTGACCGTCCCGTGACGACGTTCTTCGTGGTCGCGTACCTCGTTTCGTGGTCGGCGTGGGCACCGCTGGTCTTCAGCGACTGGTGGGCGACGTGGTCGCCACTGGTCCTGGCAGACGACATGCAGACGATGGTGTTCATCATGGTCGGTGGGTTCGGACCGCTCGTCGCTGCAGGGCTCGTCACCTGGGTCATCGGTGACAGTGTTCGCGAGTGGGCTGGTCAACTCTTCCGGTGGAACGTTTCCATCAGGTACTGGGTATTCGCCCTGCTGTTCCCTGCCGTTGCAGTCATCACGGCGAGTGCTGCCCACATCGCCGTCTTCGGCGGCCAGTTCGACCCCGAATCGACGGGCGTCTTAGTGCTCTATCCCGTCCTCTTCCTCCAGGTCTTCCTCGTCGGTGGGGGTAACGAGGAACTCGGTTGGCGTGGCTTCGCGCTGCCACGGCTTCAGGAATCGTACTCGGCACTCGCCTCGAGCTTGCTCATCGGCGTCGGCTGGTTCGCCTGGCACTTGCCGCTGTTCCTGGTCGGGGGGTCTTCCCAGGCTGGTGTCCCGGTCTACTACTACGGCGTCGCGGTCATCGCACTCTCGGTCGTGTTTACCTGGCTCTACAACGAGACTGGCGGGAGCGTCCTGCTGACGATGGTGCTCCACGCCTCAGTGAATACTGGCGGTATCCTGTACCTCGCTGGCGGTGGTGCCGCGCTCCAGACCAACCTGCCGAACGCGCTCTACGCGGTCGTGTTCCTCGCCGCTGCGCTGGTCCTCGTTGCGACATACGGCCCCGAACGGCTCGCCGACGCCGAGATTCCAACGCGACTGTCCGGAAGTCAGTAAGGTGCCGGGAGGAGCGCAATTACGTCGGCGGCCCGGCGTGAGCATCGGCGGCACCAGCGATGATGGCAGCGACGATTGTCACCCACCACGCTTCCCGAACCGCAACGAGGGCGAGTGTTTCGGTACCGAAGGGAACCCTCCGTTCGTGCGTTCCAGGTGGACAGTCGGAAGCAGGACTAGTCGAGCGACAGCTGAGGTGGGCGCAAGAACATCGGTCCTCGCTGAGGGAGGCTCCCATTTGACATTATATAACTGCGATTCGAACGGACACGTGTGAGTTAGCAATGGGATCGTTACGCCCGTTTGTCCGCCGCCATCGTTTCGCCACGTTCGTCTTCCTCACATTCGTTCTGACGTGGGCCCCCTGGGGAATCGTAGCCATAGACCTCCAGACAGGACGTTCGTCGTTCGTGACGCCACTCATCTTGACCGGGGGGTTCGGTCCCTTCCTCGCAGGTATCATCGTCGCCGTCGCTGGTGGGGACAGCCGCTCGTGGTTCGGAAACCTCGTCGACGTGAGGGCATCACCGTCCGTCTGGGCCGCCGCGGTGCTGATACCAGTGGTACTGTACGTCGGTGCGCTTGTCCTATTCGTCGCCGTCGGAGGCGGGTTCGATCGCACCAGCGTCCTCCCAGCCGCGGCGCTTCCGGCGGTCGCGTTCGCGACGCTCATCAGAGGGGGACTCGAAGAACCCGGCTGGCGCGGTCTCGCACTCCCTGTCCTCCAGCGGCAGATTGGCGCATTCAAAGCTAGCATCGTCATCGGCGTTATCTGGGCACTCTGGCACGTCCCGCTGTTCTTGCTGCCCGGGAGTTCACAGGCGGGGACACCTTTCGCGCTGTACGCCGGCGTCGTCGTCGGGATCAGCGTCATCGCAACGTGGCTCTACAACGTGGCTGGAGGCCGAGTGCTCATTGTCGTCGTCTTTCATACGCTCTCAAACGCGGTGTCGGTGACGACTGCGGGCGGCGTCATCGGCGACGAGGTGACGTCTCAGGTCGCACTCCTCGTAATCGTCTGGACGACAGCGGCGCTGCTGGTCTGGCGGTACGGTGCCGAACGGCTCTCGCCTGCCCCGCTCCCGAACGGTGGGCTGGACTTCACGGCCACGACCACGGCACCCGAACAGGCAGAGAGTCCGAGTGAAACGCCGTCCCAGTCGGACAACCCCAGGTGAGCTCTTCGGACGCTCCCAGCGTTCTGTCCCTCGTACTGGAACCGATTTTATTCCCAGTCGGAGATTCCTTCCGCGATTAGCGTTATCCGTGCTCGGGCGACTAATCATTATACTCGACCCCGAAGAGTAGTTGTCCTGAGGGATTCTGGGGAGTGAATGAGAACCATCGATAGATTTTACCACGGTGTCGTCGGACTGTTGTCATATGGGTTCCTCCGTTCGCGCCTGGATCGACCGCCATCGAATCGTGAGCTTCCTTGCGGTCACGTATGCGTTCACGTGGACGGTTCAGGGAATCGTCGCACTCTCGGGGATGGAGGCGTCGTGGACGATGTCGATCCTGATCGGCTTCGGTGGCTTCGGGCCGCCGATGGGTGCCGCCGTGGTCGTGTGGGCGGCCGGCGGCAGTCTGCGCTCATGGATCGGCCAGTTTTTCCGGTGGCGGATCGGCTCGAAGTGGTGGACTGCGGCGCTTCTGATTCCGCTGGTCGTTCTCGTCCTCGGCAGTGGACTCTACGTACTCCTGGGTGGACCCGTCGACCTCGCTTCGCTTCCCTTCCCTGGCATCTACCTGTTCGTGATGGCCTGGGGCACCGTCTGGGGCGGTGGGCAAGAGGAACTGGGCTGGCGCGGGTTCATGGTACCGGTGTTGCAGGAACGCTACAGCGCGCTGGGTACTAGCCTGCTCGTCGGCGTGGCGTGGGCTGGCTGGCACCTCCCGCTCTTCTTGAACGCCAACACAACGCACGGGAGCTGGCCGGTCTCCCAGCAACTCATCTGGGGTGCAACAATACTCGCAGGCTCGGTGTTGTGGACGTGGATGTACAACAACACCGGAAGCGTCCTCGCGGCCGCTGTCTTCCACGCCGGGATGAACAGCATCGGCGTCTTCCACCCGGCAGACAAGGCAGCGCTCGTTCCCGGAGGGATTCCTGACCCGTGGTTGAACTTCCTCGCCGAGATTTCCTCGGCCGTCGTGCTGGTCGGTATTGCCGTCCTTGTTGTCCTCGTGTTCGGAACCGACCGTCTCTCGAATCACACGGTACCTGACACCAGCGTGCTCGGACTGGGTGAGGACGGTTCACGATCAACTGGCTCACGAGCGGGAAGACGGAACGTCGGTCAGGAACAACAGAGATGAGAGAATCGTTCGGAATCCGTTTCCTTCCGGCGGTTCCGTCGTCGTTTCTTAGTCCACACGTCGATCTAGTTGTCCCCATTTCGTGAGTTGTGACGTCGCGAGCAGAGACAGATAGATAACACTAACACTGAACAACGTGCTTATAAGACCACAGGTAGACCCAGTGCCATCGAAGCACGTCAGCCAAGCCGTGGCGATTGCGATTGCCACCCTCTTACTGGGGGTTGTTGCGACGATCCCCACCACTGGGTCACTCACCGTTGCCGGCCAGTATGCGGTCGCGACGATGGTGTTCGCGGCAGTGCTCTGGGTCACTGGTGCACTTCCGCTTCCGCTCACGGCCTTGCTGATCCCGATCGTTCTGACGGTGTTCGGGGTCTATCCCGATTTCGGAGATGCGGTCGCAGGGTTTGCCGATCCAGTCATCTTCCTGCTCCTTGTGGGATTTATGTTCGCCGAAGCGCTCCAGAAGCACGCTATCGACCAGCGGATCGCGCTCTCGCTACTCGTCCGGTTCGGGACGTCAGCACGGGGACTGGTCTTGGGCGTCATGGTTGCGACGGCCCTTCTCTCGATGGTCATCTCGAATACGGCTACGGTCGCAATGATGGTGCCAATCGCGCTCGGGATTATCGAGATCGTCACCCACCTGACGAAAGCAGGCGAGGAGCGTCCCGCTTCGACTGCATCGAATCTGCAGGTCGGAATGTTACTCGGCATCGCTTACGCCGCGAGTCTGGGGGGTGTCGGAACGCTCATCGGAACCCCACCGAATGCAATCGTCGTCGGACAGCTGAACGAACTGCTCGGCTTCGAGATTACGTTCGTCGAGTGGCTCGCTATCGGACTCCCGATGGTGGTCGTCACACTCCCAGTCGCGTGGGTGCTGCTGACGTACGTCGTGTACCCACCGCAAGAGTACGATGTAAGCCGCGCTCGGGAGCATGCCAGTGACCGGCTGCACTCGATGGGATCGCTCTCGACGCGCGGGCGTCGCACCCTCGGGATCTTCGGCGGGACTGCCTTCCTGTGGCTTCTCGGCGGGCTCGAATTCCTGTTCGACGACATCCTCCCACGCGACTGGTACGTCACACTCTTCGGCGGGATGGGCCGAAACGTGTTTGGAACTGTTGGTCACGAGGGGGTGTTGTTCTACGTGCTCGTCGGCTTGCTCGCCATCCCCGTACTTGTTGTCACCGGCGCGACAGCGTGGGACGATATGATCGACATCGACTGGGGGACGTTACTGCTTCTCGGCGGCGGCATCTCGTTGGCGAACGCGTTGGCCGATACGAACGCGACCGTATGGCTCGCGGAAGTGACGCTCGGTTCGCTCACAGGCACGTCGATTCTCGTGATTCTCCTCGTCGTGGTCACGATGACGATAGTCGTTGGCGAGCTGGCCTCGAACACCGCGATGGCCGCGATTCTCGCTCCGCTACTCATCAACATCGGCCCGGCGTACGCCGAAGCGCTTGGCACGTCGGGAGAACTCGCAGCAGTGCTGCTCGCAGTAACCGGCGCAATCGCTGCCAGTTACGGGTTCGCGCTGCCAGTTGCGACACCCCCTAATGCGATCGTCTTCGGCGCAGGGTATATCGAACGCGAGCACATGCTCCGTGCAGGGGCGCTGCTCGACGCTATCGTCATCCTCCTGACGACAGGTGTGGCGTACCTCCTCATCCAGTTCTTCTGGCCGCTCGTCCTCGGATGACCGACATCTACTGAACGTGGCGCCCACCGAGCTCTGGTTCGAACTGAACAACTATCAGCTGCTGATGCTCAGCTGCTCCTGAATCAGATTAGCGACGCTCGTAGCTGGGGCGCGAACAGTGGTGTCTGCACACGCTAACATCTCAGGGAGCCCTTGGTCAGTCTCTGTCAGCAGCAGAAGTGACAACTGACCACTGTCATCCTCGGAGAGCGAACGGGGGCTGGCTGGCAACCCAGACTGGTGTTCTCGTCGAAGGCTACGGCGAGACTGTGGCCGACGCGGCGGCTGATTATCTTCGACTACTCTTGGAGACTGGCGATGAGTAAGGCGTCTTCCAGTACAATCGCCATCGCGTATCGGTGCCGAGCCTGTGACTACTCCCTTATCCGTGCGCTCGCCGGGGTTGTCGCTTCCCTCGCTGTCAGTCGATCGCAGACCACAAACAGATAGCCCATGGATTCCACTGAGCGTGAGTCGCTTTCTAGCAACAAGCGTCAAAAACTCAAATCAAGTGGTATCAAGGGTCGATGGTCTCAGCGACAGCACGGACCGGTGCTCCGTCACCTCCCCCGATGGGCATAGGGTGTGCGTGGAGTGTTCCCTGTTCGAAGCTGCCCAGATTGGTCAAGTTTTCTATAATAAAGCGGCCGTCGCCGAGCAATGCGCTATGGACTGGGACCCCATCTGGTTCGTCATCGGCCGTGTTCTCGGTCGGCGTCGGGTCCGGATTCAGCGCATCGATACCGACGCTCCATCCCCGTGATGCACAGTGCCTGGCTGCCTCGGGGAGAGGTACGGGTGATCCAGGTACCGGTCCGTTCCCCAAAATCGGTCCCAGCCGGTCCAGAGCAGAATCAGGTCTACAGCACTATCCTGTGGCAGGTCACTTGGCCCGATCGCTTCCCGGTCACCTTTGTCGCGAAGGTCCACGACGCGTGCGTCGAAAACGAATCTGTCGATGCTGAATTCGTCGATCGAGTCGCCATCTGGTTCCGTGTGACTCGGAGCGTCGATGTGGGTCCCAGTGTGACTCCCACAGCTAACGGCGGACACACGGGAGCCATCCGCAGCGAGCGATGAAACCTGGTGGACGTCGACGTGTGGGTCACCGGGGAAGACCTGCATTCCGGTCTCGATTGGATGAGAGAGGTCATGGAAGGCCATACACTGGCCAACGGGTGGGTCCTCAAAACCGTACGGTTTGCCATCCTATCCACGTCCGGGTAAGCGTGAATGGTGGTAGTCCGCAAGCCACTCCAGCGGGGGTAGCGACCTCCGGTACCCGACAGTACTGGCGTGCGAGAGATATAACGTGAGTCTAACACAGTACGTCGACCTCTCGATACCGTTCGTTCGAGCGGACGGCCTCTCCGTATAGTTACGGCCGAGTTCCGGATAACGATGTCGAGGATTGCACTTATTTCGTGGGCCACCCCATCCAAAGTTGTAAGCGCCTCACTCAGAACTAGCATATCGATGAACGTCGACAGAACACTCAGTCACGAATCAGCGTTGCACACGTCCTGGAACAACGACATTCCGCCAGCGCTCGAAGTGGAATCTGGAGCGGTCGTCCAGTTCGACTGTCTCAACGACAGTGGTCCCAATATCACCCCGGAGACGGACTCTGCCGACCTCCCAGACATCGAGTTCGTCGGCCACCATCTTACCGGCCCGGTCGCCGTCGAAGGTGCCGAACCGGGGGACGTCCTCCAAGTCGAGATTCTCGACGTCGACCACGCCGACTGGGGATACACGCTGATCCGCTCGGGTGACCGCAACGTCGGCTTGCTGCCCGAGATGTTCTCAGACCCGTATCTCTACCACTGGGACCTGGACGAAGACGTCGCGCACTTCGAGCAGGGCATCGAAGTACCAACCGCACCGTTCCCGGGGGTGGTCGGCGTCGCCCCAGCAGAGGCGGGTACACACGAGACTGGGCCACCGCGCGCCGTTGGCGGGAACATGGACATCAAGCACCTCTCCGCCGGGTCGGTTGTCTATCTGCCGGTTGCTGTCACGGATGCGCTGTTCAGTATCGGTGACGGCCACGCCGCACAAGGTGATGGAGAGGTCTGTATAAGCGCCATAGAGACACCGACGACGGTCACCACTCGCCTCACACTTCGCAAGGATCTGGACATCGACACGCCACAGTTCGAGACCAACGGTCCGTTCACACCCTCCGGCCATGACGAGAAGATGTACGCGACGACGGGCATCCGGGACGACCTCATGGCTGCATCGAAAGACGCTGTCCGTCAGCTGATCGAGCATCTCCACGACCGCCGCGGGCTCACCAAACAAGAGGCCTACGTCCTCTGTTCGGTCGCAGCGGACCTGAAGATCAACGAGGTAGTCGACGAACCGAACTGGGTCGTCTCAGCCTACATCGCGCAGAGCCTCTTTCCGGACGACCCAGCAGGGGGAGTGTGAGAGCGGTGACGCCAGCGTTTGCTTGCTAGATTAGGTGTGGCCGTTGTCTGCACAGTGGTTCAGATCGGATCCTATCTCTCGAAACCGGATACGGGTTAGAGCGCAATCGAGCATGACTGAGAATCTGTAGCAGTATCGCGGAATCGATTTTGAAATCTGCATCTCTATATGCCCCTATTTGGACACAAAGAAAATTGTTCAACCCTAATATGTATTCTAAACCGGACTTTTAAGCACGAAAGCACGGTTGCACCCACATAGTACTGAGTTTAAAGTTCAGCGCGCGAATACAAGACGGATTTCTGGGACGATTTTACGACATCCGATTAGAGAGCGATCGGACAACACAGTCGATACCCGCTCGATCAAATCTATTCTCTCACACTACTCCTTCGGGACAGTCCTCCGTGTCGCTATTCGTCATCTGTGGCTGAGAGATCTGTTGGATAGCCAAGCTCATCGAGTATCTCTTCCGTGTGTTCGCCAGCAAGCGGCGGATGTCGACGGATATCCGGCGGCGTTTCACTCATCCGTATCGGCGTTCCAGTCACTGTCAGCTCACCCAGAGTAGGGTGGTCGACGGTCTGGAGCATCTCGTTTTCTTCCACCTGCGGATCCTCCACGACGGCCGGGATATCTTGGACGGGACCACACCAGACGTCGTGTTCGAGCAGCTTGTCCATCCACGCTTCAGTTGTGTCCGTTCGCAACACATCCCCGATACTCGCCATTATCTGGTCTCTGTCGTCGTACGCCTCCTCCCAGGTGGTGACATCCTTTATTTCGTCAATATCGAGTATCTCACCAAGCTCCGACGGCATCACGAGAGAGAGGACCAGGTGGCCGTCAGCCGTTTCGTAGACGCCGTAGGGTGCTGGGTGATAGATGTTTCCGAGCCCATGTGCCCCTCTTTCGAGATCTGCGCCACTGTTCGCGTAGGTTCCAATCTCTTGTAGTTGGAGATCCACTGTCGCGCTCAACAGATCGCCTTCGATGCGTTGGCCCTCACCGGTCCGGTCTCGGTAGTGGAGGGCGGCGAGTATGCCGAAAGCGAGGTAGGTCGCGGAGTGGAGGTCGGCAATGGCGATACCCTGCGGAGTCGGCAGGTCGTCACGGTCACCGGTGATGCTCATCAAGCCGCTCATCCCCTGCACGATGAGGTCCTGTCCAGGTCGGTCGACGTACGGTCCAGTCGAGCCAAATCCGGATGCGCTTGCGTAGATTAGGCCGGGGTTCGAGTCGGAGAGTTCCTCGTACCCGAATCCGAGGCGGTCCATGACGCCCGGCCGGAAGTTCTCGACGACGACGTCGGCTTCCTCACAGAGGTCGTAGAGGACCGCTCGGTGTTCCTCGTCTTTGATATCGAGTTCGATACTGCGTTTATTCCTGTTGAAAAACTGAAAATGGAGACTCTCTCCCTCGGGATATTCGTTCGCCATCGAGAAGTTCCGCATCCACTCACCGCCGGGGCGTTCTATCTTGAGGACTTCGGCACCGAGGTCAGCGAGCATCTGTGTCGCGACCGGGCCTTGTGCGATTTGTCCGAAACTAACGACTGTCAGGTCATCTAGCGCTCGTGGCATGACTGAATGCTCGAATTGTGTCAAAATAGTCTTTTCCCTCATTGTGTGCGCCGGACTCTGAACTACCGGACCTGCCTGAACAGAGTACTGAACGGAATGTGGGTCAAGGGCACCAGCCAGCAGGTCGACACCTCGTCTGTGCCCCCATCGACGGTACACTTATCATTCGGACCGACGTGGGTCCGCTATGTCGTCAGATAGCACCGTTGATCGACAAGAGAAGTATCAACTGTTCGTCGACGGGGAACACGTCGACGCCGAGAACAACGGGACGTTCGACGTCAACGACCCGGCTACGACTGACGTGATAGCCGAAGTTGCGAGAGGACGTGAAGCCGACATAGAGTACGCTGTCGACGCCGCAAATGCGGCTCTCGATGACTGGAGGCGTACGAATCCAAAAGCGCGAAGCGAAACGCTTCGAGACATCGCGGTGGCGTTACGAGCGAACGTCGAGACGCTGGCGCAACTGACGACACTCGAGAACGGCAAGCCGATTTCGGAAGCCCGTGGTGAGGCTGAAGGATGTGCAGACGCCTTCGATTTCTACGCTGGCATCGCCGACAAGGTTCATGGTGAACAGATTCCCCGAGGACGGGAGTACGTCGACTTCACCTACCGGGAACCATTGGGAGTAACTGCGCACATCGCCCCGTGGAATTTCCCACTCTCGATTTTCGCTCGAAGCGTCGCCGTCGCACTAGCCACGGGGAACACAGCCGTGGTCAAGCCCGCCGAACAAACGCCGCTTGGTGCACTCACTATCGCCAAAATCGCCCATGAGGCGGGGCTACCCGACGGGGCCCTCAACGTCGTTACTGGATTCGGTGCCGAAGCAGGCGCACCACTCGCTGGCCACCCCAATATCGACTGCGTTACGTTCACCGGGTCCGTCGAGACTGGGCGGAAAGTCGCTGAACTGGCTGCCCAGCAGATAACCCCCGCTAATCTCGAACTCGGTGGGAAGGGACCGAACGTCGTCTTCCCCGACGCCGATATGGACCTCGCGCTCGACAACGCTGTCGCAGGTTTGTTCACTATGGTCAGCGGCCAGTGCTGTTCTGCCGGGTCCCGACTCCTCGTCCACGAGGACATCTACGACGAGTTCCTCGACAACCTGGCGGATCGACTCGACGCCCTCGAAGTCGGTCCTGGGTCAGAAGATCCGGATATGGGACCGATGATTGACGAAGGTCAGTACGAGAAGGTGAAGTCATATCTCGACGTGGGGAGAAAAGAGGTCGGCGAACCGTTCTATGGTGGTGAGGTACTGGACCGCGAGGGGTACTTTATCGGTCCGACAGTCTTCGCAGGTGCCAGTAACGACAGTCGTCTCGCACAAGAGGAGATATTCGGCCCGATTCTCCCTGCAATCTCGTTTTCTGACGAACAGGAAGCCATCGAGAAGGCCAACGACACTGAATTCGGACTCACCGCAGGCATCTTCACCGCAGACCTCAACCGGGCACATCGATTTGCTCGGGATGTCGAAGCCGGAGGCGTCTACATCAACGAGTGGTTCGCCGAGGGCATCGAGACGCCGTTCGGTGGGTTCAAAAAGAGCGGAATTGGCCGCGAGAAGAGCACCGAGGCGGTCAAGCACTACACGCAATCGAAAAACGTCTGTGCCAACATCGGCATCGGTGAGTAGAGCCGACGGCCATGCTCGAACGGGGTCACAGTTGCGCCATTTTTTCTAAAACCGCTTCCGATGAGCGGTGTCCGAATCTAGCTGAGCGCGAGCGGCCCGCGGGTTGCCTACGAGCGGCGACGGAATACGGCGAGTGACCTACGCGAGCTTCCCGTCCTCGAATTGGCTCGCTGCGAGCAAGAACCACCCCTGACCGTACGAGGTGACGCCCAGCGGCATTCGCTCACCGCCTGGTGGTTCCGAGATACGGTGAACGGCACCGTCTTCGTCGACTACCCCACAGCAGATATCGATACCGCGGCGAGCCGCTGTTGCATACGCTTCGTCTTCGAGAACACCAGCATCGTATGCCTGCTTGAATGCGTAACTGAACATGAGTGTTCCCGACGCCTCCAACGGAGTGGTCCGGTCGTCGATTATGTGATGCCAGTACCCGCTGTCGTCCTGTAACTCCAATGCGGCCGCAGCGAGTTCCCGGAATGCCGATTCGATGTCTGCACGCCCCTCGTGGTCCTCGGGCAGCAGTTCGAGGGTGTCGAGCATCCCAGCAGCGGCCCAGCCATTGCCGCGCGACCAGAACGTACTGGACGGATACATGTTGGGACACTCGCGCCAGGCGTGGCGGAACAGGCCAGTATGGGGGTCCTGCAAGTACTTCGACTGGAGGCGAATCTGCTGGACTGCTTCGTCGAATCCCGCCTCGTCTACGAGTTCACCGTAGCGAGCGAAGAACGGACAGACCATGTATATCGCGTCGACCCAGAGTTCCGTCCGTTCACGGATGTGCGGAATCCCACCTTCTTCGGTTCGCTCAACGTCGTCGAAGAACTCGAACTGTCGTCGTGCGGCATCGCGATACTCCGCCTCGTCGGTTTTACGGTAGAAATCGAGGACTGCGTGTCCGACCGCGGCAGGGTCTGACTGCCCCTTGAACGAGCTGAGTTCTGTGCGGTCGATCCACGGCTTGTAGTCGAGCGATCCGTATGTGAGCTGTCCAGCACTCGTCTGGGTCGCGATTGAGCGGTCGACGAGCGACCGGGCGGCGTCGACGTACGTCGCTTTCTCCGTAGCTACGAGGCCATTGAGAGCGACGGCTTTCTCCCAATCTTCGGCCTCCATATCACGCTCAGTCGTGTAGCGGGCGACTCGATTCACTAATTCTGGGGTAAGCGTCTCTGCTGACATCGGTATTTCACGTCTATGACTTGCGGCGGCTTCAATAAATCTATGGGTCACTCAGCAGGCTGATAGACCCGAGAAACGAGAGCCGCTTGGCTATCAGTAGGACAACTGTAGTTCTATTTGGTTCGTCGTCCTCAATAGTGCTTCGGGGATGTCTGACTCCAGCCGCGCTCCCTGCATCCGCGTTGCTGGCCCGCAGACGCTCACTGCTCCGACGACGTCGCGTCGGTCTTTCAGTATCGGGGCCCCGACAGTTTGAAGTCCAAGGACAGTCTCCTCGGTATTGAACGCGTATCCTCGTTCCCGCACAGTCGCCAACTCCTCAGTCAGTTCATCCACGTCGGTTACAGTGTTCTCTGTCTTCGCTGGTAGGGTGTCACCATCGAGTATCTCGTCGACGCGTTCCTGTGGGAGATGGGCGAGGATCGCTTTCCCCGACGCCAAGTGATGCAACTGCGACCGCTTTCCGAGCTCACCGTGAGTCTGGACACCGTGGTCGCCGACGGCTTTCAACAGATGAACAGCGTACCCGTGTTCCTCGACGAACACCCAGACGACTTCGCCAGTCGTGTTCGCGAGTTCCTCGATCGGGTCTTCCGCTATCTGTGCTAGTGGTGACGCTCGCCGGACTTTCTGCCCCTGCTCGTAGAATCGGAAGCCCAGACGATACTGTCTGTCCTCTTTAATCACATACTCCTGTGCGACGAGGGTCGTGAGATGTTTGTGGACGGTACTGGGGGCGAGGTCGAGCGCCGACGCGATATCAGTGACGCCGCTTAGGCTGTCTGCGTCCAAGAATTCGATAATCTCGAAGACTGTTTCTGTTGCCTTCACAGTCCGTCTCGGTGGCGTTTCTCCGGTCATCTGCCCTAATCTGGCACACGATTCCATATAATTGTTACTGATTTGTCGGTTGCGAATTTCTTCAGAAGGTCGAATTTTCTGTTTCAGGGGCTTGCTGTTTCATTATTCGCTATATCCGAATCTATTTACCGCTGTCTCGTTCCCCCGTTGTGTGGCCCACGGAAATAACATCCGTACGCATGTTACTATATTCTCTGGCTCGAGGTCGACGCCACGCGAATAGCACTGATACGGCTGTTAGTAATTTCCATAGCTAGTCCGACTGTCGAACTTCCCGCACGAAATCGCCGAAAAACCACACTCGTGGTACTGCCAACAGGATTCGTAATAGGCGAATCTGTTTCTTCGTATTTGACGGCCTTCGGGACTCCAAACGTATCGAGGCCACTGCGCTCGGAATCAGTGATTTCACAACTGACTATCAGTTATTGTCTGGTGAATTCACGTACACATCGAACCACGAAGTGGTTCGATTCGCCACAGCACCACGATTTAATACAGTGTAGACTCAGGTTGTAGGGTATATGAGTGACGTAGACACATTATTGACGTTCAATGCACATCGCTCTCGGACCGTCTCCGCGCTGTTCGAACGGATGTTTCCAGCTGACGACGATCCCGGTGCGACCGAGATAGGCGTCACACGGTACGTCGATCGAGCACTCGATGGGGAGTACGAAGAGCAGAAACGGTGGTATCAACTGGGTATCGATGCACTTGACCGAAATGCCGAGGCAGAATACGGCGCCCCGTTCGTCGAGTGTGCGCCGGAGGAGCAGGACGTACTCATCGGACGCCTCGAAACTGGTGACCTCTCGGATTTTCACACGCCGCCACAGGAGGAGTTCTTCGAATTGCTCCGTCAACATCTCCAGGAGGGGCTTTTCGCCGACCCAGCATACGGCGGGAACAAAGACAAGAAGGGGTGGAAAGTGCTCGGTCACCCCGGCGTACACCTCGAAAACTCCGCCGAAGAGAACCTTACAGATGAACCGGTGACCAAGGGCGGTGAGTATCAGTCGATGGCCGACCTTGGCTTCGACCCTGAGAACAGTTCCGACGGTGGCCCCCCCGATATCGACGGGTTCGATCCACAGGCGGGTGCGAAAGCACCAACCGACGAAGCCGACGTGGTGATGGTTGGGATGGGAGCGATGGGTGGTCTCGTTGCACCGGTGTTCGCAGAAGCGGGACTCGATGTCGTCGCACTGGAGGCAGGACCGTGGCGTACCAAGGACGATTTCATCCCCGACGAGCTCGGCCATGCCTACTACCGGCGTGCTGGAATGGGTGAGAAGTTCAACAAGGAGACGCCACAGTGGCGCAGGAGTGAAAACGACGAAACGCGAGAGGCGACCTTTTCGCTGGGCCGTATGATGAACAGCGTCGGCGGGTCAGTCATCCACTACGGGGCGTGGCTTCGGCGGTTCCACCCGCACCACTTTCGCTATCGGTCGTTCGTCGAAGAACAGTGGAGCGAAGACGCGCTTCCGGACAACTGCACGGTTGCTGACTGGCCTCTGAGCTACGACGAGCTCGAACCGTACTACACCCGCGTGGAACACGAAGTCGGTATCTCTGGGAACGACAGCAACCCCTACGTAGAACGGAGCGAGCCATTACCGAACAAACCGTTTCGACCGTTCCGTCAGGGCGAAATCTTCACTGACGTCGTCGAAGACATGGATCTCAACCCCTATCCGGTCCCGGTCGGCGTCAACAGCGAACCCTACGATGGTCGCCCGGGGACGACGTACTGCGCCTGGAACAGTGGTTTCGGGTCGTTCAACGACGCCAAGTGGCACCCGGGCTTGTCCAGCATTCCACGGGCGCTTCGGACTGGTAATCTGGACCTCCGAACGTACTGTCGAGTCGTCGAAATCCTGACTGATGACGACGGTGAAGTGACCGGTGTCGAGTACCTCGACGCGAACGGAGACCGCCGAACACAGCACGCGAAGACGGTCATCCTCGCCTCCTACACCTTCGAGAACATCCGTCTCATGCTGCACTCCACAGACGAGACCCACCCCGATGGACTCGGGAACAATCACGGCCAAGTGGGCAAGCATTTCATGACCAAGATGTTCTCGGACGTGAGCGGGTATTTCCCTGACACCGTGTTCAATCGTCACACCGGGCCGGCCGCTCAAGGCATCATCCTCGACGACTATGACTCTGCAGCGTTCGACTCCGCCAAGCACGGATTCGTCGGCGGGTCGACCTTGGGGACGGAGAACCAGCTCCTCCCGCTCCAGATTAGTCAGGCGACGCTACCCGAAGACGTCTCATCGTGGGGGAAAGAGTACAAGGACCACCTCAAAGAATGGAATCACTGGGGTGCCGTCCGGATCCAGTCGACGAATCTCCCGTACGAGTCGAACTACATCGAACTGGACCCGCAGAAGACCGACGAGAGCGGCGAGGGGATGCCGGTCCTCCGCATCACCTACGACTTACGGGAGAACGAGCGCAAACTCCACGAGTTCTTCCGCGGCAAGGCCACCGAGATCTTAGACGAGATGGGTGCGACGGAGACGTGGGGTGGACCCGCATTCACCGGTGTCGGAAGCAGCCACGACCTTGGTGGCTGTCGGATGGGGACCGAGCCGGAACAGTCCGTGGTCGACGCCGACCTCGAAGTACACGATACGCCGGGACTGTATGTCTACAGCGGGGCCGCGTTCCCGATGTGCCCGAGTATTAACCCGACGCTGACGATGTGGGCGGTCTGTCTGCGCGCCGCGGAGAATCTGGTCGCGAACTTCGAGGACTGAACTGATTCAAGACTGCTGTCCTTGATGCCAGCCGACGGAAGCTATTTACTCTCCATACCCGACCACCAACGTACGCATGAGTACAGAGACGGAATTCGAGTATATCGATTTCAGCGTCGAAAACGACGTCACCACCGTTCGGCTCCAGCGTCCGGAGAAGAAAAACGCAATTACCGGAGCGATGCGTGAGGAACTCGTCGAGGCGTTCGAGCGCTTCGATGACGGAGTCGGTACCGTTCTCGTTCTGACTGGCTCAGGCGACTCCTTTTCTGCGGGCACGGACATCAACGAACTGGAAGACAGACTGCCAGAGACAGTCACCGAGGCGGTCACTCTCGACCAATTTGCCCTCCCAGAGCGAATCGAGGCGCTGGACAAACCGACCATCGCACTACTGAACGGATTGACGCTCGGCGGCGGGTTCGAGTTAGCACTGGCGTGTGACATCCGTATCGCGTCCGAGGAGGCGTCTCTGGGCTTCCCCGAGATCTCCATCGGTGGCTTCCCAGGTGAAGGCGGGACCCAGCGACTCCCGCGCGAGACGAACCTCGGGACGGCACTGCTAATGCTACTTACTGGCGAATTCATCTCGGCCGAAGAGGCGAAGGCGCACGGTATCGTCCAGGAAGTCCATCCCCCCGATAGTGTGGAAGAACGAACGATGGAGATTGCGGAGGCGATCGCAGAGAAAGACGAGCTCGCACTTGTCTTGGCGAAACTGTCGACGAAGATGGCGGCAAAGACCGAATTCCAACAGGGACTCGAGCTGGAGGGTATCTTAGCGAACGTTATCGAGGCAACACCGGAACGCAAGGAGCGATTATCAGAGTTCCTCGACAGGTAATCGACTCCGGAGGAAGTCTCGTCGGGTCGGCCGTCGATTGGCGAAGAAGGGTTTTTCCCACACTAACTGTAGGGTCACACATGACGAGCGAATCAGGCGGCGTGACGAACCTCGGCGCGGTCTACGACGCGACAGCACGCGTCGACCCGAGCCGAGTTGCGGTCATCGACGATGCATCCGAAACTTCGATCACGTACGGCGAGTTGTCCGCTCGTGTCGCTCGTATCGCGACCAATCTCGAAGCACTCCACGTCGACGAGGGCGACCGAGTCGCGCTCTGTTACCCGAACGGCGTCGAGTACCTCGCGGCGACCCTTGCGGTCGCTCGCATCGGGGCCGTGCCGGTCCCTGTGAATCTCGAACTATCCCGAGAAGCTTTCCTACATCTTCGACGACTGTGGGTCGCGCCTGGTCCTCGTCAGTGACGAGTCTACAGTCGACGACGATGTCGCCTCGGGGCTCACACGGGCCGAAGTTGTCGAGACGGTCGCCGTCCATTCTGCCACTACGACGCTGTCGCTGGACCCGGTCACGGTCCGAACACTCGACGGGAACGCATCGGGCACGGACATGCATACTGCGGCCGACGTGGCTGCGTCGACCCCAGCGATGCAACCGTACACGAGCGGATCGACGGGGCGGCCGAAAGGCGTCGTCCTAACCCACGGCGGTATCGAATGGTGTACGAAAGCGTTCGTCGACCACCTCTCACTCGACGAGTCCGACCGTGGGCTCGTCGTGACGCCGCTCTACCACAAGAATGCGATGACCGGCGTGGTCAAGCCGATGCTGCTATGTGGGGGGAGTGTCGTCGTCCTGCGCGAGTTCGATAGCGAGGCGGCTATCGAGGCGATAGCCAGCCACGAAGTAACCTATATGACCGGTGTCCCGGCCATCTACAAGCGTCTGGTGACCGCGTTCGATGGCCATGGCAAGGGGGAGATGTCGAGTCTGTCGTGGGCAAGTTGCGGCAGTGCTGCGGTCCCGGATTCGTTGGTCGCTACTTTCGAGCAGACTTTCGACGCGGACCTACTGGAAGTGTATGGGCTCACGGAGGGTGGACCAGTCGTGACTCATTCACCCCGAGAGGGCGCTCGGAAACTCGGGAGTGCAGGCACTCCGCTCCCGGACGTCGACACACGAGTCGTCGACCCGGATACAGGTGACGAAGTGCAAGCCAACGACACTGGCGAACTTTGGGTATCGAATCCTGGTCTCGGGACCTACTACGAGCGGCCCGAGGCGAACGCGGAGCGCTTCGTCTCTCGAGACGGTCGTCGCTTCCTCCGCACTGGCGATCTCGTTCGGAAAGACGAGGAAGGGTATCACTACATCGTGGGCCGTCTCGACGACATGATGGTTGTCGGTGGAGAGAATCTCTACCCCGCCGATGTCGAAAACCGGTTGCTGAAGCACGATGCCGTCGCCGACGTCGCCGTTGTGAGTGTGCCACATCGTGAAAAAGGGGAGGTTCCCGTCGCGTTCGTCGTCAGAGATGGCCCGGTGAGTTCCGATGACCTCAAAACGTTCGCGCTTACAACCGGTCCGGCATTCGCTTATCCGCGCCGTATCTACTTCGAGTCACACCTCGAACTGAGTGGGACAGGGAAAGTGGACGTCGAAGCACTTCGCGAACGGGCTATCACGGATATCGGCGAGCAACTGTAGTCGGCCCGGCGTACCGTACGACGACAGGGACCAGACAGACCATCACCCGGCTGAATCCTACGACCAGATAGCACAGATTGGCTACCCATTGACATACACAGATACGCCACTTTCATTTTTGAATTAATACGTTTCATTCTATTGTCTCTGCATATGGAGTGGCGAATATGTTTATAATATTATAAGTGCGTCCTTTCTATAGATAGAATGGGGAATTTGAGACTGGTTTGGAAAATCGATCTCCAAATATCGACTTATTCCGGGAGTCAAAGTCGACATCCAAGAGTGAAAATCACCCGTACCCCACCTAGATAAGCACCGTAACTTCGCTGTTCCAGCACACGTATCGAACACCCGAACGTAGTGCGTCGGCAACGGCAGTGGACCGATCCATCGAGAACACGCTTCTGTTGCAGTGGCCCGAGCAGTTCAAATCGCCGTCGGGAGTCGTTTACCGCTCGTCTGAGGAAATTATTCGGGCGCTTTCGGGCGAACAGTGTCTGGACAGCGGCCCACAGGCAGATAGTCGCAAGCTCTGCCAGATACACGAACAGGAGGGTTTCTGGCTGCCACCCGGCAGCGACAACGCCGACGATCGGAATAAGATTGCCCGCGATAACCGCAATTGTGTCACTGTGCAGTGGGGACTCGGGGCGAATGCGCACGTCGAGAATAGCTAATGGGTTGCTATTAAATTGGGGGCCCTGTTGCCCCGTCCACCGACTGGCGGTATTGAGGTGCGAAATATATGAGAGAATTCAGTGAATTACCCCGGAGAACCGTCTTGACACCCCCACCTTGCTCATATATAGAGAAGCCGTGCCTTTGGAAAAGACACTTTTGTAGTGGTATTAACACATAGGTATGCGGAGAAGAGAATGCATCCGCGCGACTATCAGCTGTATTGGCGGTGTGTCGGTCGCTGGTTGTTCAGGGATTCTTCCAGGTAGTAATCAAAATCCCGCGTATCCAGGCGGAACCCTGGTTGTGGAGAATACCGGTGATAACCCTGTGCATATCTCGGTAAACACAAAATTACAGCAATACGATGCCTCACTTGACACCGAAGTCGATGGCGGGGAAACCATTGTTCGTCGTGAATTTGTCACCGCTGATAACGGAGATATCGTGACTCTCGAGGCCCGGCTCGGAGAGACTGGAGACCCACTCAGATTCCAATTTCTTCCCGCAGGTGGAGACGAAGACGCACCTCCAGAAGTAGCGCAGCTCACTTTCGAGAATGTGTCGAGGCGAGCGCAAGGTGGACCGCGACACGCGGGTCCTGACGTCGCGAGGCCTCCTTTCGGAGCTCCTTCCACGAAACAACGTCCCAATGTCCGGCTCATCGTACTGACAGCAGTGAAACACCTCGTAACCACCCACGTACCATCTGACACGTTTGTCTCATCTGTGTAGACCGACCTGTCCGAACTCACCTACCGGGCGGTAGTGCTGGTTGTTCGCAGTGTTCCGTCTAGTTGCTGCTTTCTTCGCGGTACTGGCATCGGGATGGGAGACGCACGGCCTGGTCGGGAGGTTCACGGGAGTTAGCTCACTCGTGATTCGTCCTCACCAAGAGAGCGACCCCCGTAACTGAAACCGACATCCCAAGGATAATCAGACCGAGGTATGCGACAGCTATCGACTCGATATCCTGAATGGCTGAGTGGTACCGGTTGGTCGTATGTAGGAACAGTAGCAGGGTGCCTGCGATACTGATGAGAAGACCGGCGGCGTTTACTTGCAGTCCTAACTTAGCCATGCTAGCAGCTCACCTGCTTCGGGCAATGGCAGAAAAATATCGCATTCGGTAAGATTCTTTTGGCTCGGTATCGCCTATCTTTCGGCCGGTCTGCTTCGGCCGATTATCTCGGGCTAACCGTTCTGTGTCTACCGATATCCGCTCTCATTACGGTCGAAGAACTCGAAACGAAGCAGGACTAGCGTCGAGGTACGTGCTTCCACCACTATGGGTAGTCGCAGTTCTTTATCCGACTCCAGCTGGTGAGTCAGCAGTGACGTTCCCACTTCTCATCACCCGTCAGTACCAGTGTGGGTGATACAGAGCACCCTTGTGATAGTGGCAGTAGTTATCGGACGCAGCTACACCCACGGCAAAATACCGAAAGCAATCCTGCTAGAGCGTGCCGACGTGACCACCCCCGGCTATCAGGTGGACGTTGGCCCCAGTCTGAGCGATGCGGCCGAGAAAGTATCCACCCGCTCCCGTCACGGAGACCGCGAGCTCATCGTCTACCGTTTTGAGTCATGCGGCACAGCTATCTACGACTATCCCCGTACTTTCGACGCGAGTCGTGTCCCCGTATTCTACTGCTATTTGCAATGGTGGTCTCCGTTCAGTCGCTTTCTGAACGTAACCGCTTCACGAGGAATCGCGACTGAGCAGACGACGCCCGGTCGAAGGTCTCACTCGGGTAATACAACAGCCCGAAGTGACCGCCCGGAATCTCCATCCGCTCCTTTGGCCCTGACAGGCGCTCGTAAGCGTCGCGTGCCACAGTAGGTGCCGAGCGCGGCATCTCGTCGTCAGGCGACACCACGAACAGGGCCGGACAGATAACGTCCGCCGCGCATAGTCCAGGCTGCCACGGTGGGCCTTTCGGCCGGACGATGGTGACCTCATTCGTCAGTTGGTGTCCGAGCGAGTTCCGTAGCCGTTGAACCATCGGAACGCCGTCTCGGGTTTCAACGCTGATGGACGCTGGTCCTGGTCGTCCCAGACGACAGGTATCGGACCGTGAACCTCGTCGGGGGCCGGTTTAACCGACCCGGTGTGGACCATCTGTTTCATCGCTTCTCGAGCGGAGCCATCGAGATCGTTCGACGGTACCTCCGCTCCGAGCGCTGGCACCTGGACGACCAGCGCCGCGACACGGGTATCCAGCGCGGTCACGACCAGTGCAGCGCCACTACTGTAACTATCACCCCACACGGCAATGCGAGCGGAATCGACGTTCTCGTGGGTTGTCGCAAACGCAATCGCGTCACGATATCCGCGTGCCTGAGCCCAGGGGTTGACCTGTTGTCGCGGTTCGCCACCGCTCTCCCCGAATCCCCGATGGTCGTATAGCAGCACTGCCACGCCCGCCTTGGTGAACACCTCGGCATATCTGTCGGCGACCATCTGTTTAGTAGCGGAGAACCCGTGAGCCATGACGACCAGTGGCCACGGTGGCGACGGGTCGGGCGAGTAGAACCAGGCACTCAGCTCCGCGCCCTCAGATTCAAACGATACGTCGCGTGCCATCTGTCACTGTATGTGACGGTTGGCGAAATAGTTGCCTGATGACTGACGGCTTTCGTGGGGTACGCTCTGGTCAGGCAGGGACGGTCCGGTTCGCAGGTTCCGTCTGGAGAGTCATTTAGTTTGCAGACTGTCTGGAATGAGGACGGTCGTCACCGATCGGCCTCGGAATGCGGCCACGACCAAACCGGTTGAGATGCCCGAAACGAATAGAGAGAGGTCACGTCTACGGGTCGTCAGTTCTCATACGGGGTGATACGGTCCGAAAAATACTGAACGACGAACAATCTGCTCGTCCTGTGAGCGACGACCCTATGGGCTCGCTGACATCGGTACACGGGAGCAGTCGAACGACTAAATGGTAGTTCACCGTACTGTCGTTCGTATGCCCTCCAGGACCAGAGAGAGCCGGCGGGCTTCACATCGTGACCGGCCCGTCCCAGTCGCGACTGGGTTACTCCTCTCGCTGTTCGGGGTGCCACTCCTCGGCCAGATAGATATCCCACGCTTGGTCGACGTGTCTGCGACGCGGTCGTTTCTCGCGAACTCGGTCGTCACCTGGGTGGTGGTCGGTGTCCTCGTGGCAATCGTCGTGTACTGGGAACGACGACCGCTGACATCTTTCGGGCTTCGGATTCCGAGTCGTAGGGAGGCCACTGTCGGCGTCGGCGCCGGACTCGTAGCTGTCGTCCTCGGTGTCGTCGCGATCGGAGTCGCCGTCGCTACGTTCCAGCTCGAACAACCGGAGACGCTGTCGGCGCTCGGTCGACTCTCTGTGCCAGTACAGTTCGGTATCGTCGTGACGGCTGTCGTCACTGAAGAGATACTCTGGCGAGGTTATCCTATCGAACGGTTGACCGAGTTGACGGGGAGCGTGTGGGTCGGCGCGGGCGTCAGTGGCGTCGTCTTCCTCGCCGTTCACTTTCCCGCCTGGGGCATCGTCGGAGCAGTTCCACAAGCGGTGTTTACCCTCGTCCTCGTGGGTGTCTACGTCTGGTCACGGAATGTAGTGGCCTGTATGATCTCTCACGGCGTCATCAACGTCCTCATGATTCTCGTGTTGCCCAGGGTCATCTAAGCGGTCAACGCGTCCCATTCCAGGCTATGAGAAATTCCACACGATTCTTGAAACGTCCCGGTGAATAGTGTCCCGAGAACCTATGCTCACTCGCCTCGAGAACCGCGTCCGGAACGGACAAACGGACCGTCGCCGGCTCCCGTAGCGGCTGCTCGAGTGGCTGGTTCTGCTCCTGGTCCTCGGTCTCCTTGCACAGTTTCTCATCGTCCTGGTTCGGAGTTTCTCAGTCGAACCGCTGCTCGTATTGGTCACGGCGGAACTGTCGCCCGACCGAGCGCTTTTCGCCGTTCTCAATATCGCATTCCTCGTCGCACAGTTAGTGGTACTGATCGGGAGCGTTTGCGTCGTCGCGCTCATGCTCGCTTGCGGCTACGTGTTGACCGATGAACTCACGATTCCGATTGGCCACATTATGTGGAACTTCTTTCAGAGAAGAATTTCTCGAATATTCGTCCTACAGTTAAGATAGCAATCGGGATTCCGAAGACCACGAAAATAGCCAAGAGAAATTCGCTGAGCCAACGACCCTGTTATCCCAGAGTACCCACATCCAACCCTTGGCTGTCCCTAAACGATTATCTTTCAAAAGTGCTGCGGATCGCTCGTATCTCGTCTCGAATTTGCTGCCACTGTGTCAGGTCTCCAGGGATAGCAGATTCCTCCCATCTACCCCCACCGAGACCATCGCCGTTCGATGCTGCTCGATCGACGAGTGCCCGGATTGCACGAGGGTCTTCGATCGCCCGGAATGAGAGATCGTCCCCACCAGCAATTTCGAACGTGACTGAACCGTATCCGAAGATTGATCCCGTGATGTCCTGCCCAAAGGAACTGTTCTGGACGGTTTCGAGGTTTGCCTGTGTGACAGACCGGGTCAACACACCGCGTTTCACGTAGAGTGCTTCGTCCGTTATCACGTACTGCACGCCTTGGAGCGCAATATACTTCCAGAGCGGGATGGCCACTCCGAGTGGAACAATTGCGAGAAACATCAGGCTTTCTCCAGAAACACTGACCACGATCCCGAAGACGAGGAGGAGAACGCCGATCACGACTGCTGGAAGGATGGTTGTGATCCGCGGGCGGCCGGACCACTCGACCGATTCAGTGGTGCCGAGCGGAATTGCCGGGTCAATTGACTCCGTCATGGTGGCTACCGTTCATCATCCGACTCTTGGTCGGGAGTCGCGTTTTCGCCACTCTGGTTGCTAGCTCCGAGCTGATTATGGGTGGCATCGTCCTCACCAGTCGATTGTTCGTCCGCCCCATTGCCGATGTTGGACGTCGTGGCCGATGTGTTTCCTGTAGTCTCCTGTTGTGCTTCGAGCGTAGCGCGAATCTCCCTGAGTTCGATGAGGATCTCGTCAAGTACGTCGCGCTTAGTTTCTCCCGATTCCGTCGTCGGTTCACCACGGCTGCCCTTCACACGTTTGTTGACGAGTTCCTGAACCTCTCTCGGTTCGGGGACTGACCGGAACTGCATCTCGATCCCAGAGCCGCCTGCAGTCGAGATATCGACGTTCCCGTAGCCGAATCGAGAGCCGAAGAATCCCTGGCTGTAGGAGGTGTTCTGGACCTTTCCGAAATCGATGCGCTGGACGTCACGTGAGAGGACTCCCGTCTTCTTGTACAGCCCATCGGTCGTCACAACGTACTGCGTATTCTCGCGCTGTAGATAGGACCCAGCGATGATGAATAACCCAATGAGGACGATAGAGAGCGGCACTCCGACGACGAGCGCTGGGATCAGCTACTCTCGTGGGGTTTCCCAGACCAGACGATCTCTTCATCCTCGTCAAGAGTTAACCAGTCTGTAGTTTCTGCGTCGATAGTAGCTGACTCAGACATACGAGTCACTTTGTCAGATGGCTGTATTAAAATCCCGACAGGATAGCGATGGCACCGTTCAGATAGACCGGTCAATCGAATGTTACGAGATACCCGATGACCGATTGCGTCACGGAGTTCGGAACACGTCCCTGATGACCAAAGTCCCGCCGCTCTCACTTGAATTTCTCGCCCGATGCGAACTGGCCAAGCGCTTTATATTATTACTAATCCAACAATAAGGCAGTGAACGACAGTGAATGAACTCGAATCCACGGCCGAACCGGTCTTCGCCCTCCGAGGGACACAGTTCGACAACGGGACGATAGCCGGCCTGCTCTTCTTCACGCTCGCCGCACAGTTCATGACCGTTATCATGCTCGCGGCGGCGATGGTCCCCGGCTACGACTTCCGCGCGGCCGCCATCAGCGATCTCGGCGTCGTCCCGGAGACGGCGCTGTTGTTCAACGTCTCACTGGTCCTCGTCGGCGTGTTCAATCTCCTCGGAGGATACTTCTTCTACCGAACCCACGGGCGGCGGTGGCTGCTTGCCGTCTTCGCGCTCGCGGGCGTCGGTGCCATCGGGGCGGGCCTCTTCCCGCTCGACACCGGAGGGCTTCACGGCATCGCAGCACTGCTTGCGTTCGTGTTCTTCAACGTGCAGGCCGTCGGGAGTGCGACTCGCCTCACTGGTATTATCCGGATTCTATCCGTCCTCGCTGGCGGGCTCGGTCTCATCTTCGTCGTGTTGATGGCGCTCGGTGACGCCGGGAACGCAACGGCGTTCGGGGCGATCGGTCACGGCGGGACCGAGCGGATGATTGTCTACCCCGTGATGCTCTGGCTCGTCGCCTTCGGCGGTTACCTACTCGGCAAAAGCGAGTACACCGACCACATTCAGGGGCCAGCCTGAGTGCCTGAGTGTAGATTCGTGGACTCCCAGATCCGATTCCGCGGGGACTCCCGCATTCGCTGGCATCGACTGTCCCATTCGAACTGACTACTGACACAGAGCCCCTCCAATGCAACACCGATTCGTTCACATTATCATCGTCGTGGTCCTGATCTTCGCGCTCGTGAGCACGCCGATTGGAACGGCGGCGGCGGAGTCTGACCGTTCGTTCGGGAGTCAGGCCGACCAGATCGACCTGTCCGACCGTGCGGAAACCGAGGCGTGGGTCGACGAGACGATGGCCCATCAGCTCGAAGCGTACCATATCCCGGGCGCGGCCGTCGTCATCGTCAGCGACGGCGAGGTGGTCCTGGCGAAGGGATACGGGTACGCGGACCTCGAATCCCAGCGCCCCGTCGACGCCGACGAGACCGTCTTCAGCGTCGGTTCGACTGGCAAACTCGTGACCTGGACCGCAGTGATGCAGGGTGTCGAGGAGGACCGGCTGGAACTCGACGACGACGTCAACGACTACCTGACCGACTCGGCCGTCACGGTCCCGGATACTTACGCCCAGCCCGTCACACTCGAACACCTCGGGACGCACTCGGCGGGTTTCGAGGACAGCTTTCGCGGGGATGGTCACCGATGACCCCAGTAAGAGACGACCCATGGAAGAAATCCTCGCGGACCACCAGCCAGCGCGGGTCAGACCCCCAGGACAATTCGTCGCGTACTCGAACTACGGGACGGCCCTGGCGGGCCACGCGCTCGCCGAACAGTCCGACGCGAGCTTCACCGAGCTGGTCGACGAGCGCATCTTCACGCCGCTTGCGATGGACGATTCGACCTACGCCCAGCCACTACCCGCCCGCCTGGAATCGCGGCGTGCAATCGGCTACACCTACCAGAACGGTGAGTACCGGGCCCACGACCCCGTCGTCTGGACGCTTCCACCCGAGGGCGGCTCGCTCCGCACGACGGCGACCGACATGGGGCAGTTCTTGCTCGCCCACCTGAACGAGGGGACCTACAACTCGGAACGTATCCTCGAGGCCGACACCGTGCGCGAGATGCACCGGCGTCACTTCACGAAGTCCGAGGCGGTCCCGGAACTCAACGGGATGGCCTACGGGTTCATCGAGATGGACCGTAACGGCGAGACCATCGTCGGTCACTGGGGTGACACGCCCCGATTCATGAGCCTGCTCGCCCTCTACCCCGAGCGCGACACCGGGGTGTTCGTCGTCTACAACAGCCCCGGCGGGAGTCCCGCGCGGTTCGAACTCCTCCAGGCGTTCACCGACCGATACTACCCGCGGTCGGATACCGCCGTCGTCGAACCGCCAGTTGGCGCAGCCGACCGAGCACTGGCACTGACGGGTGACTACCGGTCGCTGACTATCTCGGAGTCTTCCTGGGAGCGTGTCCTCGGCGTGATGACCCGGACGTACACCGTCGGCGCCACCGACGAGGGGTACCTGGCGACCACCCGGCTCGGTGAGGGGACTCGAACGTGGGTCGAGCGCCGCCCCGGTGTCTACGAGGAAGTAGGCGGGAGCGACCGCCTCGTCTTCAGGTTCGACGAGGACGGCCGGGCGACGCACCTGTTCCGCGGACACTTCGGGCCCGCGACGTACGAGCGCGTTCCGTGGTACGAATCGTTGACAGTCCTCCAGGGAATCCTCGGCGCGGGCGTCGTGGCGTTCGTCTCCGTCCTGGCCCTGTGGCTCGGCGGGTTCGTGTGGCGACGAGTCCGAGGTCGGGACCCACTCAGCGGCCCCGAACGTGCGGCTCGAACGTTACTCGGCCTGGTGAGTGCTCTCTGGTTGGCAGTGCTGGTGATATTCCTGCTCGCCTGGATCAACTTCAACGCGGAGGCTGCTTCGCCGTCGCTGACACTCCAGACCGGGAAGGGTCTGCGGTACGTCGCCCTCGCCGGGACGGTCGGCTCTGTCGTCGCGACCGGGTTCGCATGGCGCGACGCGTACTGGACTCGCTGGGTTCGACTCCACTACGCGGTGGTGACGCTCCTCGCGATCCTGTTCGCCTGGCAGTTGTCACTGCTCGGTATCCTGCCGCTGTAACAATAATCGAGACAGATGATTGTCCCACCACCAATCGGCCGTCGGAGTATCACACCATGAGACAGCAGATTCGCGAGCGTGTCGATGCGAACCCAGTCGTGGCGTTTTTCGTCATCGCCTATGCCATCTCCTGGGTGGCGTGGCTCGGGCCAATCCTTGCGATGCCCGAACCGCTGGGAACGCTCGGGTTCGTCGTCGGGGGCTTCGGCCCGTTCCTCGCGGCCCTCCTCGTCACGTGGCTCGGGAGTGATTCGGTCCGGGCGTGGGCACGCCAGATCGTCGACTGGCGCGTCGCGCCCCGGTGGTACGTCGCCGCGTTCGGTATCCCGCTGCTGCTCATCACACTCACGAGTATCGGCCTCACCGTCGCGGGCACGTCCGTCGACCCGGGACTGCTTCCCGGGCGCGTCTCGCTCGTGCTCGTCTCGTTCGTCGGTATCGCGCTCGTCGGTGGCGGGAACGAAGAACCCGGTTGGCGAGGACTCGCACTTCCGAAGCTCCAGGAACGGTTCGCCCCCGTGCCAGCGACGCTCATCCTCGGCGTGGTCTGGGCGCTCTGGCACCTCCCGCTGCTGGCGACTGGCAGCACCGAGTTCCACGGGCTGGCGTCGTTCGTTGAGCTCGCGCTGACCACAGCCGTCCGCCTCCTGAACATCGTCGGAGTCGCCTTCGTCTTGACGTGGATCTACAACGAGACCGGGAGCGTTCTGCTCGCTATCCTCGCGCACACCGGGTTCAACACGGCAAACAGTACGCTCGTCCCGCTTCCCCTCGACGTCATCAGCACCGGCGACTCCACGACGATTCTCGTAGTCACGACGGTCGCGATCTGGCTGCTTGTCGCCGTGCTGCTCGTCGCCACGCGCGGTCGGCTCGGGTACGATGACGAGACAGCTGCAGCACCGATAGCGACTCGCGGTCACAGTTCGGAGGCCAAATGATGGCCGAAGACGACAGGTCCACAATGCCTTTCTCTCCATCGGGAGTCGATTCAGCCATGTCCCCGACTGCGAACGGTCGGTCCTTCGGCAAGCGGTTCGGTGTGGCCCTACTCCTGGGCATACCCGGAATCGTGGCGCTCGTCGGTTACATTTACTTCACGACGCCGGTGACAGCTGTTCCGCCAGGCCTCTCACTCCCACTCCTCGCAGTCCTCTCGGCAATCAGTCCACTGTTACTCCTCGCCGTGGCATGCTTGCTCGGTGCCTACGCAGCACCACGAGTGGGACTGCAGTCGTACGTCATTGACCAGAGGACTGACGACGGTGTCTGGCAACACCTCCGTGAGGAAGTCAAACTGGCGGTCGGAGTCGGCATCCTCGGAGGCGTCTTGATCGTCGTCCTCGACGCGATGATGATGCCGTTCGTCGCACAGGACCTGCCCCAGTCAGTACTCGGTGCGACGAGGCCGTCACTGCTGGACGTTTTCGCGTACGTACCCGTCCGGTTCCTCTACGGGGGAATCACCGAGGAACTCATGCTCCGGTTCGGGCTCATGTCGGTCCTCGTGTTTGTCGGGTGGCGGATCACCGGCCGCCGGGCCGCTGGCCCCAGACCGGTTGTCGTCTGGGCTGCAATCGTCGTGGCCGCCGTGCTGTTCGGCATCGGTCACCTCCCCGCACTCGCCCAATCGGCCGACCTCACTCCGGCACTCGTCGCGCGGACGGTCCTTCTGAACGCGGTGGCCGGCGTCCTCTTTGGCTGGCTCTACTGGCGGCGGAGCCTCGAGGCGGCGATACTGGCTCACGCTTCGTTTCATATTCCGCTCGTCGTTCTGTCGGTCGTCCAGGTCGCCCTGCTCTGACGGGAGTTCGCTGCAGAGTCTGCGGAAGGACGCCCGAATCCGAACGGGTGAACAGAGATTTCGGCCGAAGGTTCGTCATTGGACAGACGACGGCCGCGATAGTTCCAGGGGAGTCGTCGAGTGAGGGGTGGGGTCGCAAATCAGCCGCACGATACGGACCGGTTCGGAGCGGTACGTTCATTCCGCTCTCCACCGAAATCAGTCGTATGCCTGACAACGTTCTCGTCGCCTTCGACGGTTCGCCCCTCGCAGAGCGTGCGCTCAGATACGCTCTCGATATGTTTCCGGAGGCAGTCGTCACCTCGATGTACGTCATCGATCCAGTCGACTCGGTCATCGACGTGGAGGCTGGGGGCTTACCAGTCGCCGAGGACTGGTACGACAACGCACAGGAGCGAGCGAGCACAATCCACTCGAGAGCTACGGATATCGCCGGGGAACTCGGGACGGATATCGATACGCTCACCGAAATCGGCAGACCGGCTACGACGATTCTGGGATACGCTGCCGACACTGACGTCGATCAGATTGTCATCGGCAGCCACGGTCGGTCAGGAATCGAACGAGCGCTCCTCGGAAGCGTTGCCGAAACGGTCACCCGCCGTGCGAAGATTCCGGTGACGGTCATCGCATGACCTGCATTCCTCAGGACTGCGACACGGCGAGAATCGCTTCCGGGTCAGCGTACCGCGTTCGCAGGCGGTCGGACGAAGCGGCACTGGCACATCTAAAACACGATGGCAACTCGGCCCGGAGGAACGACACACGTGGCCAGTACTGACCCTGCCTCGCTCTCTACGTGTACGATCAGCATCGAACGACGAGGAGGACGAGGCGAAGCGGGAGCGCGCGCACTCGAACGACAGTTGGCGAATATGCCAGGCGTCCACGACGCCGAGGTCTCGTTCCGAACTGGGAGCGTACGGGTCTCGTACGACGAGCGCATCACCGGCGAAGAGACGATCAGGCAAGCGGTCCACGACCGGAACGTCTCACTGAAGTCTGATCCCGAGACGGAGACGGATGAGGTGAGCAGCCGCTCGGAACTCAGACTCGAGGCGGTGTTCGTCGGTCTGACGCTGGTCGGCATGGTGACCGGCCTGGCGACAGGATGGCTCGACGGGCCACCCCTCCTCATGTGGGCCGCCTACGGCGTCGCCTACGTCCTCGGCGGCTGGTACGGGCTCAAGGGAGCCATCCAGACGCTGCGCCACCGCGCGGTCGACATCGACCTGTTGATGATCGTCGCCGCGCTCGGCGCGCTCTCCATCGGGGCCCCGTTCGAAGGCGCGATGCTCCTCTTCCTGTTCTCGCTGTCGAACACGCTTCAGCACTACGCGATTGGCCGCTCGCGGCGGGCGATCAAGTCGCTCGTCGAGATGCGGCCGGACGAAGCGCAGATTCTCCGTGACGGTGAGGAGGTCACGGTCCCCATCGAGGAGGTCGCCGTCGGCGACGTGTTCGTCGTCCGTCCAGGTGACAAGATCCCGCTCGACGGCGTCGTCGCGTCCGGCGAGGGAACGGTCGATCAGGCGTCGCTCACCGGCGAGTCTGTCCCCGTGCCGAAAGAACCCGGCGACGAGGTGTTCGGCGGGACCATCAACGAGAGTGGCAGCCTGGAGATCGAGGTGACACGGCAGGCCCACGAGTCGGCGATCAGCCGCCTCATCCACATGGTCGAACGCGCCCAGAGCGAGAAGGCCCCGACGCAGCGGCTCATCGACCGGCTCGAACAACCGTACGTCCTCGGCGTGTTCGCAATCACGATTGCGGCCATCGCGATTCCAGTCGGACTCGGGAGCGAGTTCACGGCGACGTTCTACCGCGCGATGACGCTCATGGTCGCTGCCTCGCCGTGTGCAGTCATCATCTCGACGCCCGCGGCAGTCCTCTCGGCGATCGCCTCTGGCGGGAGGCAAGGCGTCCTGTTCAAGGGCGGCGAACACGTCGAGACGGCGGCACGCATCGACGCGGTCGCCTTCGACAAGACCGGGACGCTCACACAGGGCGACACGCAGTTGACCGACGTGTTCGTCCGTGACGGGACGGGAGACGAGTCCCTGACCGAAGACAAGTTACTCTCCATTGCGGCCGCGGTGCAGGCTCGCTCGGAACACCACCTCGCTCGGGCGACTGTGCGGGCGGCAAAAACTCGGTCACTCGACGTCGCTCACGCGGGGGGGTTTCAGTCAGTCGCCGGGAAAGGGGTCAAAGCAGACGTCGACGGCCGACCGATACACATCGGGAACCGCAGTTACTTCCAGACCGTTCTCGGAGACGCAGCAATCGATGGTCTCGAAGGTGGTCTCGACCGGCTCGAAACGTTAGAGGCAGAGGGGAAAACAAGTGTCCTCGTCGCGCGGGAGAGTGGCGGCGGCGTCAGCATCCTGGGGTGGCTGGCGTTCACCGACACCGTTCGTCCTGACGCTGCCGAGATGGTCGACGACCTCCGTGACCTCGGCGTCGAGCACATCGTCATGCTGACCGGCGACAACGAGCGCGTCGCACAGCGCATCGCCGACGAAGTCGGTATCGACGAGGTGCAGGCGGAACTGCTGCCGGAGGAGAAAGTGGCGACCATCGAAGCACTGGTCGGCCGACACGAGTACGTGGCGATGGTCGGTGACGGCGTCAACGACGCGCCGGCGCTCGCCACGGCGACCCTCGGCATCGCGATGGGTGGGGCGGGAACTGACGTCGCGCTCGATACAGCCGACGTGGTGCTGATGGGCGACGACCTCAGCAAGATTCCCTACGTGCTCGGCCTCGGCCGCAGGACCCGCCGGACGCTCACGATCAATCTCGCCATCGCGTTCGGCGCGATTGCGCTCATGGTCAGTGCGATACTCCTCCGCGGCATTCCGCTCCCGCTCGCAGTGGTCGGTCACGAGGGCTCGACGGTCATCGTCTCGCTGAACGGCCTTCGGTTGCTCGGCTTTCGTGGGTGAGCAGTCAGAATACAAGACGCGTACTGGGGTTCAGAGGCGCTGTTGAAACCCTCCTGATTCGAGGCTATTTCCACTGAAACAGTCGTCAGGCAGGTGTAGGAAGTTACCAGGGATCATCAGAAGGGGCAATAGATTGTTACTCTGTATTTATGATCTCTCAATCAGATGTTCATCTGACACAAATGGATATGCCGGTTGCAGACTTCCGTACAATGGAACCTTACAGCGCTGCAGAGCTGACTGGACTGTGACTCTCGTCATATCGCCGGCCAGTCCTTGCTATCGTTCAGTCAGGATTCCAGAGGTACACCTAATGGCAACCACAACCGCCGATTCCGTCGGTGTCCAGCAGACGCCGAACGAGCGAACACTTCCGACCAAGACGATCGCCCGAATAACTGGGCTCCTCTATCTGGTGATCTTCGTCACCGCCGGCTTCAGCGAGGGATTTGTTCGCGCCTCGCTCATCGTCCCTGGCGATGCGACGACGACTGCCGCGAATATCATCGCCGCGGAGGAACTGTTTCGGCTCGGCATCGTCAGCGACTTGATCGCCTTTGCTGCTGACGCCGTCGTCGCTGTCCTGCTCTACGTCCTCCTCAGACCAGTGAGCCGAACGATTGCACTGATAGCCGCATCCTTACGGCTGATCGCCCATCCCGCGATAGCGAGCATCAACATGCTCAATCAGTACATGGCACTCCAGCTCTTGAGCGGGGACGAGTACCTGACTGCCTTCACTCCTGACCAGATTGACGCGCTCGCCTTACTCTTCCTCACCGCTCACAGCTACGGCTACCTGATCGGCGGGATATTCTTCGGACTGCACCTCCTGGTCTTGGGATACCTGCTCTACAAGTCCAGCCTCTTTCCAGCGATTCTCGGCGGATTGATCGCCATCGCAGCAATCGGCTACCTGACGGAGAGCTTCACGTTCTTCCTCGTCCCAACGTACGAACCGATCGCCTCGACGGTCGTCCTCGTGACCGCTGTCCTCGGTGAAATCGTCCTCGCGCTCTATCTCGTCGTGAAGGGCGTCAGGACTGATCAGTCTGTGACCTCGGAGGCAGCCTGATGGCAACCACGAAACAGGGACGTGGGACTCGGGGCTCGGTGACAGCGGAGCACGATTCGACCGCGATGAATGCCATCGTCTATTCGGAGTACGGGGGCCCCGAGGTACTCCAGATGGACGAGGTGGAGATACCCACGCCCAGCGACGACGAGGTCCTGGTCCGGGTCCGGGCACGGTCCGTCAACGCTGGTGATTGGCACCTGATGCGCGGGACGCCGTTCCTCGTCCGCCTCGTGTACGGTGGGTATCGCAACCCGAAGTTTCCGGTTCTGGGCGTCGATATCGCGGGACATGTGGACGCCGTCGGCAAGAACGTCGCTGGCCTCAAGCCGGGTGACGAGGTCGTCGCCGACCTCTCTGAGAACGGGTTTGGCGCATTCGCCGAGTACGTCTGTGTCCCGGAGACGATAATCGTAACAAAGCCGGCAGGGGTCTCGTTCGAAGCGGCAGCGGCGGCCCCGACGGCGGGCGTCGCCGCCTTACAGGCACTCCGGGATTCTGGACAGCTCCAAGCGGGTGAGCGGGTCCTCATCAATGGCGCGTCCGGTGGCGTGGGGACCTTCGCCGTGCAGATCGCCAAGTTCCTCGGGGCAACGGTCACGGCGGTCTGTAGCACTGGAAAGATGGAGATCGTTCGCTCGATCGGAGCGGATCACGTCATCGATTACACGCAGGAGGATTTCACCGAAAGCGCGAACCAGTACGATCTCATCCTGGACGCGGCAGGCTCCCATTCGATGAGAGAGTACGCGCGTGTCCTTCACCCGACGGGACGATACGTCTTCGTTGGGGGACCCACGCGACGATTCGTGACCGCGCTCCTCGCGGGTCCCGTTCTCTCTGTGCTGGGCAGAAAACGGTTCCAGACCTTCATGCTGAAGCCCGACCGGGACGATTTAGCATTCGTGATCGAGCTCCTCGACGCCGGTGATGTCGAACCGGTCATCGATCGACGGTTTGGCTTGCCCGAGGTTCCAGAGGCGATTCGGTATCTCGAAGCAGGCCGTGCTACCGGGAAGGTTGTCGTTACATAGGTGTTCGGTACGCCTCTGTGGACGGCCCCTCCAGAGCCGCCCATCGTCCCGATTGTAGTACATCGTCCGCGTTTCAGTGGGAGAAACCCCGGACAGCACAGTAAATTCACTCAGACACTATCGATGAAACGTATGAACCGGTGTCAATTCCTCTCGGCCTCGGTGCTTCCCATATCGTTCGCTGGCTGTATCGGGAGTGAATTCGGTGCCAAGACTGAAGAGAGTCTCACAACGCCGGAAATGAGAGAACCCGAGACTCCGATGACCACCGCGACTGAAACGGAAACGCAGTCTCCCCAAGATGGGACATCGGCCTGCTGGCCGTCGATGTGTCAGGGGACGACCCTCGTAGAAGTAGTCGTCGCGCGCGGCTTTTCAGGCGATGTTGTACTACAAGTTGACTGTCGCGGTGAGGAGTTCGCAATTCAATCAGCGACGAGAGAAACACGGCACCCCGCGTTATTATCTCAGGGGAACACAATCGATATGCCCGTCTTTCCCCCTGACGGGTAATCCACCGGCAGCTCCCTTCCTCTCCCACCCCCTGTTGGTACTCGGCCCGCCTTTCGGCCCTCCTTTCGAGACGTGCTGCGAAGTTCACGTGGAAGTAGGGCGCGACACAATTGGACGACCTAGAAAGCGTTGATGTCCAGGGGAGCAACCCGGCGCAGAACCGTTTAGTCAACGATGATTGCGCCTTTCTGGCCGAGTGCGCTGTGGGGTTGGCAGGTGTAGCGATACGTTCCACGTTCCTCGAAGGTATGCTGGAAGTGGATGCCGGGTTCGTGGGTGACCTCACCCGAATGGATACCAGCGTTCTCGAACACGACGTTGTGGGCACCGCCATCGCCGGTCCATTCGAAGTTGACGGTGGTCCCGGTCGTGACTCTCAGCACGGGCGGAGCGAACCCGAAGGAACCACCGTTACCCTCGACGCCGACCGTAATCGTCACGACGCTGGAACCGGTCCGGTCAGTCACTGTCCCGTCAAAGTTTTCGACGTCCCGCATCCACATGTCGACCGTTTGGTTACCGGTAGACGGTGGTTCGCGAACGAGGACTGCGCCTTTCATCCCGCTTTCCAGATCCGGTTCGGATACGAACGGGTATTCGCCGGTTTCGTCGAAGATGTACTCGTACGAGGTTCCCGCTTGTGCGTTCGGCTGGCCGCTGTCGAACGTGCTGTCGAGTGCGACGACATTATGCTGGCCGCCGTGACCGGTCCAATCCCAAGTGACGCGAGTCATCGGTGCGACCTCGATGACTGCCGGTGCGAAAGCCATCTCGCCGTCGACCGACTCACCAACACGGATGTCCACCTGGGAACCAGCCTTCCGTGTCGGCTCGCCGTCGTAGCCGTTGGCGTCTGCGAGCCAGTCGTCCAGTGATTCCGGCGGAGTCAACTGGGAAGGCGTGTCCGTCACCTGGCACGTGCTGTCCGAGGATACGTTGCCGTCGGCGGCAACGGGGCTGTCAGTAGGATTGGCTGTCGCCGCTTCGTCTCCTGGGCTGGATTCACTGCTACTGGCGACCGATAGACACCCCGCTGTGGCCGCGAGACCTGCGAGGGCGGTACTCTGGAGGAAGCGTCGTCGATCAGGGGACCGTGGCATTGCAATTAGTTCTTTTGTCAGATTGACACAAGAGCGCGGCGCTGCATTCCAGAATCTGAAATCCAGCGCCCACTCTTTTATATTGGCGGTGTTACTGTTCAAGCAGCGATCCGCCCAGTCCAATCGATGACAAGACCCGCCGACTTCCCTCCCTCCAGTCCCTGCAGTCGGCCCTGGTCGTTACCCTGAACGTCCCAGAGAATTATGACCGGCAAGCAGGCCGCCGAAACAGAGTTACAAGCAGTCCTAGAGACGCTTGCGGATCCCAAGTGTCGTGAAATACTTGAGGAACTCGAAGCCAAACACAGCTCACAAGAGATCTCTGAGCAATGTGACCTCCCACAGACGACCGCGTATCGAAAACTCGAAGCCCTGGCAGATGCAGGCCTCGTCACGGTAGGAACCCAGGTACGGCCCGATGGTCACCACGTGAAAACATATGAATGCGAGGTTCCCGGCGTGTTCGTCCTGATTGATGACGACACAGGATTCGATTACGAGTTCGTCGACGGATCTACCAGCGTGGACCAGCGGCTCGCACAGTTCTGGTCACGTATCAGTGATGAACTATGAACGACATCCCACCCATCGTCATTGTACTCAAGACAGCGACGCTACTGATTGGCGGCTTTATCACGTACATCGCGGCAAGCGCCGCCCGGAAAACCGGCTGGGAGGGGCTCTCATACCTCGCAGTCGGGTTTGGAACAGTTACCTTAGGCTCGCTGCTGGCTGGTATCGCTGACCAACTCCTCCTTATCAGTACCCACAACGCCTTAATCGTCGAAAATACGATGGCAACTGTGGGCTTCGCCATCATCGGCTACTCGCTGTATGCTACCCGACGGTCCTCGGGAGGGATCTGATTCCGCATATCACCCGAGTTGGTCAATCGAACCTGAGTCGTCGGATCCAGCCGCCGAGATAGCCGCCGATGGCGCTCAACCCGACGAAATAGGGTAATATCAGGAACAGGACAATACCGACGGCTGTAACGGCTGCAGCCGCGGTCTCGCTGGGAACGCTCAGTATCAGTCCAACGCTTGCGAAAATTATGACCACCAACAGCGGCAAGCTTCCGAATACCCCAGCGGTTGTTCCGATACCGAGACCGCTCGACTCCGGATTCGGATTGAGATAGCCGGCGGCTGCCCCACCTAGAATAGGCGATAGCGGTATGAAACTGAGGAGCGAGCTAATTAGAGCGCCGGCTACCCCCAGAATCCAGTGTGGAGTGCTGTGACGTTCATTTCGAGCCTGACGGTGACCGATCACGAGGGCGATTCCGAGCAACACAAGCAGTGCGCCGGCAAAGAGAAGGCCAATACCACCCCACTATCCGAGTGCAACGAGAGCGTCGATAGCTTCTCCGTCTGTCAATACGTCCGACTGGAACTCCGAGCTATGCACGTAGTCGGTGACGTCGGCACGGTTGACACTGTAGTAGAGTGATGTTCCACCGAGCGCGAGGAGGGTACCAGCGATCCCTAAGATCGCGCCGATTGCCCAATCAACCGGTCGACCGAACGCTATCGCGGTGCTCGCGGCGGTTTGATTGGATGCCGTCTGGTCTCCCATACGTGACCTAGCGAGTTCCGTGGTTGTGGTTGGAGTGTCTGTGTTTCTCGACCGGAAATACCGTTGAAAGTTCTTTGATGCTGCAGATTCGTTTTCGAACCATGTCCCGGAGTGGTCCCCTTCGACGAGGCGTCTCTCCGACGTGGAGATGTGCTCTCCTCGGTGGAATCGTCTCAATCCCCCTCACAGTCGGTCTCTACTGGCTGTCCGGAATGGGAAATGAACTGTCCCTCAATATGGTGTTTGTTGGTGGACTCATCGCGGGGTTTCTCGCGAAAACACGGGTAACTGACGCTGACGGTGCAGCTGCTGGTCTCCGTGCAGGAATTGTCGGAGCCGTCCCTGGGTTGTGGTTTCTCGTCGGTGTGTTTGAGGCTGCCACCGTGTTTTCCGGGCCCCTTTGGTTCCGTACTGCCGCACTCTTCCTCGTCGTCGGGACGGTCGCGGTGGTGCTCTTCGGTCTCGGTGCGCTCGTGGGCTTCCTCGGCGCAAAGGTCGGTGGGTGGCTCGCAGGGAGGGACCTCTTCCAGCGACATCCGTTTGTGAGTGATTGAGCCATCATACAGAACTACAATCGGAGGCCGTAGATGATACAGAGGAGGCCAACGATTTCAACTGTTTGAATAATGACCTGGAGGGGTACCTGCCAGCCGGTAATTGGCAAGGCGAAGTAGACTAGCGTAATCACGAGCGGCATCCCGAGTGCGAGAACGAATCCGAGCGAGACGAACAACATCGGGCGACTGTCGTTCCGGCGGTACCCACGGTAGGCCAGATACGCGATGAATACACCGAGTGCTGCGCCGACGAGTTCGTAGGCTTGGAGCGCGAGTCGAACGTCACCCGCCGGTTGCCCCGTCGTCTGTAGGATGATCTCGACAATCGGTTTTCGCATTGTTCACATCCCCTCCACGAGTCGAGTGAGGCGGTCGGGCATCGTCTCACGCCGCTCGATGCGTACTGACAGGGTTCCAGAATTCAGGTCGACAATGATGCGGTCGAGATTCGGTGCGTACACCTGTCGATGATGCCCGCCTTCCGGGTCCGGACGCGTCTGCTCGACGACGAGATCTGCCTCGCGAAGCCGTTCGAGACGTCGGTAGATCGTCGGGCCCGATGCGTCGCAGCTGTCTTTCAGACGGCGTGCTGACATGGGTTCATCGCTCGTTCGGATGAGGATCTCCCGAACCGTTTTGTCCTCTAACAGACCCGCAACGGTTTCTAAACCGGGATCATCCTCACTCATTGTTCAGTATTTCGGACAGGTATAGTATATGACTGCCGCCGCTTCAGCAGCTGAAGCCCTGCTGAACTCGCTATTTATGACCCGTTCGTATTGCCACACGTGATGACAGAAAGACCCGCAGCAACCGACCGTTGGCGCGTCGCATCGGTTATCCAATCACACCCGGTGATCGGGTTCTTCACGCTCGCACTCGCTCTTACGTGGAGCGCGTGGATTCCGTTATTCCTGATCGTTCCATCTCCAACGAGTGTCGTGATGATGCCGGGTGCGTTCGGACCCGCGCTTGCTGCAGCGTTGGTGCTTTGGCTTCGCGGTGCGTCAGTTCGAGACTGGCTGGTTGCAGGACTGGAATGGCAGATTGGGAGCAAGTGGTATCTGGTCGCTTTGGGACTGCCAGTCGGGCTTGCACTCTCACTCGGGGCTGGACTAGTTGTTGTTACCGGCCAGCTTCGGCTAGCCCGTCTCGCACAAGCGGTAACGATGTATCCCGTGCTGATACTTCTCACCACGGTACTGGGCGGTGGGCAGGAGGAATTCGGCTGGCGTGGGTTTGCACTCCCCGCCTTGCAGTCCCGCTTCGACGCTTTGACTGCGAGTATCGTTATCGGCATCGTCTGGGCAGCGTGGCATCTACCTGCGTTCGTCTTCGAGATTCCAGGGTACACCGGGTCGTTCGCAGTCTACGCGCTTCTCGTCGTGGGAATCTCGATCATTCTCACTTGGCTGTACAACAATACGGGCGGCAGCATCCTCCTGGCAATGCTTACGCATGGCGGCGTCAACGCCGCTCCGAGCATCGGAGCCACGCTTGGTGGAGAACTACCAACGTCGAGTGTCTCGCCGTATGTGCTTCTTGGTGCGGCGGTCTGGATCGTCGCACTGGCCTTGTTATTCCGGTACGGCCCTGAAACACTCTCGGCGGGACCCGCGGTCTCGACCATCGCCCAGGACACAGCGGAGAGAACCACGGAGGTCTCGGTATGACTACCGAAAGTCGCATGACGAAGACTCGGGTAAGTGACGTGGTTAGCCTCGCTCTCATCGGGTGTATCTTCGTCCTCAGCGGATACACCTACGACTTGTTGCCCCGTAATCTGGTGATACACTATACCCCGCCCGGCGGGGTGTACTACGGTCTCGAAACGCTCCCAAAGCCGGTCGCTCCCTTCGTCCTCCCAGTCACTGCCGCGATCGCGTTTGTGGTCGTGCGGATGCGACCACAAATTAGCAACTTCGGCGAGGAATTGGAATCGAACCGCCCGTACTACCACTACGGGACGCTTTTGCTCGTCGTGGTTTTGACCGGGGCCCACATAGCACTCATCCTCCTGAATCTGTACTGATCCGACCAGCAGTCCCTGGTGTCCGAATGTAATCAGATGAGTGGTTAAATATGTGCCATCTAATGGTAATGTATGTCCCTCCAGAACGACGCCTCCCCCAAAATCACCGCGAATCGTCCCATCCTGCTGGAGTTCGGGATTATCACAGCACTGCTCGTAGGGGTGTATCTCTGGCGAGAACTCGTCCGTGAAGTACTGACAGTTGTGTTCGGACGGCCGCCGGGTATAGACGGGGTGGTTCTCGGCGGACTGGTCAGTGGCGGTACCCTCCTGTTCGGACTGATCGGTTTCGCTGCTGTGTACAGTAGGTTTCGGGAGATAGATGTCGGTCTACGGCTTCCGTCTCGAACGGCAACGCCGCTGGTTGGGCTCGCTATTCTCACACCGATCAGTGGTGTCGCTCTCACCAAACTCGTCGGTGTCGTGACTGGCGTTCCGTACAACTCACTGATCAAGATATCAGTCGCTGCGGATGGGCCTGCACTGCCAGTCTTCTTCATCGCCGGCCTGGGGTTGATACTTGGAGTCCCGACGGTGGTCGTGATCTGCCACGTCTTCATCCAAGCGAGCTTTAATCAGGTCATCAGTGCCGACACTGCAATCGTACTGACAACCCTCGTTGCGGGGTTCGTGATGGTGAGCAACAGTGGCGGTATAGCGACCGTCCCGGACCTGGGGAAGCTCATTGGAGCGAGCGCGTTCACAGTCTCACTCGGCATAGCAGTCTATGCGAACGACCGGAGCGACGCTTATTGGCTTCGCTACCTTGGCTTCGCTCCTGTCGTAGTGGTAAGTGCGCTCATCATCTTTGCTGGTATTGCGGCGGTTGAAACGGTCGCTGGTGGGTTGTTTACGGGTACGCAGCTCGCTGTACTCGGTATCGCTGCCTACACGTATGACCGGACCGGCTCCCTCCTCACCCCGGCCCTCGCGTATGCAGCCCTCTTCCTGGCAAACAGGACTGTGGTGTTCGTGTTCGAGGCAGGTTTGCAAGGCTGGTAATGTGCACGTCTTCTTTGGACTGGCGATAGAGGCCCGTTGGGATACTTCGAACAAATCGACTGGGCCGTTGAACGCGGGCATCACGATCTATCCCGACATTCAGGACGGCCACAGAAACCTACTCGATATATGACTGCATCAGGTGCTGAATATCGGAATGTACGAACTGCCGCGCACCGGGAGTAGAGTAGCGATTCACTCCAGAAAGCGTCGGATTCCATAAATAACGGACAGGAGTAAACCCGCGGCTACACCGATCGCAATGTGACCGCGAATCAGTGGAAACAGGGTGTTTACCGCGATAGCAATCCCGATGAGCAAGACCGCAATTGCTACCCATTTCACGAGGTCCGTCAGCACAATTGAAGCGGAGTGGTCTGTATCCAATAACTCTTCGCCGCCTGTCTGGGCGATGTGTAGTTGGGCATGAAAAGTGCGCCGGGCGGATCTTTCGAGAGCTAAAACGACGACCCCCGTCGTTTTCGAACTGGTTCAGCCGCGTCGAACCGGAAACAGCCGAAATTAGTTGCAGTGTTTCGCTCGTTGTCGTACTGCTCCAGACAGATACCACCAGTCAATCTTCCGTTCGAGATGAGCCACTCGATTGATGCAACGCTTCGATATGAGACTCGATATCTGGGAGGTGTTTCTGCCCCTGTTGGGATGACGAGTTTCGTCGGAGCGCAAGATACAGGCCGCTGTGGGCTGTTGTAGCCGGTATGGACCAGCCGCGCTCTGATAGCGATACCGAAGAGGACGAGGAAAACAGAATCAACGAACGTCTGGACCGTATCATTGACTTCCTTGCGACGTACCTCCCGTGACCCGCTCCGCAATTCGGCTGAGCTAGTTCTGTTGGAACTGTCGATTTCTGAGAAGTATGGCTTGCACATTCAGCGGGGTCATTCAGCGGGCAGACACTGTTTCAACCTGTCGTTTTGGCCGTTGGTGAATGGCTGTGCAAAATCAAGTGGCTCGTCTCATACTACAAGTTTGGCTGCGGACAGGCTCTTTGTCCTACTCGTGTCCGTCCGTCTTTTGATGCCCCTGTTTACCGATGCGGTCGCGTTCAGTAATCGTGTTACGCATGGAAACACGGAAGAGGGGAACGTGAATCTGAAACAACGGGTCGAGGAACTCGAATCGAAGGTAGACTGATATCGAACGCCGCGCACACTGCCCAGATACCACTCTGGAGTGGAGACCGCTTCTCGCGGTTCTCGAACTCGGTTCAGTACGACGTGACCGGCCCACTCCGCGCCCGTCAGTATCCTCGTGACGGGCACAGAGAGTGCACTCAACAGGATCGCGTTGGTTCGTTCAGATGACTCCAGTCGACTCAGGTCCGCAGGTCGGGTGCCGATTGAGCAAAGCGACCGTTCAATCTACCATCAGAAATATCGGATTCTATCACGATAGAGTCGGTATGAGCGAGTCTGCCCTCCAACCCCGGCTCGATGCGATCGAACGACGCCAATCGTATATCATCTCATTACTCGTGATCGGGTACGTGTTTCTCGGAACCTGGCTTATAATCGATACAGTCCCCGCTGTCACGGTGTGGAACGCGAGTTTCGGGTTGATTACCGTCGGTGTCCTCGCGTCGATGGTCACAATCTACCGTCGCCGGCAGACGAGTTCCTAAGGACGTTCACTGAATCGACTGTCCGAATCAGGGCAATACAGTATCGACATGAGCGATACAAATTGTACACCGGATAATCGTCATGTTCCTCAAGAAACATAATTCCATAGAGCTATCGCCGAGGCGACCGAGCGATGACCGTCCGCAAAAATGGCCGCGCTGGATTAGCGTTGGGATGACCAAGGTCGACGACTGTGGAGACCCGGCCCGCTACGGACCTGACTCAAGTTGAGTCGGCGTCTGCAGATCACGTCATCGAAACACAAGCCAGTCTTGGTTAAAACAAAGTTCTCCGCGTCACCGCGTGTAGGGTAACATTCAAGTCGCCATGTTCTCCATCGCTTACAATGGCTCCCTACGATGCGTTCGATCAAAATGTCGAAATCAACGGGCAAACCGTGCTTGCAGTTGTCGATGGAGCGATGGGGAAGTTCTCTGAGAAATATTACGACCTGGCAATAGCTGCGCTTGCCGAAGAGGGAATCGACGACCCTGCCCCTGATCAGTGGTATTCACAACAGGCGTGGTTGAACGCTTTCGAGGGGATGGCTGCCGACCTTGAACCGCACGTCCTTGACCGCATCGGTGAGCAGATCCCGTCAGTGGCCGAATGGCCGAACGATATTGAGACCGTGCCCGACGCATTACGGTCAATCAACGACGCCTACCAGCGCAACCATCGCGGCGGGGAAATCGGATCGTATCAGTTCGAACGACTTGGCGAGCAGACGGGTGCGGTAACCTGTCACAATCCCTATCCCTGTCCGTTCGACCGGGGGTTGATTCGAGGCGTCGCGCAAAAATACGCCCACCTCGATGCGTTCGTGTTCCTCGAGGAAACGGGCGCAACGTGTCGCCGTGACGGCGACGATTCCTGCAGGTATACCGTCCACTGGTAATCCGCTTGCTCGTTACTGTCGGTCGTAGGTTTCGAGCGCGTCACGGAGTTCCGCAACGGAGAACTCCGCTGTGAGTTCGAGGACCTCCTGGAGATCAACGTATGCCTCGAGAAGTTCGTTGATCCGTTGGTGTTCGGGGTTGTCTGTGTCGTCCGGGAGGGAGTTCTCAGCGCGACGGAGCGTTCGAATCGTCGCTTGAGTCTCTCGCATGACGTACTGTTGGAACACGTTCTGGAGGATGAACCACACCTCCCGTTCGGCGGTAAACTGGACGCGCCTGCCGCCACCGTCTGAGGAGCGACGGTGAATAAGTCCGATCCGGGTCAGTTTGCGAGTGACGTTACTCACCGTGGACTTCGCGTACCCCGTTTCCGTGACGAGTTCCGGAATCGAGAGCGGGTCGGTAGCGAAGTACAACACCCCGTAGATACGTCCGGCACTCCGACTTAACCCGTAGACCTCGGCTGATTGCTCCATCGATTCGATGACACGCTCACGAGCAGCAGCCGTCTCCTCACTACTCATGCGTGTTTCTTGTAACCCTGTAGTATGATATTGTTCCGTTGACGCACACCTCACTCGTGGGCACCGTAAGTATTAAGTTGTTTGGTTTGTTTGTTCGGAGTGAACCGAACAGACAGAACAGTTCGAACCTCATCACCAACCCATGGCTAGCGCTCTTCCCCATCAACCCGCTGTCGAGCACGAACCCCAGCAACAGACAGATATCGTCGTCAAAGACGACGAGCAGACCGAGATCCTCCAGTCGTTGAGTTCGGAGACTGCCCAAGCAATCTTGGTGGAACTCCGCGACGAACCGGCAACTGCGTCGGAGATCGCCGATGCCGTCGATACGTCACTCCAGAACGCGCATTACCATCTCAAACGTCTCTCCGATGCGACACTCATCGAACCGGTCGATACGTGGTACTCCGTCAAGGGCACTGAGATGACCGTCTACGCACTTACCACTCGACGACTCGTCATTCAGTTCGGTGGCAAAGGGCGGAGAGACGCTGGAAGCGCAACTGACGGATAACGCGTCGCTCACACTTCGGTGTCCATGCCCAGCAAACCCAATCGGTACTGAGCGATCGCTGTGAAGCAACACGCTCGACTCGCCCGAGATGTGTGTCAGGAACCGTGGTGAGCTCACCGTTCGGCCTCGGGTTCGATTGGGTTCCGATCACGGCGTAGACTCGGCTCAAAACGCTCAAAACGTGGTTTAAGCGAAAATAGTCACTATATGCTCCCAGGGTCAATAGTCTCGTATGAGAGAACAGCAAACAACTGAATCGGACGGCTCGGTTGTCCGGACAAATTCACGAATTGCGGACCGACAGAAGGCCACACCGGTCATTCTGCGGAGCTACGACCACCAGTGTGCGTACGATGTGCACGTCGAAATCGTAGACGACGGTGAGACACTGTTCGAAAATCGGTACTATCTGCAACCGGTACAGACGAAGTGCGAGACGCGTTCCGTTCCGGATGGAACCTACGACGTTCACGTGTCGGTTGACAACACCGACAGTGCAGTCATGGAATGTCGCCTTGATTCGACAGCTGCCCACACTGCTGTCATTGAGGTTGGTAACGGGACGTTCGCTCTCTCCGAGGGACTCGCCAACTGATTGATTCGGGAAAGGACTAGATGCCCATCAACTACTCCGCACTCTGTGAGACAATAGGACCGAATCAGCCATTCATGTATCGGCTACGGACTGCGTTGACCGCCATAGCGTTCTGGCTCGCGATTGCCCTCCCAGTGTTCTACCTGCCCCTGTTGGTGCTTGGTCTCGAGGCCAGCACTCTACTGATTGCGTTTCTCGTACTCTTTGCGGGACACGTCCTCGCACTCGTCGGCGGAAAGGAGTATCACCGTTCAACCGACTGAATTGTTGATATCCTCCCCGCTGTGAAGCGCCTGGCGTTCCCCTCGGGTATCCGAAGATATCGTGACTCACTCGACAGTCGCGGTCGAAGACAGAAATACAGGCAGAGCTATGCAAATCGGGCCTTCTCCAGTAGTTCCCGGATACGACGGAGTTCACTGAGCATCTCGTCGGTTTCATCCGCTCTAGCCGGACGGCTACTGATTGTGTCTACAGCGTCCTCGCTTTCGGTTGCTGTTGCGGGTCGCTCTCTGACCCATCCGAGAATCTGCGCTTGAATCTCCGGGAAGTCGGTGACACCGCCGATAGTCAGTTCCGCACCCGTCTGGCCGCCGTACCCCGCGGTGTGAATCCCCACCGATCCTGCGTTCACCAGGCGCTGAATCGGCCCTTGCGAAGTCCCAACGTTCGTGATGCGGTTGTACGGGACGGTGGTCTGCTGCTGGAAGAAGACACCGCGACGGTACTCGACTTCGTCGTCGGTGAAGCGATAGTCTGCCGTCCGGTAGAACGCCGGAATCCACCACATCACGTAGCCAAAGCCGAGCAACAACATCGTGCCGCCGACCGCCAACACCCACGGTTGCATCGCAGTGAGAATGCCCGTGACAGCGAGCGCGCCGACGAGCACCAGTACGAGACTCAGCGTGAGAGATTCGTATGCGAAGTAGTAGCGCCGCAACTGTTCGGGCTTGAACCACTCGTTTTGGGGTCTCATTCGGAAAGAAGCGCGTCCGAGAATAATGAAAACACACCAACACTCTCGCAGCGTGAGAATCGACCGGGGAGAACCGAGAGGCGGTACATCGTACTCGCGCTGTACCAGTCGCGACTGGAGTACTGCTCGTCTTCGAGACCGCGACAGTACTGTCCGGGCCGCTCCGGTTTCAGGGTACGGCCATCTCGACGCTGGTCCGTCTCTTCACGTCGGTGGTACTCGGGGTCGGCGGTTGCGTAGGGAGTATCGGCGCAAAATCAGTGCCTGGGAAAGAAAACGCGCACAGGTCAGGCCTCGTCAGTCACCACGTAACGAGCGAATCGAGCGATCAGGCGTTGACGCTACCTTTGCTGACGGAAAGATCGCGTTTCACCTCGTAGCTGAGGTCGTATTCGACCATCGACCCGGACTTCTCGGTGGAGAGAACGCCCTCTTTACAGAGTTTTTCCAACAGGGGTTCGAGCATCGAATACGTGATTCGAACCTCCCACTGGTGGGCGAGTTCTCGGCGGATGAATCGCTTGTTCGTAGGTCCCGCAGTTGAGAGGTAATCGAGGACGTCTTCTTCGATCTGGGAGTGTGCCATGTACTACTCACTGAATCCCGTGGGATAATAAACGTGCTCTGACACGGATTCGAGTAAAGATATACGCAATCGTGGCTGTGTCCGCGATTAAATTAGCGAATATTAAATAAGACAAGCAATCGGTAGAGTCTGTTCGGTATTGCTGCGGTGATTGACTGGTCGACGTGTGCTGTTGGGAGACAGGCGGGGTAGTTCTGAAATAACGCGTCGGAATCGTCCTCTATCATGAGGGGCGTTCTCCTCGACTCTCCGTAGCCGAGGCTCACTTTGCAGTTGATTTCATCCCCGCCCCAAAGTTCGGGGGTCTGAGCCTGGGGGTTTCGATGATGAACTCAGAACCACGCTCTGATCGGTGGAATGATCTCAAGCGTCGCAGCCGCGAGATAGACACCGACGGCGGCCACACCGATGCCGGCGGCAACTGTCACGAGAGACATCGACGAGAATACGGCCTGGATGCCGGCGACGACAAGGACGAACGCGATACCGAGCAGCAACAACGTACCGATAACGTCATAGAGGGCGTCAGTGACCGCGTCTCGGACAACCCTGTAGAACACTGACTCGTCGAATCCGGGGTCGATAGCGTCACCCCCATCTGTAGTTACCCGCGTTTCGGTACTCGCTTCCGTGTCTCGCCGACGGTTTGTTCGGGGGACCATATTGAGGTATCCTCTCATCACTGTTCAAAAAACTAACCCCAGCAACGGCTGTGACTTCGACGAGCTGTGTCTCCCGTCACGGCGAAGGGGAACGTATGTCTGCCACGCCGCTGCCGGGCCAGCGGGTACCCAGCGTGCTTGGATGGTTTTCGAGAGTCCGGGCCTCGTCTCTAACGGTGGGGAAAAATAAGTATCAGTGGCCGATAATCGACCGAATATGGCCCGCCTTGCCCTCCACGCCCTGCTGGCCGTGTGTGTCCTGACATCGGGCTGTTCGCTGCTCGGTCCCGACTATACACGTGATGAGCGCGCCGTCGACGTACTCGACAACGCGACGGACAGCCTTGGAGCGAGCGAGACGTACCGCTTCGAATCACAGATGACCGTCACCGCCGCTACCGATAGCCGCACCGAGCGAGTCGACGTCGAGCTGACCGGTGCGGTCGATGTCGGTGATCGCAAGATGCGCGAGAACGCCACGATGAGAGGCGAATCACGACGCGCGTTCGTGGTGAATCGAACCGTCTACAGGGAGTGTGCGTCACCGTGGGACGGCTGGGCAGTCGACGAGTCTGCTGAGGAGTCGCAGTGGGTGAATCGGACCCCTGCCGCCCGACAGCTCACGCTGCTGCAGTCGGGGTCGGTGTACTGGAACGGCACACAAGCCGTTGATGACGAGCCGGCTGTGGTCGTCACGGGCGAACCGACTGTCGACGCGCTCACTGAGTACCAGGACGACCAGTCACAACCAGTGTTCGGCGGTCCAAGTATCGAGGACCCGCAACTGCGTGCCTGGATCGATGCCGACACTGGTCGCCTCCTCAGGACGGAACTACGCTTTACTGTGACGAGAGGAGACAATACGGCGACTGCGACCATGACGAACACCTTCGGTGACTACAACGAACCGGTCTCAATCGAGGTGCCTGCCGAAGCGCGAACGAATCAGTACGAACTGGGCTGCCCGGGAGAGTGACGGGCTCAGGTGTAGTACTTCCTCCCGATGGCGCAGGCGGGGGAGTTGTCACCGAGGGATATGTCGTCGTGCTGGGCGAGCATTACCCCCACGGCCGGAGTGGGCCCCCGTGGTCAGTGAGGTCCCTACCACGTACCGGTCGTGGACGAGACACACCCGTCGCGACCAGACCAGCTCCGATGCCAGCGACGCCGACCGAGCCGACGAGGAGCGCCCCTGCACCCGTGAGATAGATCAGCGAGAGGGACGCGACGGCGTTGAAAGACCCGTGCAAGAGCGTCGCGGCAAGCACCGAGCGAGCACGGACAGTCACGTACGTGAACACTGGCGTGACGGCCGTACTCGACGGACCGCTGCGCTTAGACCTCGGGTCACAAGAGCCGAGGGAGGCCACGAATGCAGCGACTACAGCGAGCGTAGTATTATGTAGTCTGAACAACACTTGTCCAGTATGCCTCTTCACGCCCTGGAGAACCTGGATGATGCCCTCGATGCGACGAGAGCATTCCTGTGGCCGTTCAACCGCTCGACGTGGGTCAAACTCGCAGTTGTCGTGTTCTTCGTCGGCGGCCCCGGTGCCAACCTGAACCTCTTTCAGTACAACGTTCCGGCCGACCAGGGACCAACATCCGGAGGATTCCCAACGCCGCCAGACATCGGTGCAAGCGTACTCCTCGTTATCGCTGCCGTCGTTGCAGTCGCACTCGTCGTCGGACTCCTCTTCTTGCTCGTCGGGTCGATAATGGAGTTCATCCTGGTCGAATCCCTCCGTCACGAAACGGTCGCGATACGCCGCTACTGGGGCGAGCGCTGGCGACAAGGGGCTCGACTGTTCGGGTTTCGAGCAGTGGTCGCGTTGCTTGTCTTCGGCAGTATCGCCGTCCTCGCCGCCCTCGTTCTCTTCCCGGTCCTCGTCCAGACGGGTCCCGGAACCCGTGGCGGACTCTCTATCATTGGATTCTTGCTGCTCCTGCCGGTCGTCTTCGTCCTCGCGCTGGTCGTCGGTGTGGTCAACGGATTCACCACCGTGTTCGTCGTTCCAGTCATGATCCGAGCTGACTGTGGCGTCCTCGGCGGGTGGCGTCGTCTCTGGCCGACCGTTACGGCCAACCCCTGGGAGTACCTCGCGTACGCCGTCGCTGGATTCGTCCTCAACATCATCGGTGGGATTCTGGTCGCCATCGTCGTCGGCGTAGGCGTGCTCGTCCTCCTGATTCCGTTCGGTATCCTCGGGGCCGTCGGGTTCTTCGTGCTCTCCGTCTCGCAGTCGTTCGGCATCGGTATCCTGCTGGTCGTCGGACTACTGTTCGGACTCTCGACGCTCGCGGTGGCCGCACTGGTACAGGTGCCAGTCGTGACGTATCTGCGGTACTACGCGTTGCTCGTGCTGGGCGACATCGACGACGACCTGGACCTCATCCCGGAACGGCGCGCCGCAATCCGCGAGGGCGATGTATGAGTGTCCTGGACCTGGCGTCCACCGTTTACAGCCCGGCGAGAGCGTATCGTGAGACGCCTCACGGTGACGGATTTCCAGATCGAGACGTCCTATGAGCGACGCAGGCGACCGAATCGAGCCGTTCCCCGCCCGCAGACGCGGGACGGTCGACTACATGCGGACGGCTGGCCGCCGGAGCAACGTCCACGGGCTCATAGCGGTTGACGTGACCCGAGCACGCCGCCGTATCGATGCCATCGAAACGGAGACGGGTCGCGAACCCTCGTTTACCGCGTTTCTCGTCGGCTGTCTCGCTCGTGCCGTCGCCGACCACCCGCACGTCAACGCGTATCGGGACTGGCGCGGCCGCGTCCACGTGTTCGAGGCCGTAGACGTGAACGTCCTCGTCGAGACAACGATCAAGGGCGACCGAATCGGGGTCCCACACGTCGTCAGGCGGGCGAACGAACGCTCCACCCGGTCGATTCACGACGAGATACGTGCTGCGCAGGACGCGGCGGACCCGACCGATCTCTCGCGGTGGGCCGAAGTGGCGTTATCACTCCCCGGCGTCCTCCGCCGGCTAGTCTGGCGGCTCCCGCAGTGGTTCCCCGGCCAGTGGCGGAACGTGGCCGGAACGGTCGCGGTCAGCGCGGTCGGCATGTACGGGCATGGAGGCGGTTGGGCAATCAGTCCGACGAACTACACGTTACAGGTCACCGTGGGGGGCATCAGCGAGCAACCTCGGCTAGTCGACGGTGAGATAACGAACCGGGAGTTCCTCAGCCTCACGGTGACGTTCGACCACGACGTCGTCGACGGGGCGCCCGCGGCCCGGTTCATCGACCGGTTACGAGAACGGATCGAGGATGCCCACGGGCTCGAACAGACCGACGACTGGCAGGTGGACTGACTCGGGGTGCGTCGCCGTCCAGGCACTGCTCAGTCGTCGTCACTCGTGTGTCCAAGCCACCCGAGACGGACGCGCACCCGGTCGTGGTACAGGTTGGTCCCCGCAACACCGACGATGGCGAACGGCACGAAGATAGCCGCGGCGTACCACTACCAGTCGACTCGGAATTTCGGGACGCTGCGGAACCACTCGCGAACGCTTTCTCCACTCGCGGCGACGACGAGGGCCGCCGCTGCGGATGGTGCAAGCGCGTTGAGGAACCCCGCGAAGAACCAGCTCGTCCACCGACGCCACTGTGTCGCTCTTCACCAAAAAACGCAGCAATTACCGACTCGAACGGTTCGTTTCGCGAACGCCGCGAGCGTCCCGGTCACGCATGGACGTCGTAGTCCGGTCGGACATCGATTCCCCCCTCTGGGCCCCCAACAGATAGACGAGACCGACCAGCACCACCACGAGCAAGATCGCCCAGATAATCGGTACGAGCAACTCGAAGCCGGTTCCGGCCGTGCTGCTCCACGGTTCGAGTCCGTTTCGCGCGACCCAGTCAGGCCCCATCGGCCCGTGGGGCCCGTGGTGTGGTCCCCACTGAGCGGAGCGGTGTAGTGGGATGTGCATGATCATCGTCCTCCGAGATAATATTGGATTTGTTAGAAGAAATAGCCCAGCGACGATTCTCATCCTTAGAGAATCGTATTGAACGGTATGGGAGTGACTGATGATGAAGCGCCGACGACCACCGTCGGGCCTCTCGAAACCGTGGTGTGTCAGCTGCTCCGTCGATCACAGTTGCGGGTTCGCTCACCCTGGTATCTCGGGCGGTTCGAACCGATGGACGCCGAAGTACGTAATGAGGACCGCCCCGAGGCCAACGAGGAGCAGAGACAGCTGAATCAGGGCACCGACGTACGGAACGCGTCCCAGCAGTTCCATGCAGAGCAGAAAGCCGGCCACCCCGAGCGCCGAAGCCACGTCGTCACGTTCGACCGGGAGCCGCTGCCCGAGGAGGTAGCCGTAGGCGAGGTAGCCGTAGCCGACGAGGAGGACCTCGACGAAGAGGCCCACGATACTCAGCGGGAGGAGGAGAAGGGTGAACGCCATGTATACGAACACGACGAGCATCGTGGTGCCAGCGATCGACCCGACGACACCGCTAACGACCGGATGGCCGGTGATAGCATCGCCCACGGTCGCGAGATAGTGCGGGATCCGCCGGGTGAGCACGGCGGCCACGCCGCCGAGGAGTACCATCTGCATCACGACGATTCCGACCGTCGCTAACGGTGTCCGTTCTTGCCGGGTGACGTCGACTGTAGTACGACGTCCGATATCAGCACCAGGGGCGACCGAAAGGTTCCCCGCAACGGCCTGGAGTTCGCCGGTGATGGTTGCGGTATCCGACACCGAGAGCGTCCCTGCGAACACCCGGACGTTGCCGTCGACACGTCCGTCGATTCGCGTGTCGCCACCGATGACAAAAAGTTGCCCTTGGACCACCGCGTCGGCTGGGACAGTTACGTTGCCCCCGGCGACGACGAACGCGTCGGGGGTCTCGTCGACCACCCTGTCGCCTTCGAAGACGACCTCCATCGACGAGGGGGAAACGCCACTTCCCGCAAGTAGGAGCAGGACGAGGACCAGCAGCGGGAGGGTCTCTGCGAGACTCATCCTGACTCGGCCTCCCGGGCGTACCGCACCAGCCGAGTCCCGTAGAGCGTAACGATCAAACCGACGAACAGGAGCAGGGCGAGCGCGTTGACGAGGTTGAGATGTGACAGCAGCCCGACGTTGGCATCCTCGAGAAACAGCGAGACAGCGGTACTCAGGAACGTCGCGAGCCACCCGGCCATCCCGATACCGATTGCCGAATGTGTACCCACGGTCTCGGCGGTCGAGAGATCCGGCCAGAGTGCGAAATTGAGTGTCGTATAGAAACTCACCGTCAGTGCGTACAGCAGTGGATTCAAGATGGCGGTGTCGTTGCTGACGAGTCCAGGAAACAGCGACGCCACCCGCAAATCGGTCGTATAGAGGACATAGGTCAGCGAAAAGAGCGCGAACACCCACAGAAAGAGCGCGTTCCGGTCGAAGTTGACGTAGAGCACGCCAGCCATCAACGCGCCCACGACGTGGACAAGGGCGATCGCGAGGCGGGTCGAGTACACTGGCGACTGCCAGGAGGAGAGCACGAGCGACGGCGTCTCGATGATGCGAAGGAAGCCCAGACTGTCGATAAAGAAGACCCCGAACATCAGTACGACCGGCGACCAGAGCGCGAGACTCCGTGTCCGAACCGGAGTCGGATGGCAGAACCGGCCTCTCCCGAACTGCTCGTGTTGCTCTGACAGGCTATCGAGTACGCCGTCGAGCACGCCGATCCGCTCGGAGACGAGGACGGCGAGGACGACGATGCCAGGAATCATCGCGATGGTCAGCAGTCGGCTGAACACGTCGACCGACCACTCGAGCGGATAGGCGTTCGCAGCAAAGTAGGCAACGGACGTGATAACTGCGGCCACGTACCCCCTGTCGGGGACCGGGATCAGGTCGATTGCAAGGCTAAACGAGACGGGAAAGCCGACCCCGAGCGATATCGACCCGACGATAATCCACGCGCCGAACGCTGGGACCGAGTGGATAGAGGGTGCGACCGCAGTCAACACGAATTGGACGACAACGACGCCGAAGAGAAGCCTGAGCTTCGTTCGAAGGTCCGAACTCCAGCCACGCCGGTCCATCGCTATCCCGACGACGACCGCGGTGACGAACGTCAGTAGCGCGAGCGCGGCCATCCACATCGACACCTGCACGCGAGTCATCCCCACGAGTCGCACGCCGAGGTCGATGAGGCCGAGCTGGACGAACGTGACGTTGTAGTAGTACCCCGCCGCCATCAGGGCGATGAACAGCAGATATCCGAAGACGGTCGCCCACTGGCCTTGCCGGACGTATCTGACGAAGCGCACGTGTTCGCGTTGCCCGCGGGAACTGCTTAAATTATACGACTATTGAAACGAATCGCTCGGGCCAAGCCAGGAACCTTTCCGAGATGTGGTCCAAGAATGAAAACACCACCGTCCCTCGATAACGGCGGTATACAACTATCACCCACGGAGTTGACCATCACTGCATATCGCGGTGTGCAGAGAGACGGAAAAGCGCCTCTGAGAGAGCCGGCTGATAGCTGTAAAAGGCAAAACTGCTCGCACGTACGGGTGCTAGCGAGGGTCGGACACGGTATCGACAGGACTGTGTACCAGACCGGGTCTCGATACGCGCATTCATGCCCAGATGCAAGGCCTCGAAGCCGCCACTCAGGGTTCTGAGGATGGCAAATCACGTGAACTCCGTAGATATCAGGACATGGAGCAAACCCACGAGTACATCGGCAACTGGCCGATGAAGATTCGGTTGCGAGAGTCAACTTCGTCGTGGCGACGATACTTCTTGCATCTCACACACCGAGATCTGGTCCTACTAGCTCCGGTTTGAAGCGCAGCCTGCATTCATTACGAAGATTCGCTGCTGGTGACTGTCCGTACGGCGTCGAAGCAGGGGGTAAACTTATTTCCAACAGGACTGTTACTGAGTTGCATGGTACCGTTCCTTTCGTTCTCCCAGCGATGGGCAATTCAATGATAGGCGATGACACTACCAGATAGCACGATCCGGGTCCTCCACGTGGATGACGACCCTGATTTCGTCCAGATGGCAAAGACCTTCCTGGAGCGGGAGGACCAGCGCTTCGACATCGAAACCGCGACGAGTGCGAGCGGTGGTGCGGCGTTCCTCGCCAGCCACGAGTTCGACTGCGTCGTGTCTGACTACAATATGCCCGGACAGAACGGCATCGAGTTCCTCGAAGATGTCCGCTCGGACCACCCCGACTTACCGTTCATTCTGTACACAGGGAAAGGGTCCGAAGAGGTCGCCAGTGACGCTATCTCGGCTGGTGTGACCGAGTATCTCCAGAAAGGAGCACTCGGTCGGGGCCGACGGCCACGCCGCTCCGGAGCTACGTCTCGGCGAACCACGCCCGCTCACCGTCTGACCGACGCAGTGTTCGGAGTCCGTCACACCCTGCGACGTAGAGGTGCTCTGCATCGATACCGAGGGCGCGCTGGAGACACAGCCGTGGGTCGAACTCCGCCTCGTCCCACGTAACCGTCCACTGGGTCGTCCCGTCCGCCGGTGTCAGCGCGTGTAATCGTAGCCGCTCCATCGCGTACAGCACCCCATCCGAGAGATGCGGTGTGCCCCCGATTCCCCGTCGCCTGCGACCACCGTTCCGATCGTGACCCGAACTGACCGAGACAGCCCGTGCTTGCACCCGCGAGTAGCGCGCTGACCGACTGGAGGGCGCTACGGCGAGAGACCATCCACGCCGTACCTATCTCCCCGCGACAATAACGCTTGTTCCGTCGTTCGACGAGGCCGCCAGAACACTACGCTAACCGAGGTCTGCACCCTGAAACAGTCGGTAGCCGACGAGCGGACCAAGCACGGCAACCAGTACAACACTCCCGACGGAGACGAGCACGGGCCCGATTCCAGCCTCGCTCGTGGCCGGACTCGTGGCCGCCAGCAACCACTGGCCCACGAAGCCGAGGGACAGCGTCGGGTTAAGTGCGGGCACGTACCCCTGGAAGGCCGACGGGAGTGCCGCTCGGAGGACTGGTTGCAAGACAGCCTTCCAGATGGGCGCGTTCCAGGCCAAGAAGACGTACGTGCCGGCGATGGCAGCCAGCGCACGATACTGCGAGTCGAACGCGGCCGAGAGCCCGACAGCGAACGCCGTCCAGCAAAGCGCGTAGACGACGACCCAGCCCGCGACCACGACGAATCCGGATGTCGGGACGCTGCCGCGGCCGACGAGGATGAGTCCGCCGAGGAGCGCCAGCAAGGCACCAACCACCCCGGTCAACAGGCCGCCGCGTGCGAGGAGTTTCCCGACCAGCACGTCACGTCGCGTCGCTGAGAGGCTCAACAGCAGGCGAACGCTGCCGGACTCCCGCTCGCTCGCTACCGCGGCGTACGCGAGCGCTGCGACGAGGATGAACAGGTACGTCGAGAGATACCCGGTAATCCGCCCGACCGCCCGGACCGCCGCCGGTGCGGCGTTCTCGACGGCGTGGAGACTACCGACCATCGACCAGAACGAAGGGACGACGAGGAGGAATAGCAGCCCGAGGGCACCCCAGAACAACCGACTCCGGCGGGCCTCAGAAAGGTCACGCCGGGCGACCGCGAGATGCCGACTGGAACGGCTCATCGGCCGGCCCCCCGGGGTTCGACAGCTGTCTCGACCGCGGTGTCCACGTGCTCGGTCCCGTCGTCAGTCAACGCCAGGAACAGTCGCTCCAGCGAGCCGCCACGTCCCTCGATGTCGAGAAGCGTCGCGCCGGACACGTCGAGTCGCGCGACGATACGCCCGGCGGCAGCCGGCCCGCGGCAAGTCACCCGGATACCGCTCGCCAGCTCGTTCACGCCAGTGACGCCATCGAGCGTCGCTACGTCGAAGTCAGCTGGCCGCTCAACAATCGTCAGGTCGATCGGCCTGTCGGCGTTCAACCGCTCACGGAGACCGACGACCGTATCGACCACGGCTAACTCCCCGTCCAGGAGGATACCGACGCGGTCGCAGAGCGTCTCGACTTGCTCTGTAATGTGACTCGAGAGCAGGACGGCCGCGCCCCGGTCGCGCTCCTCTCGCACGAGCCTCCGGACGCGGCGAGCCCCTGCAGGGTCGAGTCCGGCCAGCGGCTCGTCGAGCACGAGTAGGTCGGGCCGGCCGATCAGCGCCATCGCGACGCCGAGTCGCTGGCGCATCCCCTTCGAGAAATCGCCGACGGGACGGTCGGCCGATTCGACGAGCCCGACCCGCTCGAGCGTCCGCATGGGGTCTCGTTCGGCGTCTTTCATCTCGGCGGCGAATCGAACGTGCTCGCGGGCACTCGCACGAGCATAGTAGCCGGTCGCCTCCGGCAGGACACCGACCCGTCGGCGTACCGCGCGGGGGTCGGCCTGTGGGTCGTGACCACAGACGCGTACCGAGCCGCTCGTCGGCCGGACGAAGTCGAGCAAGACGTCGATCGTCGTGGACTTACCGGCCCCGTTCGGCCCGAGGAAGCCAAATACCTCGCCAGCCTCGATTCGGAGGCTAAGGCCGTCGACGGCGGTCACCTCGCCGTACTGCTTGGTGAGAGAGTCGACCTCGAGCCGAGCTGCCGTATCGCCAGAGAACCGGTCGGGCGACGAGTCCGTGCGAGTCACGGCTACTCACGCACCTCCTCCGGCGAACGCCGATCCGGCGAGTCCGCCCGGGGCGTGAACGCTCCACCGAGGCCAGGCGTGGACTGCAGCGTGAAGGACTGGAAGTCGCGATACGTCTGCGAGTGGAGCGCGGTGTCGCCGATGTGTTGGAGGGTCTGGAACGCACGAGGCGTCGACAGTAGCGTGTCCGTCGACATGGGTCATCCGTACCGAGATGCGACAGGTAGTTAGAATATTCTCACACTTAAACTGCAGTTTGTGTTATCTAATCGCAGATCGACACGGCCGATAGTGCAGACGACGTACCTGACGCGGTGGCCGGCGCTCAGTCACTCGGTGGACGACAATGCGCCGTCGCTCGTGCCGCTGACCTCGTCGCCGACTGCCGAAAGCCCCACGAGCACGACGCCGGAGACGAACACGAGAACGAGTAGCCAACGGCGGACCGACCGTAGAAGCGCCGCCGACCTGTTGTCAGTTGGCGTCGTCCTGAAACTCAGCCGGAAAGGAGGAGCACCTGGAGGGCGACAACGCTCGTCGCACCCACGGCAATCAGTGCCCGGCCGACGTCACCCGACTCCCGGTCGCCGAACCACACGAGGGTGGTGCCGACCACGATCAGGCCGACTGCGAGGGTGGGCAATTCGAAGTGGAGGAAAAACCGTTCGACTACACCGAGGGCCACCCCGAGGAGCCCACTACCGAGTACCGGATTGGTAGACCCAGCAGACAGTTCGTAAGCAGCCTCGGTAGTACTCATACGAGAGGGGTCGGTCGAGAGTCCGAATATGGCTGTGGAGAGGCAAAATTGACTTCGAGCCTCCGCCGTCGTTATTTACCCAGAACACGACGAAATGACCGATGATGGCGTTCTCGACCCCCGAGACGACCCGCCTGCGTCCCTATCCTATCGGTGGCCCGCCCGACGTCCACGAGGGACCGATACGCTCAGGTCCAGGCGTGGGGGAGCCGTTGGTCACCACAGGCCACTGGTCGACAGCGTCCGCCCAATCTACCCCCGATGTGGCGAGGAGTGAGACATCGTGACGAACGGCCGCCGTCATGTTGCCACCCGGCGTGGTTTCCTTGCCGCGCTCGGCACCGTGGCAGTCGCCGGCTGTTCGGAACTCGCACCACGTGACGCCCGCTACCAGCTAGTCGGTGGCGTGGAGCGAACACTGATTCGAGGCCACCGAGACGGGACAAACCGGAAGGTTGCCGAAACGAGACCGACGAACTCGTCGGTGGTCGACTCGGCCCCAACCGACGTGGAACTGCGCACGGTCGCCTACGACACGGCCGTCGTAGACTTGTCCGGCGAGGGAGACATGGCACTCGACGCTACGACCGTCGAAAGTATCGAAGACGGCTACGACAACCCGTACGGCGTCGTGGTGCTGACCCTCTACAACGACGACCCATACAACGAGACTCCGACAGGGAACAGTTACGGCTACCGCGTCTCACTTTCGCAACTCCGACGGGTGACCCCCGGTGACCGCGTCACGGCCACCGTCGACACTGACCGCGACATCGTCGCTATCGACGAGGTCCTGACTGTCAACACCGGTACCGAGTAGGGTTTTACCAGGTGTATGGAGCGGAAAATGCGGTTCGATACTCCCCAATAGTCCAGTATCCTAATCAGCAACGGCGCCCGAAACCACCAGAACGTCTGATTGAGCGCCCCCGTGCCCAAGCCACTCCTACGACACCCGACCTACTTGCGGCCGAGGCGTTCACCACGCAATCTCGAACCGTGCACCTCCCTCGGAACTCTCTGTGATCTCTATCTCCCACCCGTGGCCCTCGACAATTTGGTGGACAATCGAGAGGCCATACCCCGTCCCCTCCCGATTCGTCGAATACCCGTGGGTAAACACCTCTGAGCGAATTGACTTCGAAATCCCTGCGCCATCATCTGCAACGTACACACCTGGCTTTCCATCGAGCCGCCCCACACGAACGGTGACATCTTCGCCACCGTGGTCGATCGCGTTCCGGAAGAGATTCTCTAACAGTTCCTGGAACCGGCTCTTATCTGCCGTTATCGACCCGAGTTCGTCTTCGATCCGTAACGTGGCCCGGTAGGTCTCGACATTGTTCCACGACTCCCGGAGACAACCTTCGAGCTCTATCGGCTCAGTGTCACCGATGGACCGCCCCTCCTTTGAGAGTTCGAGAACATCGTCGACGAGATTGTCGATGCGCATCAGGGACTCTGAGATCTTCTCGAGTTCCGGTATCTCGTGGTCATCCTGGGCGATAGCGGTATAGCCCCGGGCGACAGAAAGTGGGTTCCGAATGTCGTGGGTGAGGATGTCGGCGAACTCGTTGAGCCGCTCTTTTTGATCTTGAAGCTGTTCCTCTCGTCGCCGCCGCTCGGTGATATCGCGTATGATCCCCGTAAAATACCGTTCGCCGTTGTGCTCGTGTTCGCGAAGACTGATCAGTGTCGGAACTTCGTGTCCGTCTTTATGCAGGGCGGGAAGTTCTATTCCATTCCAGTCGATATTCCGCTCCCCCGTTTCGACGTACGACTCGAGGGCTGCCGCGTGAACTGGTTCCAAACGATCGGGGATGATTTCCATCTTCGAACTCCCGATCAGTTCATCCGGAGAGTACCCCAGGATATCTTGTATCGCTGGATTCGCATACACAATAGTGCTCTGCTCGTCAATCGTCAGCATCCCCTCCGCTGCGTTCTCGACGAGTGTCTGGTAGAAATCGTCACCGATCGCAAGAGGCGAGTGGGATACCATTTCCAGAGTACTAGTAGTGGAGTGCTGTTAACGTTTTTCACACTGTGGTGGCCTCGGAATGAGGGGAAATCTCGACTTGAGTCTACAGAATAGGACGAAGTAGTGACAATTTTTCAGGGTCTTTCAGAATAGTAATATCCGCTGCGGGTAGATGGTTCTGCTATGCCGGAAGAATCTGCGACTCGTCTGGTTGAGTATCTCAAAAAGGAAGCGGGCGAATACTTGCGCGGTGCAATTCACTATTCTGCAGACGAATATGTTACGCTATACCTCCGAGACGATGTTGCGACGCTGTATTCAGCCGAGAAGATGGAGGAACTGGCAGCGTATTACCGACAAGAAACGTCGAATCAATCTTCCAGAGAGCCGTTCAATCTTGGAAACAATCACTGTACTGTGAATTTCTATGACGACGCAATTCTATTCCATTTCACACAGGGGGACGAACTTGGGACGGTGATTACCCTCGAACCTGAAGCAGGCCGAAATATTATCGGATTCATCACCGAGTGTCTGAAACAGCTACATCACAATTCTCCACAAGAGATATCAGAAGCACCTCGGTGGTTGGGAGAGTGACGCGCTCGGCTATTGTACGGACTGCACTGACGCATTCGAGTTGATTGCTCCGGCCGACGAACAGACAGTTGACTCGGATCCAGTTGTAACAACGACTGGAACGCAGCACAGTCTACGCTCTCGATACCGTGTGAAGCCATGCAGACCGTTTCACCCCCGAGACCGGTCGACTGTTCGTCTCGCACCTGGAGAGAGGCGTCGGCGATGATGCCGTACCCGAGTATGGCGAGCGGGGCAGTCACCAGGGGCGTGACGAGCTGGCCCATCGTCGGACTGACGAAGGACGCGATCGACCCGAGACTGCCACCGAGTCCAGTCACGGCCACCACGAGGGGGAGAATTACCGCCACCGCCGGCGGTTCCCACGTGCGAGAGCCCAACTGCGAGGCAACGATTCGATGAGCCGCCGGTCTTCGACTCCGACGGCGAATACGACGATGGCGAAATCACCGCAAGAGAGATTCCGGGAATCACCAGCAGAACGAATCCGATGATCGTCGCGATGCTGACCACGATATTCGAACCAACGGCCGTCAGAGACGCCCGACCGATTCGCCGGGTGAACAGAGACCCGGTGAACCTGCCACTATCAGGCCCCTGTCGAGTGAACGCTCGGGCGGCAGCGATGTAGATGACCACATTGACCACTAGCGCAGTAATCGCGAGCACGCCTGCGGTAACGCTACAAAGTGGGAGTGTCAGCCCGATCTGTGCGTCTTGCTGGATTGCTGGTTGGAGCGCTCCAGCGACTACCGTGTTCACCGAACTGGAGAACCTCGTCGTAGATAGCAATCAATAACATCAGCATAATATGGTCCGGAAATAAACTCCGGCCTATTGCGTTGCTAATCGCGGGGCCACTGTGGAGGGCTACAGATCGTCTGTTCAGGCTAGCGTCCAGAATCGTTCCCCTGACGCCCCCTCAAGCAGGACATTCTCCGGACGAGACGCCGTATCGATAATCCATATTCGTCGTAAGGTCCTACGATTTGCATCGACACATCCTGTTAGTTTGTCGAGAGGGGGTTCATTCATAATCCTTTAGCGTACTACTACCACCAATGAAAGCAATCGTTCAAACAGGGCCGCAGGCCGTCGAGACGCAGGAACGAGAGAAACCGACCATCAACGCCGACGAAGTCCTCGTAAAAGTCCACACGGCTGGCCTCTGTGGAAGTGACGCACACGCGTACAAGTACGACGGTGGGTACGAATGGATACCGATCCCGCGTATCATGGGCCACGAGTACTCTGGCGAGGTCGTGGAAGTCGGGTCGAATGTCACCGACTACGTTGTAGGCGACAAAATCATCGAAGAGCCGATCCACGACTGTGGCCACTGTTTCCAGTGCAAGAACGGCCAGGAGAACGTCTGCCAGAACTTCTCGATCACCGGGATGCACCGCGACGGTGCGTACGCCGAATACGTCGCTGTCGACCCCAATCACCTCCACGCCGTTCCCGACGGCGTTCCCCTCGATCACGCCGCGATTACCGAGCCGACAAGCATCGCCACACGCGCGGTACTCGAGCAGTCGAAGACCACGCCCGGTGACAACGTACTGGTCGAGGGTCCGGGGCCGATTGGCGTCCTCGTGGCAGCCATCGCCGATTCGCTCGGTGCAAACGTCATCGTCGCCGGTCTCGAACAGGACGCGACCTATCGGCTGCCCCTGCTCGAAGACCTCGGTATCGAGACGCTCAACCTCCAGTCTGACGACCTCGAGGCACGGGCCGAAACGTACACCGACGGAATTGGATTCGACGTCGTGTTCGACTCGACCGGCCACCACACTGGCATCAACACTGCACTCGACTACGTGCGAAAGGGCGGCCAGATCGTCATGGTCGGCATCCCCAACGACACCTCGGAGGTGACGTTCACCTCGACGGTCCGTGGCGAAGTCGAGGTCAACACCTCCTACGGCTCGACCTGGACGAACTTCGAACAGGCGCTCCGGCTGATGGAACGAGGAGAGATTGCTGTCGACGAAATCGTCGATACGTCCTACGACAAGGACGACCCGGCCGCCGCGTTCGAGGCGTTCCTCGCCTCGGAGACCTGCAAACCAGTCTTCCAGTTCTCTCAGTGAACCGCGTCGGGGGCCATCGGAGTCATACGTGCATAGGCGACCAGCAAACTACATCATACTAGGTTCGTAATCCTATGATATGTCCGCATCTTCGCTCGACACATTTGTCTCTGCGCTCGACACGCAGGACGTTCCCTGCGAACGGACGACGCGCTCGTCTTTCGTCGAGACGCTCGAGACACACATCCGAGGACCAACCGTCGGCGTCCCACTCGGAGACCTTGGCGTCGAACTGAGTGAGACCGACGTGACGGTCGACCCGACCCCTGCACAGTTGAAAGCCGCTCATACCGGGGTCACTCCGGCCTCGTTCGCCATCGCGGATTACGGGTCGGTGGTAATCCCCGACAGCTCGGATGGGGCAGAGCTGGTGAGTCTCTTCGTCAATCGTCATGTCGTCGTCGTCGAGGCGGAGGATATCGTCCCCGAGATGGAGGCCGCATTCGCGCGGTTCGGTGAGCAGTTCCGCACACACTTGGACAGTGGAATCATCGCGACTGGCCCGAGTGCGACGGCAGATATGGGAGACCTCGTTTTCGGGGCCCATGGGCCCAAAGAAGTCCACGTCATCATCCTGGAGCCCACCGATGAGTGACGCAGAAGAGCTGCGGCATCTGATGGCGACGGAAGGTGACGCGATAAGCCTGAACACGAAAGGGTTCAATCGGGGCCGATACGACTCAGTCAGTCGCCTCGACGACTACGACGAGCTGAAAGACAAAGCCCGCGCAATAAAGGAGGACGCTATCGAGCGGCTCCCCGAACTGATCGATCAGCTCGAGGAGACCATCGCCGAAAACGGTGGCACCCTGTACATCGCCGACGACGAGGACGACGCCAACGAGTACATCCGCGAGGTCGTCGCCGACCGTGAGGCAGAGCGTGTCGTCAAAAGCAAGTCGATGACCAGTGAGGAGATCGAGGTCAACGAGGCACTCGAAGCCGACGGGGTCGAGGTGGTCGAGACTGACCTCGGCGAGTGGGTCCTCCAGGTCGCCGACGAAGCACCGTCACACATCGTCGCCCCGGCGATCCACAAATCCAGAGATGCCATCGCGGAACTGTTCAACGAACGCTTCGACCTCGACGAGCCACTGGAGACCGCCGAGGAACTCACTCAGTTTGCACGCGAGCAGTTAGGCGAGCTGATCGAAGACGCCCAGGTCGGGATGACCGGTGCGAACTTCGTGACAGCCGATACGGGGACGATGGCCCTGGTCACGAGCGAGGGCAATGCCAGGAAGACCGTCGCCGCAACGGACACGCAGATCGCCGTCGCCGGCGTCGAGAAGGTAGTCCCGACTGTCGAGGATATGCAACCGTTCGTCGAACTGATCGGCCGTTCGGGCACTGGCCAGGATATCACCGCCTATCTCTCGCTGCTCACGCCACCTGTTGGGACGCCGAACGTCGACTTCGGCGACGACGAGACGCCACTCTCGGAACTGGACGCTGACCGGGACTTCCATCTCGTCTTGATCGACAACGGTCGGATGGCGATGCGTGAGGACGACGACCTCCGAGAGACGCTCTACTGTATCCGATGTTCGGCGTGTTCCAACTCCTGTGCCAACTTCCAGCAGGTCGGAGGCCACGCCTTCGGCGGGGAGACGTACTCCGGTGGCATCGCCACTGGTTGGGAGGCGGGCATCGAGGGACTCGACACCGCCGCCGAGTTCAACGACCTCTGTACCGGTTGCTCACGCTGTGTCGACGCCTGTCCGGTCAAGATAGACATCCCGTGGATCAACACGGTGGTCCGGGACCGGATCAACGGCGAGAAAGAGGGGCAGTTCGACTTCCTCGTCGACGGATTGACGCCTGACGAGGAGGACACGTCGCCGTCGCTCCAGAAACGCTTCTTCGGGAACTTCGAGACGGTCGCGAAAGTCGGGTCGGCGCTCGCTCCCGCATCGAACTGGCTCGCGAACACGACCGTCTCGCGCCAGGCCATGCAGCGCGTGCTGGGGGTCGACGCCCGCCGCGAACTGCCGAAATTCACCCGTGAGACGCTCGTCGAGTGGTTCGCCGACCGCGAAACAGCGGTCAGGAACCCAGACCGTCGGGCTGTCCTCTATCCCGACCTCTACACGAACCACGTCCAGGTCGAGCGCGGGAAAGCCGCCGTGCGGGTCTTGGAGGCGTTGAATATCGACGTCGTCGTTCCGAAAGTCGCCTCCAGTGGCCGTGCACCGCTCTCACAGGGGATGGTCTCGACGGCACGAGACCACGCCGAGCGCGTGTCCGCCGCACTGCTGCCCCACATCGAAGACGGCCGGGACGTGGTCGTCATCGAACCCAGCGACCTCGCCATGTTCCATCGTGAATACAAGCGCCTCCTCGACCAGTCGACCCACGAAAGCCTCGCCGGCAACAGTTACGAGGTCATGGAGTACGTGTACGGGCTTCTCGAGAACGGTGCGTCAGTGGACATACTCACGCCAGCAATGGGCGAACGCGTGGCGTACCACAGCCACTGCCAGCAGCGCACCCTCGGGCTCGAAGGTCACACGACCGCAGTTCTCGAGCGATGTGGCTACGACGTACTGACGTCGGACGTGGAATGTTGCGGCATGGCCGGCAGCTTCGGGTACAAGAGCGATTACTACGACGTGAGCGTTGCTGTCGGGAATGACCTCAGGGACCAGTTCACCGACGCGGATGCCAGCGACCGGACGGTCGTTGCCAGCGGGACGTCGTGTCTCGAGCAGCTCGACGACCTGTTGGAACGACCGACTCGGCATCCGATCCAGCTACTGGCAGGCGACCGACGATAGCAGTCGTTGCTACGGTCGATTGTGCGGATCGAAAATCAGGGCGGTTCTGAACAACGGATACGTGGTCCGATACTGATTGGTCTCTTCACTGAGAGTATTTGACACACTACGAAGCCCCAAGTCGGACGGTCAGTGACCAGTCTGTGGAACTCAGGAAATCGACGGTAGCACAGTATCGGCGAGTCGCTCGATCGTTTCGGGGTCGTTGCGCTCTGCCCGTACCATCACCATCTCAGCCCCCAGATTATCGAACTGCTCGAGTCCTTCGAGTACATCCTCGGGCGTGCCGACGAGTCCTCGGTGTTCGTCACGCGGTGGCGGGTCCGCAGCGGCAGTCTCACCTCGGAGTCGCTCGTAGGCACTGTGAGCTGCGTCGGTCGAATCACGGATTACTGCGGTCTGCAAGACAGTCTTCTCGATTGCGTCGAAATCCGTCCCGAAGGTCCCGCAGTACGCTTCGAGCAGCCCGAGTTTCCGCTCGAAGGTCTCGGGGCTCACGCCCGGGACGTTCCAACGGTCGGCCAGATGTGCGACTGCCTTCAACAGCAGGTCCTCGCCACCGCCACCGACCAACACGTCGGGACCGTCAGCCTGCACGGGCTTGGGCTCGAGATACAGGTCTTCCACGCTGTGATTGGGTGTCTCGTAGGTCAGAGGCGACGCTTCACGCCACATCGCCCGAATGAGTTCCACGGTGTCTCTGAGGTCGTGGACTCGGCGCTCTGGCTCCGGGTAGTCGAATCCGTACGCCTGGTACTCCTCTTCGAACCAGCCGGCACCGATCCCGAAGACCGCCCGCCCATTGCTGGCGTGGTCCAATGTCGTCAGTTGACGGCCGAGCATGGCAGGGTTCCGGTAGTGCGGGCTGGTAACCAGCGCGCCCACTTCCATTCGGTCGGTCTCCCTGGCAATGGCCGGCAGGGTAGTGTACGCGTCGAAGAAGGGTTCGTCGCGCTGGCCGACGAAGGGCAACTGCCAGAGATGGTCCATCGTCGAGAACCAATCGAAGCCGGCTTCTTCGAGCCGCCGTGCGAGTGCAATCGCCGCGTCGAACGGCGACGCTTCGCTCTCCGGGAAGTGAAACGACGCACAGTGATAGCCCAAGCGCATATCGAGACTACAGGTGGGTGATACATAATGGCCACCCTGGGTTTCAGAAGCTGCTGTCACTCATGGGACGCTATCTCGGGAATCCCGATGTAGTAGTTGAGACTGATGGTCTCAATGCATACGGCCGACACAGTATACTATCTCCCACAAACATCACTTCGCGCCTCCCTCCCTCTACGATCAGGGATGGGACAGGCATAAACGGCTAGCGTCCCTGACACTAGAGAGTTATCCATGGATATCACCGAGATACTCTCGTCGAAGTTCACCGAGTTCGATATCGGAACCCCCCTCTCGAAAGTCGCGGGGGCATTCGAGAATCAGGAACTCGATGCCGTCGTCGTAACGGACGGCGACGAATACCGCGGCATCGTCAGTCGTCGACAACTAGCCTCCTCGACCAACCAGCCGTCTGCGAAGGTCGGCTCACAGGTACAGCACGTTCCGACTGTCGAGCGCACCGAAGACGTCCGTGAGGTCGCGCGGCTCATGATCGGGAGCGACGCCAAGACGCTCCCCGTCCTCGACGACGACCGTGTCGTCGGTGTCGTGACCGGCGATGCGGTACTCGAGGCGGTCCGGCCGTTTCTCGACGCGGCGACCGTCGACGACGCTTACACGGCGAAATTGGTCAGCGCGACCCCTGAAACCACGATCGGGAAAGCACTCAATCTGCTTCGAGAAGCTGGCATCGCCCATCTCCCAGTCGTCGACGGGAACGAGGTCGCGGGAATGGTGAGCCTGTACGACGTCATCGAGTTCACGACGCGGGGCGGCAGCAAGAGCCAGGGTGGGTCGTCGAGCGGCTTCGGTGGCCGCAGTGGCGGGGGGCAGAACCGTGGCGGATTCGGCGCGCGCGAGGGCGATGCCGATCGGATGCTCGACCTGCCGGTCCGGAACCTGATGTCCGACGCAGTCGCGACAGTCGAGCGGAGCGCACCGCTCGACGAGGTCGTCGAGACCATGTTCGAGCAGGAGATATCCTCGCTCGTCGTCACGGCCGACGACAATGACGAGCCAGTCGGTATCATCACGAAAACGGACGTCATCGAGGCGCTCACCTGGGAGCGTGACGACCGGAACGCAGTGCAGGTGTTTGGGCTCGATCTGCTGGAGGGGATGACCTACGACGACGTCTCGGCGTTGATAGAGAGCATGGCCTCGAAGTACGGCGAGATGAGCGTGATCAAGGCCAGCATCGAACTCCAGGAGCACAAGGAACAATCGCGGGGCGTGCCGCTAGTGTTGGCACGGATCCGGCTGGTCACCGACCGCGGCTACTTTACTGCCGATGGAGAGGGGTACGGTGCCTCCCATGCCCTCCGTCTCGCAGCGAACGCCGTCGAACGCCAGCTGCTCAAGGGGAAGACCTACGGCCAGTCGAAGAAGCAGGCGGACACAGACGAGCAGGCAAGACTGTACGGCTGGTGGCTCGGTGGGTGAACCACCCGTCGGTGAACGTTAGGAGTGACTACTCGATTTCTAACTGGCCACTTCCGCTGCTCTCCTCACCGTCGTTCTCGTCCCATTCGAGTTCGAACTCGACACTTAACTCAGTCATATTGCCGGCCGGGCCTTCGCGTTCGGCTTTGACCTCGAAGGTCGGTCGGGCAGGAGGATTCAGGCTCACAGACTCGGAGCCTGCTTTCAGGGTGAGAGCGTTTCCGCTGTCCAGACTGTCCGCGACTTTCCGGAGGTACGATGCAATCTCTTCTCGACTCTGCTCGCTCTCGGATTTGAACAGGACTTCTTCAGGCATACAGAATACATTACACACCCGATACCGAAAAACCGCCCGCCGTATTGAGTCGATGGGTGTTTTCAGTGTCGGTCACCGTGGCCTGGTCAACTCTCACTCTCCGTACCACCCACTGCGTGTTGCTGAAATCAGTTAATTACACACCCGAATGCTATTCAGCGTCGCGTTTGAACGCTAATGCAGATCCCGATGGGAGACAATCGCTGTATCGGTATCTTGGGCAAAGAGAACAAGCCGGTGTTCAGCGACGTATCCGAGCGACTTCGGAACGCAGGCTGTCAGGTTCGATTCTTCCATCCTCAATCCACCGTCACACCAGATCATGTCGCCGACCACAATTATTATAAACGAACGAGAGGCGTCCGCCCGTCCGAGGTGTGCCATCGTACCGCGGGTCGAACAACGAATCTAACGCAGTCGGATCGACGACATCCGCTTCCTGACCTGCATCCTTGACGTGATGAATGGTGATGCACCGGATCATGGACTCTTGGATTCAATGAGTGCGTTCAAGAACGATTTTGACGACCTGGACGTGCAACGGCTCGTCGATCAAGACCTGCTGGAGGAAGGACGAGCGTGCGGTCGGAAGTACTACACCGTACTCCCGGCAGGGCGAGAACTGCTCGGCCAGAAACTCAAAGTCGGCCCTGGTCAAGGAGATGTCGGGGAGAAGACGCCGCACAAGGTCGGTGTGAAGCTGCTCGAACTGTGGCTAGACTCCCACGAAGACGTCGCACAGGTCGAATCCTACTATGAGTACAATGAGGAGACGGTGTTCGATGTTGCCGGTTTCGATGCTGACGGGGAACTCGTGTGGGTCGGTGAAGCTGAACTCGCGAGTAACAACAAACACGCGCCGGTTGACGACTACGACAAGCAAAGTGCGGTGGATGCGAACGCTGTCTGGGCGTTCAACAGACGCGAGACAGCCGTCGAGGTGCTGGACTGTCTCTCTGAGGCGGATCGAATTGAGAGCAGTGTGAGCGGGCGTGCAGCCCGGTCGTTTTCGGACATTCGAGAGGCCGTTGAATCGTTCGACGCAGCAGGGCTGACGACGATTCGGAGCTTCAACAAACTCGATCAGGAATGGAACACATGACGTGGCGTCACGCAACTCGCGAGGAGATCTACAGGTACTACGCCGAGGAGTTCCCCTCATACCGTGACGAACTCCCGTCGTTCATCACAGCGACGGGACCGAAACAGTACGCACTCGCGTTTCGGGAACCCCACCCAGTACGGAAAGACGGAGTCCCAGACAAGGACTTCATTCGCCGAGATACGTGGCAGACGAACACCTCCGGTGAGCGGACCACGGCAGCGTTTCAGGAGTTCGACGACGTCCTCGAGTTCATCCGGCATCCAGCACGGAATGATCCACTCGGTCGGAGTAACTTCGCGCTCGCAGATCCAGACCTGCTTGACAAACCAGACCCGTGTCCTGATGCAGTCTACTACGCGCTGGATCACTGGGAGCGGCCCTGGGTCCTCCTTGTCGACATCGATGCGAAAGATATCGCCAGGAACCGAGCAGCGGATACGGCCTCGGAGGACGTCGACGATCAGGACGACAATGCGCTCCTCAACGCCGCAGGAATCCTCGACGCCGCTCCCGAGGGGTATCCGTATGCCTTTGAGGATATCGAACGGGCCATCGAGTACGGCTTCGAGGTGCGAGATATCTTCGAGGACGACTTCAACGCCGAGGAGACGATGGTGGTGTACAGCGGCCAGGGCGTCCACGTCTACCTCCTCGATACGGACCCTGCCCATCGGTACGACGCCAAGAGTCGGGAAGTGCTGAACGACCTTCTGCAAGACACCTACGAGATCCCCATCGACCCAGTGGTTACCGCCGACCGTCGCCGGGTCGCCCGACTCCCCTACTCGTTGCACGCTGACGTCTGTAGCATCGTCACTCCGATCGAGAGCTCGAACTTCGATGTTCGGTCTGCGACACCGGAGGTGCTCAAGGAATGACTCAATCGACGCCTGTCGAGGACGAGCGTCCGCCTATCGCGTTGCGACGCTCCCGCTCGAATACGGCACGACCCGCATCAATCAGCTGTTCACGCGGGGCTACAATCGATACATCGTCGACGGCGAAGACCAACCCGAAGATTTGCTGAATGACCTCGAGCGGTTCGGGACAGCGGCGTTCAAAGAAGACATCAGGACAAACGCTGCGGAGGAACCGTTCGTCGACGAACCGGGAACACTCGCCGTCCTAGCGACATTGAGCGCGATCTGCGTCAAGGCACACCCGAAGTTCGAGCACGCCCCACCGCGAAAGGTGCAGGTCCTCTACGATATTCGCGAGCTCTATGTCAACAATCTCGCGTCCCTCCTTCGAGAATTCGGTGACGGGGGTCTTCAACAGGATATCGCAGAAGTGCTATACGCGAAAGGCCCCGGAGAGGATGGTCCGCACCCTGGTCGCGTTTGTACAGGGATCACGGAGATGCCCGAGTTTGGTGAGGGATTGTATCTCGAAATCCCGATGGCTGCGGCGTCGAGGGACTGTCTCGTTCACGCCGACCCCGAGCCAGGAGAGACCGGAGAACTGCTCACTCGCATCAAGGACAACTGCCTCTACGTACCGGTCGGTGATTTCGACACGAAGTATCGTGAGTACGCTAGACGTGCGTTCAAGAAGCTCCTGCGAGTACAGGAGGAGAATCTCTCAGAAGACCAGCTGACGTGGCTGAGCACGAATGAGTCGGCCATCACAGAGCGCATCGACCGCTTCATCGAGACGGGACACCACGAACGAATCTGGCGAGATTGGAACCCCGGTGAGCGGACCATCCGTGTGCTCCGGGACGTGATTCGAGACGTTCCAGATGAGGTCGTCTCACTGGGGGAGTTCCACTCGGCGAAGGAGCTGTTTGAAGCAGTGGAGGCGTACGACCCGGAAGCGGGCTGGAAGCAAGATGTGTGTAATCGTATCTCGAGTCCTCGCAGTCTTGGGAATCTCCTTGCATCTCAACGCGACCATCGGAATCTTACTATCCGACAGCACGGAAATACGAACCACTATCGGATTCAGGAGTCTTCGCGTGGCGTCCAGCCTCTTGATGTTGAGTCGATTGAAGATCTGTTCGAACTGCCCTGTATGGCGAACATGGCCGAACGCCTCTATGAAAAGAAGCCAGTCCGAAAGGATCTGTACAGCTTTGCTCGGATGGTGATGTGGCTGCCCCAGTACCAGGAAAGTGACCTCGAGACGATTGTTGCGGATCTCAAGGAGATCTTCTCACGATGGCCGTGGTACGACGAACAGGTCACCGACTACCAGATTCGCTACGAGTTCTCGAACACGATCGGGGGCGACACCCCGCTTCCGATGAACTGCGACAACGACGATATGAAGCGGTACTGCATCGGGCAGGAGCAGTGTCCATACTCAATCTGGGGAAGTCTCCCCTTCCCAGATGATATGTACGACCAACTGGATGGGGCTAAAACTACTAGCGGGGAGTTCTAATTTGATTGATTTCAGCGAACTCAATTCTTCATATCTTGAGAGACAAAGTCCTCGTGTGCGATACGGTGGTGTAATTCACGAGGTTGAGTCGCGAGGAGGGTGTCAAGTGATGATAATCTCTCCGTCGATTTCCATGTAGGGGTGCCCATAGCCGCAGTAGGTCAAACAGCTCAGTGTGTAGTCGCCCCGTCGCGTCGCACCTAACTGTCGAACGACGGGTCTGGTGGCGTTCTGGGGGAGCGCGACCGGGTGCATCATCATCATTCCACCACCCATGTGAACCTGTCCTGACGGCCTGATCGCGAGGCTGTGGTCGGGATACTGCTCGTTCGCTTCCTCTAGCAGTTCGTGGAAGCCGCCGCTAGATGGAGATGGGATGCGCTCCTCATTTCGTTCTTCGAGTGCCTCGTGGTCGGGGAGTGCCTCGCGGATCGACGATGGAAGGGATTGTATGGCTTGACTCGAGAGCGTGTTGAACGAAACGACGCGAAGAACATCGTTCCGTTGCAGGCTGACACGCTCCTGTTCCTCGCCGGATTCGTCGACGATGACGAAGCCCCAGTGGTAGGCTCCGACGTAGATCGTCTTGTCGACGCCATCGCCACTGCCAGGGAGATTTCCGACGCAGCCAGAGAGACCTGCGATGCCAGCTCCAAGCGCGGTCAGGAACTTCCGCCGCTGTACTGTTGGAGACATGATCGTGCTATTGCCACTCCTCGCGGCTGAGTTTCGCGCGGCGTTCCTCAAACTCCTCGTCGGAGAGATCACCGCGAGCGTACGCCACTCGGAGTTCCTCGAGTGCCCTGTCGCCGGTCAGCGATGACCCGACACCGCCGACGAGGCCGCGATAGAGGAGATAACCGATACCGACGAGGACGACGAGCCAGACGAGCATCATCCCGATACCCCACAGCGGCGAGAGACCGCCAGCCATCCCGCCGCCCCACCACCAGCCCATCATGCCCATCATCGGCATCGCGAACACCATCATCAACAGCGGGAACAGGACGATTACCGCCAGGACTATCAGGACGATGCGGAGCAAGCCGTCGGACGTGCGCTCTGTGGACATAGTGAACCACTAGGGAAGTTCGTCGACTGCGTCCATAAAGTTGGTCAGCCGCCAGTACTGCTCCAGTAATGTCTCCTGACTTGGTGGACAGCCGATACGTTGCTTCGTGTCGAGCGTGTCATACAATAGTTCTCAACCGGAACATTTCGCGTGGTCTAGTCTGAATTGAAACTGAATTGCGGTGTTTCTCTGAATCTGGGGTGAGATGAAGCTATTAGAATCACTGCATAGAGGGTGTGAGACGTATTCTATGACACGCTGTCGTGTCTTCAACATATGATTCCACTCAGCAGCAGTCGTTTTCGTCGGGTGACCACTCGCACGCGTTGCCCGTCGTCAGGTCGTTTTCGTCCACATAGGTCGAGAGACAGGCATAGTTACAGAAGTCCATTGATGAGCCACAATCGTCGTTACAGTCACGTACACAGATCGGGTCGTGGTCGAAGATACGTGACCCGCAGTATGCACAGGTCTCGTCGGCGTCGGGGAGTTCGACGGTCATAGACATACCTGGGCTACGGGCACGGGTCAAAAACGTATTTCGCCAGTCGACCATTCATATACTTCGACTCCGGGCTGTCCGCGGTGTAGGCGTGAGACGGAGCTACTAGAACTCTATCGCTCCGATCATCGGCTCGCCGACACACTTCGGGCAGACATCGGTGTCGTATTCCTCCATACAGTGCCGGTGACAGGAGATCCCGCAGTGCTCGGAGACGAACACTTCGTCGTCGCTGGTACACTGTGACTCACAGATGTAGCAGCGGACCATGGTTCGTAGAACGTACGGTGGCTATCGAGATAAATCGCTGTGCCCATGCATCTCTGCTATTGACACCTGATTTCGGCACGGATCGTCCCACATGGAGATTGGAGACTGGCTTGTGCTCGACGAGCGTCGGAACTTCCACACGCGCAGACCCAGACAGGCTTCAGTTCTCTTGATTCTGCACCAATCGCTCACGGCGTCGTTGGAACTCCGCTTCGTCGATCTCGCCTCGTGCGTATCGGCGTTGGAGGGTTTCCATCGCGGAATCATCGCTCTCGGGAGGTTCACCATCTCGACCCAGTGCCCAGTAGAGTAGTCCGGCAACCAGCCCCAGCATTCCGAGTACCCCGCCGACGAACGGCAGCCCGCTGAACCAGCCATCGTTTCGGCCGTTCATCATCCCTGGGCCAGACCCCATCCCTGGACCCATCATTCCGCCACCAGAGTTCCCGCCACCACCGGTGCTGGACCCATACGCTATTGCACCCTGTTCGACGATCGCGTCGCTCTCGGGCACGTTGCCGTCCGGGATCGGACTTTCTTCGGCTGGACCGCCAGGGTTGCCGACAACGATGCGACCGACCATTCCGATTGACTTGTGTGGGATACAGTAGTAGTCGTACGTGCCTGGCTCTTCGAACGTGTACTCGAAGGATCCCGACGAGATGGTCCCGCTGTCGAATGCGCTGGCGTCGGCCGGAATCCGGTTCTCGTAAGCGGTCGCCGAGTGGGCCCCGGCCGCTAGCTCGAAGCGAACGGTCGTGCCGGGTTCGACGTGGAGCCCGATCGGGTCGAAGTAGTTGTTCCCCATCTCGACGACGGGCGTTTCCTGTGCAGCAACTGGCCGGGTGAGTCCCGCACTTGCGACTGTGCCGGCACCGAGTGCTCCTAGGAACTGGCGTCTACTGTAGTCTGTCATTGTTGTTGTTTGACTGCTGTTAACTGCGGATGATGCTAGCGAGCCGTTGCGTGAGTCCGATCGATTGCTGGTCTGCACGTTCGATAGCCGCCTCCAGTTCGTCCCGGTCAACGATGCCGATGAACTCGTCAGTCCGCTCCCCGTTCGCATACACGAGCGTCGTTGGCGTCTTTCGGACGCCGTACTCCTCGGCCGTCTCCAGATCAGTCTGGTTGTCGACCTCGCGAAATTCGACATCCGGATACGCATCTTCGATGCCGTCGTTTTTCTCTCGTTGCGTTGCGCACGCCCCGCACGTCTCCTGTGTGAACAGGATTACTTCCGTCATAGTAGCTAGTATGGTCTTGTGACTTTAGCACATTTCTGTTCACATCCGAAAGCTGTGAGGGTCACAGATTTCAGAATCCAAGGGAAGCGGACGTGGGTAACGCGGGAGTTGGTGGTCGAGACGATTACTCCGACCGTTCGAGTCTCTCGTGGCGGGCTTCGAACTCTTCGTCAGTGAGGTCACCACGAGCGTATGCCGTGCGGAGTTCCTCCATCGCGGGATTTCGAGACGTCTGCGCTTCGTTCATGCGCCGGAAGACGAGGTAGCCACCGCCGAGGAGGATGAGGAGGAAGATCAGCGGGACGAGCATCCCGATGAACGGCTACCACCCACCAGTACCGCCATACTGACGCATCATCCCGCCGTACCCCATCATCCCGCCGAATCCCATTCCCATTGTGAGCAACGGGAGCAAGATGATCGCTCCCAGGATCAGGAGCACGATAGTCGTGGTGTCGAGCTGGTTCGATGAAGACATCGAGATCAGGCCTCCGACTTGGAGCCTAGTTCGTCGGTGACGGCCGAGAGAACACGCTCGAAACGCTCGTTGACCTCTGTCGCGATTGAATCGAGCGCGTCGTTGTCTGCGATGCCAACTAATTGCTGCGGATCGACGGCACTCACCATGACCTCGCCGTCGTCGGTTTCGTAGACGATGACGTTACACGGGAGGAGTGCGCCGAGTTCAATTTCTTCGGTCAGTCCCTCGTATGCCAGTGGGGGATTGCATGCACCGAGAATGCGGTACTGACGGAACTCTTCGCCGAGTTTTTCCTTGAGCGTCGCTTGGATGTCGATGTCACAGAGGACTCCGAATCCTTCGTCTTCCAGCGCAGCAATCGTCGTGTCGACGACATCGTCGAACTCGCCGGTGACTGAAGTCTGTATTGTGTATTCCATGGAATATCATATCCCGTCCACGGGGTTAACGGTTGGGTGCCGCAACGGCGGGCGTTGGGAGTGAGATGTATCGGCTGGAACAGTAACGGATCCGGTCATCCGGTACGTTCGAGCTGTTTTCGCCGTCGATCGAATTCATCGTCTGAGAGCTCACCACGGGCGTAGCGCTCACGGAGAACCGACAGCGACTGCGCATCGTTCTCGTCGGAACTTCGGTTGAGGAGCGCATAGCCGATGTAGATAGGCAAACCGATGATGAGGGCCATCCAGAGGAGTCCCCAGAGCCCCATCGCTCCGCCGAAGAGACCCCAGCCGCCGCCCATCATGCCGCCGCCGTAGCTCCCACCACCATGGGCAGCAGCCGTTCGAGTCGCCGCGACAAACAGCGACGAATGACTAAAACATCTAGGCAGGACACGCTTAGTTTCCAAGTTTTGGGGTGCCCACGACCCACTAGTTCAAAGGGAAAATCCGCATAAGACAGGGGAGCGTATGTATTCGTGTATGTTAACTACCATCACCGTCGAGGGAATGACCTGCGGCCACTGTGAGCAGACAGTAGAAGAAGCGCTACGAGACGTAAGCGGCGTGACCGACGCGACTGCCGATCGAGAGGCCGAACAGGCGAGCGTCGATGGTGACGCTGACACCACAGCACTCGTTCAAGCCGTCGAAGACGCTGGATACACGGCACACGCTTGAAGCACTGTCGTCACACGTCACACCTGACTCCCTGTCCCCTACATCCATCACTATCCGGCGCGTACTCTCAGAGACACCGATGAGCTATGGACGACCACAAACATTCAGACGACGGCGATCACACCCATCACGATCACTCCGACCACGGCGCGAGTGACGAACCGAATGAGATAGCCGACGACCGGGAGGTCGACCGGGTCGAACAGGGAATACTCGAGGAGGAAGGGGAAGACGCCGAAAAAGTCGAAGAGGAGATCCACGAACGAACCGAGCACGAGATGGGGAACGGAGCGGACGGTCACGGAGACGGTCACGACGGCCACGGCGGAATGCACGAGGGGCACGAGCAGATGTTCCGTCGGCGTTTCTTCGTCTCGATGCTTCTCTCAATCCCGGTCCTTCTGTACAGCGAAACCCTTCAGGGGTGGCTTGGATTTACGGTGCCGGCGTTCCCGGGCAGCGAGTGGATCAACCCCGTCTTCGCGGTAATCGTCTTCGCCTATGGTGGCGTCCCGTTCCTCCGGATGGCCGCTCCGGAACTAGAGGATCGCTCGCCCGGGATGATGACGCTCATCTCGATGGCGATCACCGTCGCGTTCATCTACAGCCTCGCGAGCGTCGTCTTCCCCACGCAGTCGGCGTTCTTCTGGGAGTTGGTGACGCTGATCGACATCATGCTATTGGGCCACTGGATCGAGATGCGCTCCGTACGCCGAGCTTCGAGCGCCCTCGACGAGCTGGCGAAGCTCATGCCCGACACGGCAGAGCGGATCACTGAAAGTGGGGATACCGAGGAGGTGCCGGTGAGCGAGCTGTCGGAGGGTGACCTTGTCCTTGTGCGCCCCGGCGCAAGTGTCCCGTCCGACGGCGTCGTTGAGGACGGTGACTCCGACGTGAACGAGTCGATGATCACCGGCGAGTCTAGACCCGTCTCGAAAGAACCTGGCGACGAGGTCATCGGCGGCACGGTCAACGGCGACGGAAGTCTCCGCGTTCGGATCGGCGCCACGGGCGACGAGACGACGCTGGCAGGCATCATGCGCCTGGTTGAAGAGGCCCAGGAGAGTAAGTCGAAGACGCAGGTCCTCGCCGATCGCGCCGCGGGCTGGCTGTTCTACGTCGCCGTTGCGGCGGCAGTCGTGACCGCGATTGCGTGGACGGTCGCGATCTCGTTCGATGCGACGGTAATCGAGCGTGTCGTGACCGTTCTGGTCATCGCGTGCCCACACGCACTCGGGCTCGCTATCCCGCTCGTCGTCGCGATCAGCACGTCGCTTGCAGCCCGGAATGGTATGCTCGTCCGAGACCGGATTGCCATGGAGGAAGCCCGGAACCTCGACGCAATCATCTTCGACAAGACCGGGACACTCACCGAAGGCGAACACGGCGTGGTCGGGATGGAGACCACCGACGGCGTCGACGAGGACGACGCCCTGGCGCTGGCCGCCGCCGTCGAAAGCGACTCGGAACACATGATTGCGCGGGCGATCCGGCATGCGGCCGACGAGCGGGGGATCGACGCGCCCGATGCTGATGACTTCGAGGCGATGAAAGGGCGGGGCGTCCGGGCGATGGTCGACGATGACGAGATATACGTCGGCGGCCCGAACCTCCTGAATCACCTCGACAGTGACGTTCCGGGTACGCTCCAGACCTTTGCCAAAGAGGCCGGTGAGAACGCACAGACGGTCGTGTACTTGGTTCGTGAGGGTGAACTGATCGCCGCGTTCGCGATGGCGGACGTGATCCGCGAGGAGAGTTACCGGGTCGTCGACGCGCTCCACGAACTCGGCATCGAAGTGGCGATGCTGACTGGCGATTCCCAAGACGTGGCCGACTCGGTGGCCGATGAGCTGGGCATCGACACGGTGTTCGCTGAGGTGCTGCCCGAGGATAAGGACGAGAAGGTTCAGGAACTCCAGGACCAGGGCAAACTCGTCGCGATGGTCGGCGACGGCGTCAACGACGCGCCGGCGCTGACGCGGGCGGACGTCGGTATCGCCATCGGTAGCGGGACGGACGTCGCCGTCCAGTCCGCAGACGTCATCCTCGTCCAGAACAACCCGATGGACGTGGTCCGCCTCGTGAAACTGAGCAAGGCGAGTTACCGGAAGATGCAGGAGAACATCGTTTGGGCCGCTGGCTACAACGTCTTCGCCATCCCGCTGGCAGCCGGCGTCCTTGCACCGATTGGGATTCTGCTGTCACCTGCAGTGGGCGCACTCCTGATGTCGCTAAGTACCGTCATCGTCGCGATCAACGCGCAATTGCTCCGGCGCGTCGATCTGTCGTTCCCAAACCTCCCAGAAGTATCACCACCTACTGACGCTCAAACTGCAGACTGAGATGTCCCCTTCTGCTCACGTCAGGAAGGGTTCTTTTTCGCGGACACCGATTTCTGGGCGCAAGATACCTTTTTAAGGACTCACAATCAGCTAACCGGAGCACCGTCCATCGTGAAGAGGGGCAGTTAGTCGGCTGCCTGCTCAGCTTGGCGAGTCTTTTCGACCTCTAATGGGTCTGCTGTCGATGTCGCTGTAACCAGTCGCAGGAACTGTCCCGCGTTCGTGAGAAGTTTGTTCTCCGCTTTCCGGAGGTGTTCTTCGTACGTCGAGCGAGCGACGGCCGTCTGGTCGGCCAGGTCACGGAGTGACGTCTTCCGGGGCTGTTCGTAGTAGCCACTCTCCAACGCCAACCGAAGTGCCGCCATCTGTCGTTCGGTCACGTCTTCGAACAACTGGTCGACCGGGGCCAGCATACTGTGTGGGATTCGTTGTTCAGTGATCGCCGTCTTCGAGAGAATTTCGATATCGCGGTCAGCTTCCAACTCGGGAAGGAGAGTTCTAATATCACTCTCATCGAAGGCAATCACGGAGTAGTGCTCCCAGCCCTGACGATGAATCGTCGGTGGCTGGTACAGGCAATTGTGTGTCTCGAACCGTTCGATGATAGAATCCTCTAGTGAGCAGAGGCACGATTGTGTGACGACGTGGAGGCCAGTATCGTCGATTGACTCGTGAAGAATTGTTCCTAAGCGGTCGATCTCATCGAGGAGATCGTCAGTCGGAGTCCCCGGCGCTGTGATTTCGATTACCTGGCAGTCGTCCAGATACCACTCACGAATCGTGAGATCCGGATACCGCTCGGATATCTCTCGATACGGACACTCGTGTTTAACCCGGAACGAGGCCTCGTAGAGACTCATAGAGACACATTCGTCTGTACATAATTAACAGTGCCGGTCATGTCCGGCAGTGCCTATATTCTACTACTACTCATACCGAATACCACTGATGTCGGATATTTCCCCCGAGGAACTCGGTGAACGACTGCAGGACAGCGAAAACAACCTGCTCGTAGTCGATATTCGCCACCAAGGAGAGTTCGATGACTGGCACGTTCCGGGTAGCGTCAACGTCGACGTCTACGACGAACTGGCTGGCGACCCTGACGAAGCCAAGGCCGCTCTTTCGGACCTCCCAGAAGCGAAAGAGATCGTTACGGTCTGTGGTGCAGGACTCGCCGCGGAGACGGCAACGGAAGTCCTCCAAGAGATGAACTATAACGCGGAAACGCTCGAAGACGGAATGAACGGATGGAGTCGCGTTCACCGCCATGCGTCGGTCTCTGTCGACCTCGATGGAACGCTCGTCCAGATCGCACGACCAGGGAAAGGCTGTCTCTCACACGTGCTTATTTCGGACGGTAAAGCCGCCGTCTTCGACCCGTCGCACTACCTCGAGGAATACGAGGGAATTCTCGACGAGTACGACGCCAAACTCGTCGGTGTCTTCGACACGCACGCCCACGCCGACCACGTTTCCGGCGCTGCAGAACTGGCCGATCGTCACGGCGTTCCCTACTACCTCCACCCGAAGGACGCACTTGCCATCGGTGCAACGCCCATTGAGGATGGACGGACTGTAGCGGTCGGCAGCCTCGATATCGAGGTCATCCACACGCCGGGACACAGCGAAGGAAGCGTCTCGTTCGATATCGAGGGGTCGGCACTGATTACGGGCGACACGCTCTTCCACGAGAGCGTAGGCCGCGTCGAACTTGGCGTCGAAGCCGGAATTGAAGATTCCAACGTTGAGCAGAACGCCGCGACGCTCTACGAGAGCCTCCAGCGACTTCAGGACCGAGCGGATGACGCGCTCGTGCTGCCGGCACACGACCCAGGTTCGCCGGAACCGCCAGTGACCGCAACGCTGAGCGAGGTCCGAGAGCGGAACGAGGACCTCGGCCGCGACCGCGAGGAGTTCATCCAGGAACTCGCGTCAGATATCCCGGATCATCCGCCGAACTTCGAGCGTGTCAAGCGAACGAACGTGGGGCAAGAATCAGTTCCCGCCGACGAACTGGCCGAGCTTGAACTGGGTCCCAACAACTGTGCAGCGGAGTGATCGATGAGTACAGAAACTGAACTCAAACAGGGTATCCGCGAGCACCTCGGGCAGTTCTCACTCCACGTTCTCCTGGTGTTCGCCACCGGGCTGACGATTGGTTCCGAACGCGCCGTCGTGCCCGTGTTTGGTCGTGACGTCCTCGGCGTCGAGTCGCTGTTCGTCATCGGGTCCTTCGTCATCTCGTTCGGCTTCGTCAAGGCGCTGTTAAACCTCTACGCCGGCAAGTGGGGTAGTGAATACGGCCGCAAGCCTGTGCTCATCCTCGGCTGGGTGACCGCGCTCCCACTCCCTATCATCCTCATCTTCGCGCCGAGCTGGGGCTGGATCACCGTCGGGAACATCCTGCTGGGCATCAACCAGGCGTTGACCTGGAGTATGGCCATCAACGCGAAGATCGACATCGCGGGGCCCGAGAAGCGAGGGCTGGCCGTCGGCATTGACGAGGCCTTCGGGTACAGCGGTGTCGCCGTCGGTGCATGGGTCACGGGCGTCATCGCCGCCCAGACGAGTCTCCGGCCTGAGCCGTTCTACTTCCTCGCCGTCGTCGTCGTGCTGGCGTTCCTCATCTCGGTCTTCCTGATCAAGGAGACGGTCCAACTCGCGGAAGCCGAAATCGATGATGAAGACCACCATGACGCGAACCTCCCGTTCAAAGAAGTACTGAAGCGGGCGACCTACGGGGATAAGACGCTGTTCGCTGCGGCACAGGCGGGTCACATCGAGAAGTTCGTCGATACGCTGTTCTGGCTCGCCGTCCCGCTGTATCTCACGAGCCAAGGGCTCGGCATCGCAGCAGTTGGGTTCATCGTCGGTGTCCACAGCGCGATGTACTTCCTCCAGATCGCAACTGGTGGGCTCGCCGATCGTATCGGTCGCCGTCCGCCAGTCGTTGCGGGAATGTTCCTCACCGGCGCAGGCGTCCTCGGGATGGTCCTCGTCGAAGGGTACCTCCCGTGGGCCGTGCTCTCCGGCGTGTCCGGGCTCGGGATGGCGTTGCTCTACCCGAACCTGATGACTGTCCCTGGCGACGCCGCCCACCCGACGTGGCGAGCGACCGGAATGGGCGTCTACCGAATGTGGCGCGACTCGGGGTATGGCGTCGGCGCAATCCTCATCGGCCTCTCTATGGAGTTCGTGAACGCCGAAGCCGCGTTCTACATGACCGCCGCCCTGATGTTCGTCTCTGGGGCGATCGTGTACGTGTGGATGGAAGAGACCCACCCCGAGTTTGGAACCCACGAACCACCTGCTCCTGCAACGGAGCAACCAGCCCGGTCGGTGGCACAAGACTAACTCGATAAAACAGCTGTTTCACCTTCAGGATATATTATCCCGTAAGGAGATAACTTCTCCAAGATCCTGCCGTTGACAGACCAACAGTCATATTTCCTATGATTCTATTCGAGAGGAAAAACGAGATTGTTAGAAAGGGCGTCATGCACTTTTCAGACCCTGTACTGCACGATTTGCGTAGAGAAGGCGAGTCATCAGCAGTTTCAGAATATGTGCCGCTATATGACGTCAACTGGTATTGACTAAAACCATTCTCAAATTTCCCCTCTAGTCCTCGATTTCGACGGTTTCATCCACTCGTCAAGCACAATTCCCGGTGATTGTCTCCGCTGCATCTCGTCGAGGACATCAATAGCTCCTTAGAACAGCCCGACGGAGCTATCGCCAAATCTAAGCAGGTTTCATTTCTCCCTGTACCTCCAGAATCATCCAAAGGAAGGCTAGGGTACACCGGTGCAAATGCCGCTGGCTCTCTCCGGCCGAGGGGCCATCAAACGACGAGCGTCTGTAGCAAATGTATCAGAAGTCACTCATTAGATGGGAATGCGATTCGTGGTGGAGTTTCTCACCCCCAAGAGGGGTGAGGGGTGCAGTGAGCGCCCACTGAACTACTATGTCTTCAGAACACGAGCGACAGCAATCGCGGCTACGTGGCGAACAGATAGGACAATCAAACGAAGCGCCGTGGGCAGATCTCGAACTGACGATTCCCAACGATCGAAGTCAACTCTCCATCGTCTCCTTCGTCGAGTGTGTCCTCGTGGAACTCACCCACGAAGAGGTCGGTGCGGAGTACGTCTCTGCGAACGTGTGGGGAGCAAAGCGAACCCAGTTCATCGCCATCGACGACAACGGCGAGATATTTCGGAAACGGCACTACGATGAACGACTTGGGTGGCACGAGTCGACGGTCAGTCGGCGGGCTGTTCGTGAGGATCTCATCACCCGGCTCACTCGGTCGTCGTCCCAGGCAACTGATCGCAGTCACGACGTGCCAGTCAACAACCCAGATACGTTCAGCGTAAAACCGGCTCGAAAGCTCCAGATGCGCTGACCGAACGTGAGTTAACCAACAACTCGCTGAGCCCGGGCAGACTGTTGGTTAAGGCGGTGCTCCTTTCGAAGCCAACCAGGCGGCACCCAGTACGCCTCACTTGTCGAGGAACTCTTCCTCGAAGTAAGAACGATATTCGTAGCCCCGTAAGAACACGTATGCCCGACACAGCGTCCACGGACGGTCCCCCTCCTTTCGACGACCCATTTAGCGAGGACGACGTCGAACAACGCATCTACGGCACCATCCTGCAGACCCGGGAGCCGACGACGGCAAGCGCGATCGCCGAACGAGCAGAGTGTGACCCGAAGACTACCCGGAAATACCTCAGCTGGTTCGGAGAACTCGGCATCGTCATACGCCATGACGGTCATCCGGCCACCTACAAGCGGAACAACGCGTACTTCGAGTGGCGACGCATCAACCGACTCGCCACAAACCACTCCGTCAAGGACCTCCAGCAGCACGTTGAGAAGTTGACCACGCACATCGACGGCTATGAAGAGGTGTACGACGCCAAGACGCCAGCGGCCGTCCACGCCGTCGAGGTTGCCGAAACAAGCGAGAAGCGGACAATTGACAACGTGTACAGTGATCTCGCTGATTGGGCGACTGCCCACGAGGAGCGAACACGCTACGAACGTGCTCGCCTACAACGCGCCAGTACCGACCGCCAAGAGATATAACATACAGCGAGCGACGCTGCAAGGAAGAAACGACTATTGGCTAGCGTGAGAGAGTCGCAAATGTGACTGACGACGTCGCGTATCCTTCGGTCGAGCTCATTCTCGATCTCCACGAGCAGATCGTTGAGGAGGGCGACGCCACAGAACCCGGAATTCGGTCGGAGGATGCAATCGAATCTGCAGTGCAGTACGTCTCTGAAGGCTACTTTGGGGAGGTTCCACAGACACTGCATGAAAAAGCGGTACATCTGATGCGTCTTCTCGTTGCAGATCATCCCTTTGTCGACGGAAACAAGCGGACTGCACTCCGAACGGTGGTTGTCTTCTACATGCTGAACGGACACACGTTTGATTACGGCGACGAAATTCGGGCCCTACTGCATCGCTTTGCGACCGATGAAGCCGCCGTCGACACTGAGACCGCAGTGATCTACTTCCGAGCGTGTGCTCGTCGCAACTGATAAAGGGACACAATGAGTAACTTCGATACAGAGATGGCGTCCAGCACCGATTCCTCGGCGACGGTCGACGAAGAAGTCCGCCGACTGTACGAGCGGTATCAGGCGGCCGAGAGCGACGCTGAACGCCACCAGATCGCCCTCGAGATGGGGGAACTTGACGGACGCCGCCACGCGGAGATCTACGCCGCGCTCGAAGACGAGTGAGTCAACAGGCTCTCAGCGGCTCCGTAGCTATTGACGACCGCTTTGCTATCCAGTGACGACGCATCGTGGTTAACCGACCATCACGACGTGCTGACGCTTGGAATCGAAGACCGGATCACGGCCCTCTGGAGCGAGTAAGGGCCGCGGTCTCGCGTGGAGTGTTTATCCGCGCCAGAAGGCGTGCAGCGCGCGACAACGTGCGCAGCGTGATTCACCATGGATGATCCCGATCCACATGACGACACGAGTGCCGACTATGAACAGTTCGAGACTGAGCTCCTCGACGCGGACGTCGTCACACCCGTTCCCGAGGACCGCGTTCTCGTTCACGAACCGAGTGGTACTGCGTTCGACTCACCGACGCAGCTAGCCGTCTTCCACCGTGGCTGGACGACCGCCTGCGATGCCGACGAGGAGGCCGAGTAATGCAGCAGACGCTCACGGGGTGTGCATTCTGCGACACTCCGCCCGGCGCCGAGGCTGGCGAGGCGCATACATGGGGTCAGGATGATCGGGTTACTCACCCCATCTGCGTCGACTGTGCGATCCAGTCGGGGCCTGATCCCGACGAGCGCGATCACCACGCCTGCGACGGGTGTGGGCTCGTCGTTGACACGCCTGCAGCGCTGACGCGGTTCCGCGTGGAACTGGGGCATCTCGAAGGCCCGTTGCAACTGTGCGAGCACTGTAGTCCAGGGGGGCTCGCAACGTACTGGACACGTGACCTCAAGGAGCATCTCGTGGCCGAGTGACGGTCGGCCGAGTGAGGCTCACATCGTACACACGAAAACGGCTAAGTGCGTTGGCTCACATCGTACACATCATGAGCACCGATAAGAAGCGCGTGCAGTTTCGGGCCCCCAATCGGCTCATCGACCGCGCCGACGCACTGGCCGCAGTCCTCGGGGAAGACCGAACAGATGTCCTCGTGACCGCGCTTCGGGAGTACCTCCAAGACGCCGCTCACGACGACGCACTCACCCAAGAGATCGCCGCCGCCTATTACGACGACGAGATCACCTTCAATCAACTCAAAGCACTCGTCGGCGCCGAGGAGGCGGCAAACCTCCGAGTGTTGAAACAGCAGTTGGACGAGGACTTCATCGACGAGGTCGCCGACGCATAGATGTCGCGGCTTATCGCAGACGCCTCCGCCCTCGTGAGTCTCGGGATCGTTACTGACGACGACCCCGATCCACTCGCACTCTGTCTCTCCCGGTACGAGGTCGTCGTCCCAACAGCGGTCATCGATGAACTCCAAGAGATCGCCTCCTACGATGACGTCCATGGACACGCCGCGTCCGCCGTACTCGACCAAGCAGAGTCATTCACGACACAGTCGGTCGACCTCGATGCCGAGTTCCCCCTCGATGACGGTGAGAACGCGGCGGTCACGCTCGCGAACGATCTCGATGCTGCGCTCTTCCTCTGTGACGAGTTCAACCAACTTGGCTTGATCCACGCCTCACTCGCTGATACCCGACTCGTCACGACACCGACGCTGCTCTCGGTTCTCGTTCGAACTGAACACCTATCAGCTGCCGATGCGCGGCTGCTCCTCGATGCGATTAGCGACGGCCGTAGCTGGGGCGCGAACAGTTACGTGCAGCGAGCTCGCTCATTGCTCAAGGGCCCTGACACCGTGGAGAATACTTCGAAGTGAACAGGAATGCCCGATAACGACGCTCTCTACGACGTTCGTGAACGAACCAAGAATCCCGAACACGCATCAGTTGACGATGTAGTCGAACTCGTGCTCGAACGCGCACAGGATCCCCGGACGGAGCACCGGGACGCGCATCTCGACGAGATGATGGCTACTGTCGTCGACAGGTACGGGACCGACCCCGTCCAAACCGTTATCCATCGCATCCTCGTCGACCACTACCCCTTTCCGACTGCCACGCACGATCTCGAGATGCGTAACGTAGATGGCATTCGTATCGGGACGGCGGCCGGCCAGGTCCTTACAGAATTGAACGCACAGGACGACGGTTGAGACCGGTGTAAGCGATTCGTGTCTCCAAGATCGACACCGCACTCGCCCGGTTTACGGCCATTCGAGGTCGTCTGCACGACCGATGACTGCCTCCAGACCCGTACATTGGGACGCTACGACAGCTATGGCGTCCAAAACTACTCGGCTTAGTTGATCGGAAACCGAAGGAGTGCTCCAAGGCCTCCGAATGCAGTATCGAACTGGGCACCTCGATCTGTGTCAGTCGACACAACGAGACACTCACCGCCTTGATCGGTCGTCGCTTCCTCCAGCTCACGAATCTCCGCTGGTGGCCGTGCGTCGGAAACGAGGAGGACGTCGACCGCTCCGTAGTCAAGAGCGGTTTGCATTTCCTCAGCACCGTAAGCGACATCTCCACCCTGTCCCAGCGCGGTGAAGAACCGATCGAGGGCTTCCCGTTCCCGTCGGCGCTCGGCATCAGACAGTACGTCCTCGGCACGCCCAACGAGCTGCGAGAGACCCTGCTTGGTCGCGTACTCAATCGGATAGACGCCTAGTATGTGGTCCCGCAACTCGTGGTGGAGATAGTCACCCTGCTGGAACTCGTCGACGGTGATCGTCGTCCCCCCGTCGAAATTCGCTTTGCCAGCCATCCCCAGGCCGGGTTTGTAACTCACATAATGAAAACTCCCGTGGTAGTGAAAATGTCGCCTCTTCATGGCTCTGAAGGCCGATATCGTAATCATGCTACAATCGTACGTGCTCCAACTAGGAGTTCCGGCGTTCCTCGAGGAGACGGTTGCGGAGATCGTAGCGGTTCTCCCCCGGCTGGTCGGAGCGCTCCTGGTCCTCCTGATCGGCTGGGTCCTCGGAGTTGCCGTCGCCAAGGTGGTTCGGAAGGTAGCGGACCGGGTCGAACTCGACCGGATGGTACTCGAAACGCCGATTGGACGCATTCTTGGGGGAACCGAGACTGCCGTCTCGAACGCGTTCGGGACGCTCGCGAAGTGGTTCGTCTATGCGCTGGCGATCCTCGCCGCCGCAAACGTGCTTTCGATTTCGCTGCTGTCGGAGTGGATCTCGACGGCGACCTCGTATCTACCGGCGTTCATCGCCGGACTGTTAGTAGTCGTCCTCGGGTTCGTCGTCGCGGACTTCATCGGTGACGCCATCATGCGGACCCGGGCAGCCACCCAGACCGAGTATACCTCGTGGTTCGCGCAGGGCACGCGGATGTTCCTCTACTTCACGGCGATCGTGATCGGACTCGACACGATGGGCGTCGACGTCGGCATCCTGTTCGTCTTCGCCAACGCGTTAGCGTGGGGACTCGCCGCGGCCGTCGCGATCGGCGTCGGCATCGCTGTGGGATGGGGCGGCCACACCTACGTTGCAGAGAACATCGACCGCTGGATGGGACGTGCATCCGCCGGGACGCCGACGCCGCATCACTCGCCCCAGGCCGACGGCGGTGAGGAGAGCGAAGCGAGGCGAGCCTCATCGGACATCCAGTCCGATGGCGGTGAGCAGAATTCCCCCGACGGCGGAGAGTAATGCGTAGCTATCGACTCACCAGCGTCTGGGGCATCCCAATCCGGATCAACATCTCCCTGATTGTCTTTCTTCCCATCCTCGCGTGGTTGATCGGAAGTGGGCAGCAGATCGCCCTCTACGCTGGAATCATCGATGGGTTGGCCGGGTCGACACTCGACGTTGCCGTCCTGCGCCAGGGCGCGACGCCCTGGCTGATCGGCGCTGTTGCGGCACTCGGTTTGTTCGTGAGCGTGACCATCCACGAGTTGGGTCACTCGTGGGTCGCGCTCCGGTACGGACTGACCATCGAGTCGATCACGCTCTGGATCTTCGGCGGTGTTGCGAGCATGACGTCAATGCCGCGCGAGTGGAACCGCGAATTCTGGATCGCCATCGCCGGCCCTATCACGAGCGTCCTGCTCGGCGTCGTTTGTTACATCCTGTTGCAGGTCATCCCCGCGTCGCTTCCCATTGTACTGTTCGTCGTCGGCTGGCTCGCCGTCGTGAACGTGACGCTCGCCATCTTCAACCTCGTTCCGGCGTTCCCGATGGATGGCGGGCGGGTCTTTCGAGCGCTGCTCGCTCGGACACGCCCGTACGGGCAGGCCACCCGGATCGCCGCACGTGTTGGCGTCATATTCGCCATAGTGTTCGCCGTGATCGGCGTGTTCTCGTTCAACGTCATCCTCCTGTTCGTCGCCCTGTTCATCTACGGAGCGGCGACCTCCGAGTCACGCACGACGGCACTCGAAGATTTGCTCGTCGGAGTCACTGTCGCGGACATTATGACGCCCGAGTCACGCACCATCTCGGCCACCTCGACGGTCGCCGAGTTCGTCGACAAAATGCTCGTCGACCGGCGGACCGAGTTCGGCGTCACCGATGAGACGGGCGCCACTGTCGGTATCGTCTCGCTGCAACACCTGAAAGACGTCGACCAGCGCAACCGTGCAACCACTCCGGTTGCCGACGTGATGGTCGAAGAGCCGCTAACCGTGCAGGCGACGACGGACGCCTTCGACGCACTCGTCGAACTCGGCACCACGAAGTCATCGTACGCCCTCGTCGAGGAGGACGGCGCAATCGTCGGGATCCTCTCGCAGGGCGATTACGCGAGTGCACTCGAATTACGGCGGGGTATTGGTACGGTTAGCGAGCGCGATCAGTCTCTGCCGATGACTGGGGCCGGCGACGTGACTGCCTCCGGGCGGTAGTGTGGACATGAGTTCGAGCCTCCCATAGCACACCACATCATGTCTATTCGAGCGGATCAAGCCTCACCCCGTTTATTATCCACTACCGTTATTTCCGCGTCTCCGTCACCCTCGTCGACTGCGGGCTATAGATCCCGTACACGGTCGCGCTAGAACTCGTCATATCCCTCTCCGCCACCCAGTACAGTGGACTCGCCCGCCGCTACTAGGTCGACCTTGAGGTCGATCTCCTCCAGAAGCCGCTCACCGATGTCGTCATTGATGACACCGGCCCGAATCGCGTCTTTCACGGCGTTTTTCTCCTCCTGTAGGACGCGTCGCTCGCTCACCAGAAGCTGCTCGCGTTCGACTTCTGGGTATTCAGAGCGGAGCGTCGAGATAACTGCTCGCAGCTGTTCTGTCTCACGTTGGTACTCGGTGGTGAATGCCTCGTACATCGCCGTCGGAACGTCATCATCCTGGTGAAGTCGAGCAACGGCGTCTAGTGCGGCGTCTATGGCTCGTTCCCGCCCCAGCAGGAGTTCGTACACCTCCTCGACTTCCGAGGTCATACTCCTAGTACGACCGTTAGATGAATCAACGTTCGTACGACTCCCCCCAGTCGGATGTGGTGACGTTAGCGCACTATCTCGGGAAAACGGTTCATCTCAAACGCGGACCTCTCAGAAGAACGCGATCCCGAGGACCGTAACGATCGAGAGCAGGAACTGTATCGAGAATGAGGGAAACCAGCTGCTACGTAGGATGGTGCACCGACACTTCTCTCTTGCTCGTACCATTCAAGCAGACGGAGGTACCAGGGGTACAGTAGAGAGCAAACGACTCATGGTCGAGACAACCGCTGTTGTATTGGGAGTGCTCGTCTCCTTCGTAATTGCTATCGGTGTCCGGTTTCTGGCAAATCGAGTCACGTTCCCATACACCGTTTTACTTGTCACAGTCGGATTCACATTGACGATTTTTCCTCTGCAGACGTATCTCGGCTTCAGCCTCGACCCTCTGTTTACGCATGACACGATCCTCTTCGTATTTCTGCCCGCAATTTTGTTCTATGGCGCTGCGGAGATCGATCACGGTTTGTTTCGACGCAACTTGCTGATCATCGTAATAAACCGTTCTTGTCGGGCTTCCCGTCGCTATTATAGCAATCGGCTGGATCGGCGCGAAGCTCTTCGGAATCGCGCTGTTAATCATGCTATTATTTGGAGCGATGGCCTATCCGATAAATCCCGTTGCCGTCCTCTCACTATTTGAGGAATCAGGAGCTCCACCACGATTAGCGGTTCTTGTTGAGGGGGAGAGCCTTCTCGATGATGGACTTGCTATCGTTTTGTTCTCGGCGGTGTTAGCACTCGTACGTGAGGCTAGCCCCACGGATCTTACTGGAACGGGGCTCTTCTCGTTCGGCCGGTTGGGGGCATTCATGACTAATTTTCTTATTGTGAGTCTCGGTGGTATTCTCGTCGGTGTTGGAATTGGATACGCCACGTACCGAACACAACGGGTAGTGAACGACAAGACGAATCTCTTCATGATTTCGGTCGTTGGGGTCTACGGGGGCTTCTACCTCGCGGAACACGTGCTCCACGTAAGTGGAATTCTCGCCACGGTAATCACAGGCATCGTCCTGGGAATATTCTCCAGACAGTATGCACTGAGTGAGGAGAACCTCGAGTTTCTAGGGGAGATCTGGGAGAAGATCGTCTTCCTGTCTGAAACGATGCTGTTCGTCGCCATCGGCATCGAGGTCTCGTCAATCCAGGTGCTCAGGACCCTTCCGGTCGTGTTAACTACTCTTCTTCTTCTGATTGGTGTCCGTGCTGGCGTCATCTACGGGATCGTGAATCTCTTGAACCAGGTGATTAAGGACCCCGTCCCCGTAAACTATCAGCACGTTATAATCTGGGGTGGCATGCACGGCGTGATACCGATCGCTCTCGCGCTCAGTCTCGGACCCTCCGTTCCCTTCGAAAGTCAGCTCAGGTCGGCGGTGTTTGGAGTTGTCATCGCAAGCATGATCATCCAGGGACTGTCGATGACAAGTGTACTCAAATCGATCGGTGTGACCTAACCCTGTGAGGAGGATCGAATGGACACCGTCTTTCTCTCGCTTTAGCCCCACTCTTTGGGCCCGTTAGTGTCAAGACTGGCGCTGATTCTAAGGTCACCTTATCGTGGGAGATTAGTGCATATCCCCCTTTGCGTGCCGATCTGCCTTGTGTTCAGTTGAGACATTTACCGTGTTTCATACGTACCCTGCATTCAACACGGCCGCTGAAACCTATTATTAAATGAATATTCAATAAGGATCTACGCCAGGTGCGACACCTCTGATGGTTCCTTGATGTCGTCGAACTCTCCGCGCTCCACAGGGTCCCAGTCCTCACCTGGCTCCGGACTCCACCAATCGACATCGTAAGCATCTGGTGCGCCGAGGATCTTCACCCGCGCCGATCCATCCGGAAGATCGCGACACAGTTTCTCGTCGACGTGGAGGATCCAGATCGTGGCGGTATCGAAGCAGGCGAGCACGGCCTCCTCGTAGCCGCGTGTCTCTCGGGACTCTTGGAGTTCGACCTGCGTGTTGCAGTTCTTGCAGAACACCCCCTCGAAGGGAACGTGGGTAAAGACCTCCTGCCCGCAGACGGGACACCAGAGGAACTCGAACAGTGCCTCATTATGTCGGTCAACTATTTCAAGACTCTTTGTCGAGTATGCCCCGCTCAGCCGGACCACCCTCTTGTGCCCCGTTTAAAAACCACCGCTTTCGATCCGATTATTCTTCCGCAGTCTCCGTCTGAGATGTCCCAGGTGTCTGGATTACGAGGCGTTCGATTCGTGCGTTGTCGACGGCGTCGACACGAAAGACGTGTCCCTGCTGGTCGATTTGGTCACCGACCTCAGGTTCTCGTCCAAGCTGGCTAAAGACGAATCCGCCAATCGTCTCAACTTGGTCGGTCTCGAACGTGGCGCCGAGCTGTTCGTTCACGTCTTGGACAGGAACGCCACCGTCGACAACGTACGTTCCGTCATCTCGCTGCTCGATAGCGGGGGCCTGTGGTGCAGTGTCGAATTCGTCTCGAATGTCGCCGACGATCTCCTCAAGGATGTCCTCAATGGTCACGATTCCCTCGAAAACGCCCCATTCGTCGATGACGACGGCAATCTGGCCACCACCATACGTCTGAAACTCTGCGAGAATTGCGTCGATCCGTCGCGTCTCCGGTACTACCAGGACTTCTCGTGCGAGGTCCCGTGCAGTGATTGAGTCGTGATCGGCTTCGGTTTCGCTCGCCTGGAGGATGTCTTTCGCGTGGACGAACCCAATTGGCTGGTCCCCGTCTTCGTCGAGGACGATGTATCGAGTGTAGGTCCCGCTGGCGGCAACCGCACGAAGTTCTGAAAGCGCCATCGAGGCGGACACGGTTTCCACGTCGGGGCGTGGCACCATGATCTCCCGGGCGAGCGTGTCGCCGAGGTCGAAGACGCTCTCGATCATCTCGACCTCATCAAGGTCGACGTGTCCTGTTTCCTCGGCGCGCGTGAGAATCATCAGGATCTCTTCCTCGGAATGGGTTTCTTCGCTTTCGGACGCTGGCGACACGCCGACGAGGCTGGTGAAGTAGTTCGCGGTGCCGTTGAAAACGACGAGGCCGGGCAGGAACAGGTAGTAACAGAACTTCATGAACGGCGCAACGAGGAGCGCCACCCGTTCGGCCTCCTGGATAGCAAAGGTCTTCGGTGCGAGTTCGCCGAACACGACGTGGAGAAACGTGATGGAGCCGAATCCCAGCGCGAACGCCACCAGATGAATCACGCCTGCAGGTAGCAGTTCCCCGAGAATGGGTTCGATGAGCGCTGCGACAGCCGGCTCACCGATCCACCCGAGGCCGAGTGAGGAGAGCGTAATCCCGAGCTGGCTGACGGCGAGATAACCGTCGAGGTTCTCGATGGCATCCTGTACCAGTCCTGCACCGGGTTTCCCGCGGTCGACGAGCGCGTTCACCCGGGTCGGCCGGATTTTTACGAACGCGAATTCGGCGGCGACGAACACCCCATTCATGACCACGAGGAAGAACGCGAGGAACAACCCACCGATAGAGATCAACTCGACCATACACCGGTATTGGCGTGTGGGGGCCTTGTAGGGGGCGGCTGCTGTCGCGCCGCCTTAGCGCACGTCGCAGTCGTGATTCTGTTTCATCATAGCCCCCAGAAGAATGCGATGCCGGCCGTCGTGACGACGGTCAGGATGAGCTGGAGCGGCGCACCAACGCGCGCGAAGTCAGTGAACTTGTAGCCGCCAGGCCCATAGACCATGAGATTCGTCTGGTAGCCCACTGGGCTGAGCAGGGGCGTGCTGGCGGCGAACGTCACCGCAAGGGCGAACGCGAAGGCGTTGACGCCGAGTTGCCCCGCGACCTCGACAGCGATTGGAAGCATCAACACGACGCTCGCGTTGTTGCTCACCATCTCCGTGATGATCGCGGTGCCGATGTAGAACGTCGCGAGCATCGCAATCGGTGTGAGGACGGCACTCCCGGCCACGATGCCCGTCGCGATTAGGTCAGCCGTTCCGGACGCCTCGAACGCGATGCCGAGAGGGATGACGCCCGCGATTAGGAAGATGACATCCCAGTCGACGGCCTCGTAGGCGTCTGCGGGTCGGAGAATGCCCGAAAAGAGCATCGCGACGACGCCGGCGAGCGCGCTGACCATGATCGGGAGATACTCGAGTGCGGCCAGTCCGACGACGCCGGCAACGATGCCTAGTGCGATGGGGATCTGTGTCCGGTCGAAGTCCTTCCAGCGTCTGTCACTGGAGACGACGATATTGTTGTCCGCCCGGAATCGGTCGAGAACGTCTTCGCTCGTCTGGACGAGCAACACGTCACCGCCCTGCAGGCGCACGTCCCGGAGGCGCTGGCGAATCACTTCATTCCCCCGGCGAACCGCAAGCACTGTCGCGTCGTAGTCGCGTTCGAATCCGACAACGCCGTCCCGTCTGTTCAACCACGTCCCAGGGAGCAACACGATCTCCGTGAGCGAAATTTCATCCTCGGCTTCCTCTGATTTTTCCTTGCTCTCGTCGTCGTTCGTGTTCGGGTCGGGTGTCGCTAACGGTCGGCTCCACGCGTGGTGTTCGGGCACGAACCCGTCAGGGAGCGGTTCGTGCCCGTCCTCTGCGGCGTCGAGGAGTTCCGGCAGGAAATCGAGGTGGTCGTCGCCGATGACCTGTTCGAGCGTCTCCTGGCTCGCTCTCACGGAAAGGACGTCGCCAGCGTGGATCCGCTCGCTCGGGAGGCCGCGGACGATGCTGCGGCCGTTGCGTACGATCTCGAATACATCCAGATCGAGGTCGCCGCGCCGCAGCTCTCGAACCTGCGACCCGACGAGCTCGGAGTCCTCGTGCACGACGACGTCGGTCAGGTAGTCGGCCATCCCGAACTGGTCTGTGGGGGATCCTTCGGCGGTGATCCGGGCGGGTGTGAGGTATCGCCCAACGGTCAGTAGATAGACGATGCCGACAGCCAGTACGACGGCCCCCAGTTGTGTGAACTCAAACAGCGAGAACGGCTCGCCGGTCGGACCGACCTGCGCCCAGATATCGCTCGCAAGCAGGTTCGTCGACGTCCCGATGACGGTGAGAGTCCCGCCCATCATCGACGCGAACGACAGCGGAATCAGCAGCTTCGACGGCGAGGTCCCGGTCTTCCGAGCGAGGTTCGTGACGGCGGGGATGAGTACGGCGACGATGGGCGTGTTGTTAACGAAGCCCGCCGATGGGCCGGCCAGTCCGACCGTCGCGAGGAGCTGTCGTGACTCGCTGTCTCCCGCGAACGACTCCATCTTCTGGGTGAGGATCTGGATGACGCCGGTCTGTCGCACTCCCTCGCTGAGGATGAACATCGCCAGCACAGTGAGCGTCGCGGGGTTCGAGAAGCCTGACACGCCCTCTTCTGGGGAGACACCTGTCCACGGACCGAGGAGGATGAGCGCGACCATCAGCGCGATGGCAGTCGTATCGATCGAGACTGGCTGGAGGACGAACAGGATGAGCGCGATGGCAACGACAGCGAGCACGACGAACACATCGATCGAGACCGGCAGCTGCTGAAGGAGTGCCGGCGTCGCCAGTGCGAGGGTGTACAATCCGTCCGTCACAGAATCAATTATGTATGAGTTGCGGTGGAGTCTACATAGTAGTACGGCTCTCGCCGCTGCGTCACCGAGCCCAGGTGGCGTCCGTCGGCCTCCGGACATCCGTGAGGATAGAACGCATCCTCACGGTCTTCATCACAACCGTGACCGGCGTCCTCGGGCATTTTATTTTCCTCGGACTGGCACAGACCGCACTCCTCTGACCGAGACATCGTCTTCTCCAGGACCGTAAACTCGCTTGAATGCTCCGGCATCGGGACTGAACGGCCCCTTAGCGCTCAACATGGCCGGTATCTCGCCGCCGCGCAGTCCGCTCCGCTGACGTGCAGGAGCCGGTGGCACCCTGTGAGTTAACCTCTTTCACGCCCAATCTACAACGACATGGATGTAGTCGACCCGTCGACTGGCGAGCGAATCGAATCGTACGCGGAGCACACCCAATCGAGGGTCGAAGAAGCTCTCGACCAGGCGAATGCAGCTTTCCATGACTGGCGCCGCCGGCCGGTTCGGGAGCGCGAAGAACTGCTTGCAGCCGCCGGTGAAGTCCTGCGTGCGAACAAGTACAAGTACGCCGAAACGATGACTCGGGAGATGGGTAAACCGATCTCGCAAGCTATCGCAGAGGTCGAAAAGTGTGCGTGGGGCTGTGATCACTACGCGGAACATGCGAGTGCGTACCTGGAGCCCGAGGGCCACCTTAGCCCACCGGGAGCGGCAGTCGAGACCGTTTACGAGCCACTGGGACCAATACTCGCAGTAATGCCGTGGAACTTCCCGTTCTGGCAGGTATTCAGATTTGCCGCCCCCTCGCTGACGGCGGGGAACGTCGGGCTGCTGAAACACGCGTCGAACGTCCCCGGCTGTTCGATGGCAATCGAGGAGGTGTTTCGCGAGGCTGGCTACCCCGAGGGGGTCTTCCAGTCACTGCTGATTCCGTCGGATCTCGTCGACGGGATCCTCGCGGACGACCGCATCCGAGCCGCAACACTGACCGGAAGTGGACCGGCTGGGAGGGCTGTCGCGTCGACAGCGGGCGAGCACCTCAAAAAGACTGTGCTGGAACTCGGCGGAAGCGACCCGTTCATCGTCCTCGACGACGCCGATATCTCGGCCGCCGCCGAGACCGGCACGTGGGCGCGAAACCAGAACGGTGGGCAGTCATGTATCGCAGCCAAGCGATTCATCGTTCACACGGACGTGTACCAGGCGTTCCTCGACAAGTTCACCGAAGCGGTCTCGTCACTCACGGTTGGCGATCCGATGGACGAGGAGACCGACGTCGGCCCCCAGGCCCGTCAAGATCTCCTGGAAGACCTCCACAGACAGGTCGAGGCGAGCGTCGAGGCGGGTGCACGGGTCGTCACGGGAGGTGAACCCCTCGATCGGCAGGGTGCGTACTACCCCCCGACGATCCTCGCCGATGTCCCCGAGGGCTGTCCGGCCGACAGTGAGGAGACGTTCGGGCCCGTCGCCGCCGTCTATGAGGTCCCAGACGAGGACGCGGCGATCGTGAAAGCGAACGATACCGAGTTCGGTCTGGGTGCGAGCATCTGGACCGAAGACCGCGAGCGCGGCGAGCGCCTCGCTCGACAGATCGACGCTGGGAACGTTTACGTGAATCAGCTGGTGAAGTCCGATCCACGGGTCCCGTTTGGCGGGGTCAAGGAATCTGGCTACGGCCGCGAACTCTCGAATGCGGGCATCATGGAGTTCGTCAATCGCAAGACAGTCTGGGTGGAATGATGAAGGCATCCGATCTCCTCGTCAGCTGCCTCGAAACAGAGGGTGTCGAGTACGTGTTCGGTCTCCCGGGAGAGGAACTCGAAGATCTGCTGTTCTCACTCCGAGATTCAGATGTCCAGTTCATCCCGGTGCGACACGAACAGGGTGCGGCGTTTATGGCCGACGTCCACGGCCGATTGACAGGCGAAGCCGGTGTCTGCCTCTCCACGCTGGGGCCAGGTGCCACGAATCTTCTCACTGGCGTCGCAGACGCCCATCTCGACAAGTCTCCACTTGTCGCGATTACGGGACAGGGTGGGCTCGAACGCCTCCACCAGGAGAGCCACCAAGCCCTCGATATCGTCCACATGTTCGAGCCGGTCGTGAAGTGGAACACACAGATCACCGAGGCCGAGATCATTCCGGAGTCAGTACGCAAGGCGTTCAAGCTCGCCGAGTACGAGAAACCCGGTGCGACCCATCTCGAGTTTCCTGAAGACGTGGCAGCACAAGAGGTCGACGCGGAGGCCCTCCCAACTCGGCCACGTGTGCGACGGGCTGCCCCCGACGAGCGGTCGCTCGACCACGCCGCCGAACTTCTCGAGAACGCAGATTCCCCGCTGGTGTTAGCCGGTAACGGTGCCGTCCGAACGTCAACGGCTAACCAGTTGCGCGAACTGATCGACCACGCTGGGATGCCCGTTGTCGCGACATACATGGGAAAAGGAGCGGTCTCAGATCGTCTCGATAATTCGCTGATGACACTCGGTTCTGGACCGGAATCCGAGGCGTCAACGGCAATCTTCCAGGCCGATTGTGTACTTGCAGTCGGCTATGACATCGCTGAGCACGACCCTCGCTCGTGGAACACTGACCTCGATAAGGCCATCATCCACGTCGACCACGAACCTGCAGAAGTATACCGACACTACAATCCGGACGTGGAAATTGTCGCGGACATCTCGACCGTCCTCCGAGAGCTACGGATGCATCTCGATTCAGCGCCTGGGCCGGAGTGGTGTCAGGACCTGCGCGAGCGGATCGTCGCGAGCGTGCAACGAAAACCCGAGTCAGACGACCCGTTCTCGGTTGAACGAACGCTCCCGTTTCTCCGGGAAGCGATGGCTGACGAAGACATTCTGATCTCCGATGTCGGGAGTCACAAGATGGCGATCGCACAGAGTTTTCCCACCTACGAACCCACCACGTGCATCATCTCGAACGGGTTGGCAAGTATGGGAATCGCCGTCCCTGGCGGGATTGCTGCCGATCTCGCGACCGCTACGAACGTCGTCGTTGCGACCGGTGATGGTGGGTTTCTAATGAATGCGGCCGAGATCGAGACGGCCACCCGCCTCAACCTCGGATATACGATCATCGTGTTCAACGACGACGACTACGGCCTTATTTCAGAGAATCAGGTCACACATACCGGTGAACACTTTGGAACCGAACTGACGAACCCTGACTTCGAGCGATTTGCCGAGAGCTTCGGGATCGACAGCTACCGGCCAGAGACGTGGTCCGAGGTCGAGACCGTTCTAGAGAGTGTTGTTCCTGCGAACGAGATGTCCCTGGTCGAAATCACGCTTGGGTAGTACGGAGGGCTATTCCTCTCCATCCCGTATCAAGCTACGTCTGACAATCCACCACGACGTAAAAAGGAGTCCGCGCTCTGGTGGGTGAGTTGGCCTAAAACTCGTCTTTGAGTCGAACCTCGTCGTCGGTTACTGTGTGTATGCGGCTCTTCTCCAGGGGATAATCGTCCTGGTCGGCGTCGCCCCAGCCGAGTTTCGAGCGGATGGTATCAGCGAGGCCGGGGTCCGCATCCACGTACGCGGTACCGGATCTGACCTCCGTGACCATACCGATCTTTTCCCCGTGAGAGTCGACTACCGCTTTGCCCTCGTCGTCATCAGTTACGTGGTCTCGCTCCATTGGATCTGAGTGTATTCCCCGTGGGTGTATGGTTATAAAAGGAATATCCGAAACAGAGGGTCGATAGGACTGCGTTACACCAGTCCAGATATTCACACGTAACCGTCATCCAGAGGGCTCGACGTGTCAAAGGTACTCACGAACGGCCGCACTCCGGGGGTATGCTGTGGGATAAGCGAAATAATAGTATCATACCTGGGTAGTCACGCGGACGCCGGTTCCACTTCGATGCCGTCGCAACGTCCGTCTGGGCGGGCTAGTGATCGCGGACGCCGTCAGGCGAGGCCGCTTCACCCATTGAATTCAGCCGTTCGGCTATCGAGTCGAGATGGTCGATACCGACCACGGCGACGGTGTCGCCTTCCTCGCGGAGCCGTAAGAGTCGAGCGGTCATCTCTTCTTCGCGGGCCACATCCTCGAGTCGAGAGGCCTGTAAGCGACTCGCAGTCCGAAACGCGTTCATAAACGAGTGGGAGCGACGAACCTGCTTGCGCTCGTGGCGTGCTTGGTCGTCGGGTGCGTCCGCCCAGTCGATGTCGTGTGAGACCGGCGAGTCGACTTCCAGTCGGATCGAGGTGCGTGCGCCGACAGCCGCCGCAGCACGGCAGGCGACCGCGTGTTTCGTCGTTTCGACGGCATCCGAGACCACGTTTCGAACCGTCTGTAGCGATGGCCGTTCCCGAAGGAGGTTCCACCCCAGCCGTTGGAAGAAGCCGCCGGTTGGCCCGTCGATACCGACGGTAGTACCTGTGGCGGCAGCCTGAATCGCCGCACTCATCTCGCCGCCAAAGACAGGTGGGCATCGGTCGGTGCTTGCGTACTGCTTGAACAGCGGGATCGAAATCGGCGGCAGTTCCAATGCGATTACTTCCGGATCGAGTTCCTTGACCACTTGTCGAACGCGGTACGTACTCGCCGGATGGTCGTGGACGACGCCGACGAGTATCAATATTCCGCCATCGCTCGATATCTGGCGCACGTACTCGCCAGTCATGGGCACGGTCGCGTTCATTTTCTCGCTTCCGCTCTGGCTGTTGTCGCTGTTCGTCGTCTGGGTTCTCGTCTCGGTCCCGGTTGTCGTCTGACATCCTTTGGAATAGCCGTCCGATTCGAATAACTGTGTGGACGCTCGACGGTGTGGACTCTTTGGATACACGGTGGAGGGTGTGACAGCCTTGTCGAACCTACTCAATACCCTTCACCTTTCGAGATGAACGACGCTCCGTAACTTCGTCAGTCGTTGATAGCCGTTCTCCTGCTTGATCTTATTCGCTAGGGACGTTCGATGTCCCCCGGTGCCGAGCTTGCCACGAACGGTGAACGTAGCCTCCATCACCTGTCCAGTAGATGTTTCCCGCCCGCGTCCGAAAATACAACGATGAACCATCCAGCGTTGACGAACGACCTCGCAGCCACGTTGGAGAGCGGAGACGTTGCACTCGGCCTGCTCGACAACTCGTACAGTCCCACACTCGTGGAGGTCTACGGTGAACTCGATGTGGATTTCGTCTGGATCGATCTCGAACATGGTGGGCCGGACCCGTGGGACGCGAATCTGATGGAGGACCTACTACGTGCGGCCGAACGGACGGGCCTCGAACTACTCGTCCGACTCCCCGACACGGACCCGACGCTGGTCCGGAAGGCTCTCGACCTCGGGGCCAGGAACGTCTTTCTGCCACGCGTGGAGACGGCGACAGCGGTCCGTGAGGCAGTCAAATCCGCTCGATTCCGCTACGACGACGGACCTGGTGATCGAGGACTTGGGTCGCCCCGGGCCCGACGCTGGGGACTCGCCGACGACTACATTGCCACCGAGGACCGGGAGACTCTCGTCGGCGTGACCATTGAAACCGAGGCGTCCGTCGAAAATCTCGATGCGATCTTGGACGTCCCGGAACTGGGATTCGTCTTCATCGGCCCGCTCGACCTCTCCATATCGCTGGGCTGCCCCGGTGAAATCGACCATCAGGATGTGCAGGAAGCCGTCGAGACCATTCGTTCGAATGCCGTCGATGCAGGTGTTCCCGTCGGCGGTCTCGGATTCGGGATGGACGATGTCAACGAGAAAGCGGCGAACGGCTACCAGATGCTGAACCTCGGGAGCACGACAGGGGCGCTCCAGCAGACTGTCACTGGCTGGTTCGACGCCTACGAGGGAGAACGGTCAACGAGCGAGTAACGTGAGAACGTTCAGACCGAGTGCAATCACAATGGGCTGAACCTGCCTGCCGTTCTCCACTAGTTCGGAGGATCCTCCGTTACCTCCGCTTCTGATGCGTTCTTCATCACACTCTGGAGTCCTTTCCACGCATTGTGTTTGCGTGTGTACCCCTCGCCACTGGTTGCGATGATGTTCCCATTGCGGTGACGGAGTCGCCACCGCCATTCTTCGCCTTGGTCACGGAAGACTTCGAACCGGGCCAGTGCCTGCGATGCGTCGGCGGCACCCACGGGCACTGCTAGTTCGTCGTCTTCCTCTTCAGGGATCTCTTCGATGAGAGAGGCCCCGGATTCCTCGCCTTCTGAAGAGGGTACTGATAGTTCATCGTCTTCCTCTTCAGGGATCTCCGCGATGGGAGAGATCCCGGATTCCTCACCTTCTGGAGAGGGCCATGCTAGTTCGAGTTCCAGACTCAACTCGTCATCCTCAGCCTCGAATTCAATTTCGAGATCGATCTCCTCGGGAATAGCAACAGTGACAGCGTCTGTGCCGTCACCCAGCCGAATGGAGCCAGCTAGAATCCCATCTTCCACGCTACTCAGTACGGCTGCTATCTCCTCACGACTGGCCGTCATTTCGGACTCGTAGTCGTTTGCTTCAGCCATATCCAAGAGTACGGGAGCAGCCGTGGTAAATCATCGCAAAGCTTTCTCTTTTTCGATAACAAGGATTCCGAACCGATGGTCGATTCGGAGTGCGAGAAGCCAGCCGACTCACTGATGCCAACTATTTAGAACCCAACTTCCGAAGTCTATCTATGTTTCAATCGGTAGACGTTTTCTCGATCCCGCTGCTAAACCTCGGTTTGCTCCTCGGTGCATTTGCCCTTCTCCTCGGTGGGGCGGAGATTTTCACGAATTCAATAGAGTGGTTCGGTCACCACCTCGGCGTGAGCGAGAGCGCCACAGGGAGCATATTGGCCGCTGTCGGGACGGCGTTACCCGAAACGATGATCCCCGTTATTGCCATCATCTCGGTGATCATTGGCCGGGGTGACCAGGCCGCTGCCGACGAGATCGGCGTCGGAGCCATCCTCGGCGCACCGTTTATGCTCGCCACGATAGCGATGGCGCTGATTGGCGTGACTGTCCTCTATTTCGGCAGCCGGCGCACCGCTGGTTCGCTTCTCGAAGCTAACGTGCCGTCACTCCGACGTGACCTCTCGTTTTTCCTGGCTGGGTATTCGTTCGCAGTAGTGGCGGCATTCGTTCCATCTCGTCGTCTTCGCGTTGGTATCGCCCTCGGACTTGTCATACTGTATGTCGTGTACGTCAGGCAGACGCTCTCCGCGGGCCAACTCATCAAGGGAGAAGACCTCGATCAATTGCATCTCAAAGGATTGCTGACAGAGGGTAAACGACCGTTCCCGGCGTTCGGATCAGGATTCGTTCCTGTCGATGAGCCCCCGTTGTGGATGGTGGTCACTCAGACTGCGTTCGGACTTCTCGTGATCATTGCCGGGGCTCATCTGTTTGTGACTGAGGTAGCGTTCTTCTCATCCGAAGTGTTGGGCGTTCCAGCGGCACTGGTTGCGCTCCTGTTGGCCCCGTTGGCCACCGAACTTCCGGAGAAATTCAATTCCGGGATCTGGATCAGTGAGGGGAAGGATACCCTCGCGATCGGCAATATCACGGGCGCGATGGTGTTTCAGGGCACCCTACCGGTGACACTCGGTATTCTGTTCACCACGTGGGATCTCGGAGTCTCGTGGGGAACGATTGGATTTCTGAACACGCTGTCAGCGGTCCTCGCGCTACTCGGAGGGGGGATGGTGTTGCTTCGGACCCAGGTCATGTCTTCAAACCGAATGCGTCCACTCCCGTTTCTCGTCGCAGGGCTTCTCTATGTCGTGTTCATCACCGTCGTCATCTACCACGTCGTCGTCCTCGGGGTCGCGGCCAATCACTGAGAGATCGATAGTAGAACCAAACAAGGAGACGACTGTCTCTATTTACTGATTCAGCGACACCCTCAACGAGAACTGCGGTTCCCGCAGGGCAGACCCCCATCGCAGATGACCGGTAGCCATCCCACCAGTTTCAGTAGCCCCGGGCCCTACGGCCCGACCTCCGAAGCAGCGAACAACGCTCCGTCCGGCCGGGAGACCTGTCGGCCCGTCCACGGTGTCGTGACGAGCAAGACGGAGAACCTGGTCTTGACGGCGCACTGGTGGCCACTAGAGCAGTAGATTTGGGCCAGATGGATAGTGACACTTGCTATCCATCTGAGAGTTTGTGCTGAGTAATCGAGCGGTCTGAACTGGCCAATCCGCTATAACTGCCCGCTATCAGTCCTCTCGATCGCTCGTGTTCGACCATCTGAACAGATGTCACCGAGGGGTGACGGCAATGAGTTGCGAGAACGGGATGTAAGCGATCCGTTTCATCGCCCCACCATCGACCTCCCTTTTTAGATGAACACCACTCGATCCTTCGACCACCTCGTGGACATCTTTAATTTCGGTGCCGTCGGTGAGCTCAGCTATCATTTGCTCCATATCGTGTACACGTACCAACCGACGGCTGACATTTATGTGACATTTCAAAAAGTATATACGATGGGTCCAAAAGTTGTTCAAGGATTAGCATTGATCACTCGCTATTTTGAATCGGATTCGGATACCGGTGTCCAGGACGTCATCTCTCGCCCCTACATCGCATGGCCGTCGTGGAAGTCTCGGAACAGTTGAGACGTGATAGGTGTCGATGGATGTGACTCACATAATCAAATATCAATAAAAAATAAAAACTGTGTGGGTTGATTTGTTTTCGACTCTTACCAGACACCACGGTGGCCGAAACATCGGTCCACGAATGATAGATATGGAATATTCAGATACAGAGCAGATTGTCATTGACAGGATCGAGTTCCCAGCGACGCACGCGACCGTGATTGAACAGATCGGTACTATCGAAATAACAGCACCCTCCGGCGGCTCGGTAACTATTCAAGAAATTTTAGACCCAGTCGAGGACGAGAATTTCCCGACCGCAGACGCCCTTTACACCGCAATCGTCGGTAATCTTGATGATACATTTATTGGACGCAAATATTATGATGACCGAGGCGGCACGGCATTCGGAACTGAGGCGGAGGATGAATCGACTGTCTCATTCTGACGATTGCTCCCGCTTGTCTGGAACTGCTCCAGCGAGAGATACGCACTCTGTATCGAGCCATCGTCACTGGTGTACAACCACTCTCAACGAGTGCATCGACGATTCGCGGCCCGAGAACGGTAGCGACCCCAAAAGAAACGACACGACTGAGGCGCTGGCGGCGAGTGCGACCGTCGGTCGAACATAGCGGCGTACCGTCCGAACGCTAACCTCCGGTCCAGCCGATACGAGGAGGAGAATGAGTCCAAGTGGCGCAAGGGTTGCCAGCCGATCGGGAACCGGGACGACGACAGCCGTGACGCTCGGAACGACGAGAGCGAGAACCGAAGGCCCGAGCACCAACCCGATGAGGAGTTCACCAACGACCGGTGCAAACCCGAGTCGATCAGCGACGATTCCAAGCGCATGTACAACGGCCAAAACGAGCGTCATCTCGCGGGGAAACGGAAGGAGCAAGTCCGACTCGACGGCCATGAGTGTCTTCGCCCTCCGTTGTTCAATCAATCACCAGGGATGTCGCTAGGGAATCCTCGAACGTGCCGTCAGTAAAAACTGTTACTCGTCCGTCTTCTTCGCTAAGTGTGATCGCCGCGACCACTTCCTCGCGGGTCGAGGTTTCCAGTGCGCTCATGTGACGAGCACCCATCCACCCCGCATAGGGAAGATTGTCGTTTTGTCGGCATTCGGCTGGAGAGAGCTGGTTGACCCGGACCATTGCCTCCTCGATCGTGCCGTCGCTGTGAACGACGACTGCGCCATCACGGGACAACGCTACGTTCTGTGCCGCCTCAAGAAATACATCGGTCTCAGCAAAGACAGTCGCACACTTCTCAACCGGCCAGCGGTTCGTCCCCATCGGAGCCGCAAATTCGGTTATGGGGTCCCGTTCGACGACGAAATAGAGTCCAGGTCCACGGGCGTATGGGTCATTCCATCGCTCGAACCCGAGGCTGATGTCCTTGACACACCCTCCGATCCATTCGAGTATTGCGTCGATGTCTGCACCATCAGATTTCGGTTCCGACGTCGCAGAACTATAGATAGACTCGATCATCCTTCTCGTACGAATACGGCTGGTGGAGGGATAGAAGCCCCGAATTTCCGAATGAATCTGTGTGTTGATTAACCGGGTGAATATCTCAGTTGCTGAGTGAAGTATGATAGATGCGTACGATCACCGAAAGTGGATCTGGCCAGGACTTATACCCCCGCTTGACGGACGAACTCATCGAGTTCGGCTTCGATGAGTGTCGCGACGCGCTCACTATATTGCCAGAGTGCTGCGTTGAGTCGCTCTTCGGTCTCATCGTCGAGGTCATCGCCGCCTCGGAGGACAGAATCTTTTGTGATCTGTGGATGATATACGCAGACCACACCGAGTGAGGTATCCGAACTCGAGGCCCCTGCTGTGTGAATGCCGTACTGATCGGTGCCCCAGACCCCATCGCCGCCTTGGCGTTCCAGTTCAGAGTCGAGCGCGTCGAGGAGTTGCATCTCTTCGGGGGAGAGGATGGGATCGTCACCTTCGAACAGTTCAGCGTACGCCTCCATCCGGGCACTTCTCGTCCACCGCTCCAACCGGGAACGCGCCCCGAGTACGAGCTGTCGTTCGTCTGGAAACTCGACCATACTTCTAGTACGACCGCCAGATGAATCAACGTTCGTACAGCGTCTCCAGTCAGCGGTGATGGCGTTTCGTACTCTCCGGAGCGAGACGGGTAGTCTTCACACGCGGACCCCCCAGAAGAACGCAATCCCGAGGACGGTGACGATTGAGAGCAGGAACTGCAGCGGAGCGCCGACACGGATGAAGTCAGAAAACGTGTACCCACCGGGTCCGTAGACGAAGAGATTCGTCTGGTAACCGACGGGCGTCATGAACGCTGTCGAGGCGGCGAACGTGACCGCCAAGACGAACGCGAACGCGTTCGCCCCGATCGACTGGGCCGCGTTGGCAGCCACCGGGATCATCAACACGACGCTCGCGTTGTTGCTGATGACGCTCGTCAACAGGCCGGTCGCGAGGTAGAAGACCCACAGGACGCCGATCGGTGGCAGAAACACCGACGTCGCAGCGACGGCATCGCCGAGCAGCGCCGCAGCGCCCGTCTGCTGCAGGGCGATACCGAGCGGGATGATGCCCGCGAGGAGGAAGATCACGTTCCACTCGACGGACGAGTAGAGTTCGGTCGGCTTGAGGACGCCAGTGAAAATCATCGCCACGACGCCAGCGAGTGCTGAGACGACGATCGGGAGGATGTTCAGTGCCGGCAATGCGACCACGCCGGCAATGATACCGACCGCGAACGGGATTTTCTCGCTCCGGTAGGTCACCTCGTCGAACTCGTGGGCGACGATGAAATCCTCGTTCTCGACGAGCCGCGTGAGGCTGTCGGGCGGTGACTGGACCAGGAGCGTGTCGCCGACGCGAATACGGACGTCCTCGAACCGGTCCCGGACAATGTCACCACGGGTGCGAAAGGCCAGAACGTTCGCGTCGTAGCGCTGTCGGAACGACGAACTCGCCAGCGTTTCGCCAACGAGAAACGACCCCGACGGGATGACGACTTCGACGAGCACCGGTTCTTCCTCCTCTGGATGCAGATCCTCCTCGGTTTGCGGACCGCCCGACAGTGTGAGCCCTTCCGCATCCATGATGTATTCGAGCGTCTCTCGATTCGTCCTGAGTCGGAGCGTATCCTTTTCGTGGATCTCTTTCCTGGCGAGGGGTTCGTCGAACCGTTCGCCGTAGCGAATCAGCTGTAACACGTCGATATCGAGGTCGTCGTCGCCGAGCGCCTCTCGGACAGTCTGGCCGATCAGTGATGAGTCCGCCGGGACGACCACGTCCGCGAGGTACTCCTGGAGCGCGTACTCCTCGACGAGGTCCTCGTCGGCCGGAATCCGTTCGGGAAGGAGTCGAACGCCGATCGTCATGAGATAGAGGGCACCGACGGCGAAGACGACGACACCGAGTTTGGTGAACTCGAACATCCCAAACGCATGTAGTCCGAGGCTGGGTGACTCCGCACCGAGTTGGGCCGCGATATCGCTCGCGAGGATGTTCGTCGACGTCCCGATGAGTGTGAGCGTTCCCCCGAGCATTGACGCGAACGACAGCGGCATCAGGAGCTTCGACGGCGAGGTATTTCCCTCGTGTGCGAGATCGGCGATGACGGGAACCAGAATCGCGACGACTGGTGTGTTGTTGATAAACCCCGAGACTGGGCCAGTGACTCCGACCGTCGCTGCGAGTTGCTTCCGTCGGTCGGTCCCGGCGAACGCCGCCATCTTGCGGCCGATCAACTGAACGATGCCGGTTCGGTTGATCCCCGTACTCAGAATGAGCATCGCCAGCACCGTGATCGTCGCCGGATTCGCGAACCCCGAGATCCCCTCACGTGGAGAGATCTGCGTCCACGGTTCGAGCACCATCAACAGAACCATGATCAAGATGGCGGTGACGTCGATCGGAAACCGTTCAGTCGCAAAGAGCACGAGCGCGAGGAGAATGAGGGCGAAGACGACGAGCATCTCGGCCGTTACCGGCGTTGAGCCCAGACCCTGAATTGCCAGAGAATTCAACGAGAAAGACATACCGAAAAGAGACGCTAACAACGGAAAAGAACTGGTATTGACACTGTCTCATCTGCGCCTTGGAAGATCCGTCTTGTGCCATTCACAGAGTATTACGTGGGTGGCTAGTACTACAGTTCGCTTGTCGCTGATTCTCAATCTGACGTGACTACCCCGCTTCGATAGTGGCAGTACTCGGATCCAGTGACGACCATTGACAGATAGACCAATTTTGTACACACAAGTCAAGGATAAGGGGAATCTCTATACTGAATATGACTGAACAGGGAGACCGTCAGCATTGGTTTTCGGAGCACCTCATGCTGTCGATCTTGGCGGTGGTGAGCGTTGTTCTCGGACTCCTTTTCGTGTTCACACAGATTCAGTATATCTTACTCGCGATCGTCCTCGCATACGTTCTCGCGCCCGCACAACGGACGCTCGAGCGTCACACGACCTCAACTACGGCTGCCCTCACCCTCATTTCGCTTTCGGTATTTGTCCTCTTCATCCCGGTCGCGTATCTCCTCACCGTCGCAATTCAGCAGGGACTGGGGCTGCTAACCGCCCTCCAAGAAGGAGGACTCAGTCTCGACCTCATTCAGGACCGAATCGAAGCCATCGGTTACGTGGTCGATTTCGATCTCCTGTATGGGACCTATCAAGAGCCGATAGCTACCGGGTTGCAGCGTCTTGCAACCGGCGCGGTGAACGTCGTCGTCGGTCTCCCTGGTGTGTTGATCGGCCTCACCGTGACGGTCTTCGTACTCTTTGCGTTATTGCGAGACGGTGAACAGTTCGTCACATGGCTACAGTCGATTGTCCCGCTCTCTGATCGTGTGGAGCGGGAACTTATCAGAGAACTTGACGCCCTCATGTGGGCGTCCGTTATCGGGAATGTCGCTGTCGCGGGGGTCCAAGCGGTACTACTCGGCATCGGATTAGCGCTCGTTGGCATGCCTGGGGTTGTGTTCTTGACCGTCGCGACATTTGTTCTCACGTTGCTCCCACTCGTTGGGGCATTCGGTGTTTGGCTTCCGGTTTCGGGTTACCTGTTTGCAATCGGTCGCCCCACTACAGCGGTACTGTTTTTTGTCTACGGGTCAGTGGTCAGCGCCTCGGACCTCTATCTTCGACCGGCGATCATCAACCGGAGCGGAGCGATCAACGTCGCGACCATCGTTGTGGGTATCTTCGGGGGAATTATTCTGTTTGGGGCAATCGGCCTGTTCGTCGGCCCCGTCATACTCGGTGGCTCGAAGGTCGTCCTTGACCTGTTTGCCCAAGAGCGAGCGGACTCAACCGTCGTCTGAGAGGGGGGTTGTTTCCGCCATGGGTTCTCGTATGACCGTGGCTGCGGGACCATCTCACCCGCCGACGTTGATCGTTTGACACACTGCGACGGCCTCAGACTCGCTGATACGAATATAATGGTATCCAGTTCCGAGTGGTGCTACCTACCCGTCCTTGTCACTTGTGCAGACGGACGAGCATCGACCGTGTTTGTCCTTTCAGCACGACACGTCTCCACGTAGGCACTCAACAGTGAGTCGGCCCGATCGTGACGGGGGGTCGCGATATCAGTCCTCGAATCCGCCGTCGTATTGTTCGTAGGAGATGGTCAGTCGCCCCGGCGTGGGCTGCTTCGCTGCGTCTCGAAGCGTCCGGAAAGCTTCCAAGAGCTCATCGGCGTCGTCCGTCCCTTCTCGAACGCTCCGTGATTCTTCTCGAATCGTATCGTATACCTGCTCCAGCATGCGCCGAGCCGCGTACGAATCGGTCTTCGAGTCTATCTCGAAGGAAGCCTCGTAGTGGGGCATACCCGTGGTTGGTTCTCCATCGGAATAACTTCCCTTCGTGGCTCACGGTGGGGGATCGTTCGTTTGATCCGGATTGATTTTCGTCCCCTCGAACTCCCCGGTTCGGACAGCAGTAAGAATATTCTCGGGGTCGCCTCCATTGAGGACGATCGTTTCGCATTGCGCCCGTTGAAGCATCTTCGCAGCGTGGAGGTCAATCGGTACACTGCTTTCAGCGGTCATGTCGAGATCGAGAATGAGCGAGACCAGCTGGCTTGGAGTGAGCTCATCGAAGGGTTCTGCGTCCGGGCAGGTGTTCGGATCAGCAGTAACCACGCCTGGAGTACTCGTCGCATAGATGAGACGGTCTGCGTCCACGTACTCGACGAGAACTGCGCTCACCGCGTCAGTCGTTTGTGCCGGTGCCGTGCCACCCATGACGACGATGTCGCCACGACGGAGCGCGCTATTTGCCGTTTCGTATTCTCTTGCTGGCGCCAAGACGGCCTCGTCGCCGATCGCCGCGATGAGTAACCGGGCGTTGAGCCGCGTGACGCCGATACCGATCTGATCAAGCTCGATTTCGTTCGCTCCAATGGCCCGACCCACGTCAATGTATTCACGTGCGAGGGCGCCCCCCGGTGACGACACAGATTTCGTGCGCTTCAGCGAGTGTCGTGATGACGTCGGCGTACGCTTCCAACTGCTGTGGACTCAGTTCCGGCACGAGCACGCTTCCGTCGATAGAGAGAACGAGACGCATTATGCTAGACTGTAGGGCGGTGGCACTACCATAGGGCTCGTCCTGGACGTGAGAGAACGATAGCTTTCAGTGAGCGTGATTGCACGCATTGACGAACACTTTAGACCCGAGCTGACGAATTCATCTTCGATTTATTGAGCCGCCGTCCAGAGGTTCCGCAGAGAACTCTTAGCGGACGAGTCCATGTCACGAAGGCGACTATGAATATGGGAATTTCCGTAGGATTGCACTGCTAATCGTGCGGGACAGTACTGTTCACCAACGGTCCACCACAGTGAGGACAGGTGTTCGTGTTGGGATCTTCGATGCCGTCTCCACAATCACGGCACACGTAGAGCGTTGCTTCTGAAACGGAGTTGCGTATGGTTTTCATGCTTTGTTGATAATTACAGCACCGACACCAGGCATCGATCGAGTCCGGAAGCACTCGTCGGCGTCACGAAGTATCCCGTGCCGCACGTCCGTCGACCAGTGCTGTAACTGACAGACAGTTGCGGCAGCCGTAGATGTCGTCCTCGTTGTCCCCGAAGACGCGGGCAAACCGTGACGTTGCGAACGCACCGCAATCGTTGCATACTGGCATTGTTCAGTCGCTTGGGAGGACTTGGCAGGGATGATCTGTGGTCAGTCGTTATCGGCGCCGTCCACGTTCTTCGCGGTCTTGATGTCGTTCGTTCGCCTGTGCAACGTCCTCGGACGTGATGTTTTTTCGACCGCGACGGCGGGCGCGACGATCTGTCGATTCAGCGACTTCGGCTGTTTCCTCGGCTGCCGCCTCTCTCAGTGCCTCTGCAGCCTCCGCATCTGGCTCGACATCTTCCTCAGCGGCTTCCGAAAGGACGTTTTTCGCCTTCTCGGCGTCGACCGCTTCTCGTGCTCGGCGCCGCGTTTCTCGACGTGATTGGAACGGATTTCGTACCATGTGTAATCTCTCCGCCGATAAGCGGATACCGGGACTAACGCCCTCCGATTGCATCAAGTGGCCACATTTTAACGAGAAAACAATTTTTGATTAACTGGGTGACGTGAGCTTTGAGAGTCTACGACGACCAATGTACTAATACTGCAGACATGTACACTCAGCGAGTGTGACTCACATAATCAAAATTTTCTCAGGTGTGAAAACCGCCACAATTGATGCACCTCGGTAGAGCGTAACGCATTATGACGAACTACGATCTCGATAGGTGTCTCCAGCTCGTTGCCGACCAGCACCGACGTCGGATCATCCACCACCTGCGCCACGAGGCTAACGGAACCACGACGCTCGAGGACCTCGTCGAGCAGATATCCAGTCGAGCTTCCGACTCGAAAAACGGTCCACAGCAGGACCGGGAAGAACTCGCCATCCAACTCCTACATTCCCACCTGCCGAAGTTAGCGGACTACGGTGTCGTCGAGTTCGAACATACAACCGGTGCCGTCCGGTACCACCCTGACGAACAGGTCGAAACAGTACTTGACTCGCTCCCTGAAGAAGTGTCGCTGCCGAGTCCCTGACGTCAATGTCTCCCACGAGAGACACCGAGTCTTCCGAGTCGATGATTCGATATCAGATTCGTCCGGTGTTACTTTGATCCGTGTCGTGACTCGGTCGGCTGGATGACGACCATTCCATTGTTCTGAACTGTCACACCATAGCCAGCGAACGCGAACGGCGTGACGGTGCGAATTGTTCCAGCCGAGGAGTGGACGCACGGCGAGGCGAAGGGCATCTGCGAGCAGCTGAGTCTCGTCGATATGCAACCGCGTGTCGAGGTGCGTGACCGGGAGAACGATGCCGACCTTGCGCGGACGCTGATCCACGAGTACGCCCACGCCCTGCTCCACTTCGACGTCGACGACGACACCGAGCGGTCGAAACGCGAAGTAGAGGCCGAAGCCGTCGCGTACGTCGTCGGGCGGTACTGTGGGTTGGACACTAGCGGGTCGGCGTTCTACCTGGCCGCGTGGGAGTCGAACAATCCCGAGATCGTTCGCGACCGTCTCGACCGGATCAGTTCCACAGCAGAAGAGCTCATCGACGTAGTCGAAGACGGCGCTTAAATCCTTAACCAACGCACGGTTCTATACCCTTATTTTGTTGGTTAAGTCTGCTCGTCTCCGCCGTCCGCGGCAGTCGCAAGGCTAAAGCAGGCCCGTGTTTATACTCTATGTAAGAAACACAGGTATCGGTACCATAGAGCAAACACAAAATATACGCCAGGGTCTCTCGACTCGAGAAAGTCGACTCCTTGCACGACTCGCTGGCGCGGGTCACCAGATCATCTCCGTCGACGACATCGAGACGACGCTGGAGGTCCCCCCAAACACCGCCCGCGAGATCGCCTCCCGACTCACCGAGAGGGGCTGGCTCGACCGGCTCTTCCCGGGCACGTATCTCATCATTCCACTCACAGCCGGCGAGGAAGCCGTGTACACGACCCACGAGTACCTCATCGCCGCCCACGTCGCCGAGCCGATGTACATCGGCTACTACAGCGCCCTCAGCCACCACGGGCTGACCGAACAGGTTCCCCGGACGGTGTACGTCGTTACGCCGACCCGAGCGCAAAGCAGGGAGATCCACGGCGTCCCGTACCGCGTCACGACAGTCACCGAGCAGAAATTCTTCGGCTGTGAGCCGACATCGGTCGAGGGCACGACCGTTCAGGTCAGCGACCTGGAGAAGACGCTGGTCGACTGTGCGGACCACCCCGAGTTCTGTGGTGGCCTTCGGAAACTCGCAATCGCGATGCGTACTGCCGACGACCGGGGCTGCGACTGGGACACCGTCGGCGAGTACCTCGAACGCCTCGACAACGGCGCTGCGACCAAGCGGATCGTCTACCTCGCCGACCAGCTCGGCATCGACCTCCCTGCCCGCGAGGAACTCGTCGCGTCGTTCACGAGTGGCTACTCGTTGCTGGACCCGACGCGGCCCGACACCGGGTCGACCGACAGTACGTATCGCCTCCGGATCAACGTCGAGCCAGCCATGCTGGAGCCCACGGAGTCCTGACCTAGGTACGAAGTCGGCGTACCTTCTCTGCAGCGTCGAGAACGGTGCTGTTCAACTGAAGTGGTAGCGCGGAGTCCCCTTCCTCAAGGAGCGACCGAAGGGTGCGAGTAGGGAGGGGAGGAGCGCGTTCGTATAGGCTGCAGAAACTAATCTATAAGTAGCCACGAGACTACATTGAATCTGTGGCAGACGACTACGTGCGCCGGACAGGAATCACCCGACTCTCGGTAGATGGTACGCAACGCGAGTTGCTTGAGGAGACCATCTCTGAGTGGAAGCGTGGTTGCCAGCTCGCCACCGACATGGCGTGGGGCAAGTGCAACGCCAAGAGCGACGTACAGCCCCTCGCCTACGACGACGTGCGTGAGCAAACCAGCCTCGGGAGTCAGCATGCGATTCTCGCCACCCACCAAGCCGCACAAGCCATCACTGGCTGTATCGAACGCCGGTCCAACGGCAAGAAGGTCAGCAAGCCTACGTTCACCGCACCCACGGTGAAGTACGATACCCGGACGATGACGCTATTTGACGATGATACAGTGTCACTCTCCACCACGGAGAGTCGCGTCCGGTGTGACCTTGCGCTCCCTGAGGCCGACGATGGCTACCAACGGCAGTACCTCGACTCTGACGAGTGGAGCGTTACGGAAAGTACGCTCACCGCCCGCGACGGCGACTACTTCTTGCACATCGGCTTCCGCCGACACAAGACCGACACCGAACGCAATACCGCCGAGGACGGAACGGTCCTCGGGGTTGACCTCGGCATCGAAAACCTCGCCGTCACCAGCACTGCCTTCTTTTTTAGCGGGCGGGAGTTGACCCACGACCTCCGAGAGTTCGAGAAGGTACGCGCCGGACTCCAACAGACCGGAACGCGAAGCGCCCATAGAACGCTCGAACAGTCGAGTGGCCGCGAACTTCGGTACGTCCGTGACGTACTTCACCGGGCGTCGAACGCCATCGTAGACGAGGCACTCCGATACGAGTGCGATGTGATCGCGTTCGAGGACCTGACCCACATCCGCGACCGCACGGGTGCGTCGTGGGGCCACAAGTGGGCGTCCCAAACGCTCTACGAGCAAGTAGAGTACAAAGCCGAAGCGAACGGTATCTTGGTGCAGCAGGTGGGTTCGGCGTACACGTCGAAACGGTGCGCCGAGTGTGGCTTCACAGCCGACGAGAATCGCCCGAATCGAACCGATTTCTGCTGTCAGAAGTGCGAGTCGGAAGCGAATGCGGACTACAACGCGGCGAAGAACATCGGTATGCGGTACGTCCGCCGAGGCCAACAGTCGTCCCGGCGGACGGGCAACAGTCAGCTTGCTCTAAAGTCTGGAACGGTGACGCCAAGTGGCGGATTTACCGCCCACCCGGACGGGTTCGAGGTCGAGGACACGGACAAGCCCCACCCTCAACGAGCAAAGTCGTCAGACTGAGCGAAGTAGGGTGGGGTAGTTGACCGACGAACTATGGGTTTGTGCCACCATCGACGGCGTCGAGATCGGGCTCGTCGAACTCGAGGGCTTCCGCGACGGCATCCGGAAGCTCCGGGCGAGGGGCCAATTCGTGGCGCTCGATTTTCTCGGTCTTGCGCGTGTTTTCGTAGAGGGCACGTGCGACCGGAAGCCCACGGAGATACTTGTAGTCGTGGAGGACCTCGACCCCCCGCTCTGTGAATCCGTAGAACTGGGAGGGGAGATCACGTTTCCCCTCGCTTGGATCGTACGTGTAGCGTGCGAGGAGCCCGGCGTCGATCAACGTCTCCAACTGGTCTTTGATGGCCGCCTGGCTCTTCCCGGTCATATACTCGAGTTCGGCGAGCGACATTAGATGGGCGGGATGGCCCAGCAGCTCCTGGATGATGAGATGGCGCGTATCCTGGGACAGCAGCTTGAACAGCCGCTGCTGTTCCGCGAACGGCCCTGCATCGGCCGCACCAGTGTCGGTTTCGCTCATACGTGCTGGTACGAGGTAGGACGCTATAACAGTTAGGGTCACCCAAATTGGTTAATCCAGAAAAAACCAAAGTGGTTCAGAAGGGATAAGGTGGTGTGGTTTGAATCGGCAGCTAATGACCGACCCAAGCCCGCCGCCGGACGCTGGGGAGATTATGACCGTTGTTCACGAGGCCGTCGGGGGCATCGAACTTGAGCCTGCAGAGAAACGGGAAATCTGGCGGTTCACCCAGCGTGAATTGCCGTATCTCTGGAGTCAGCGGACATCGTATTTCATCTTGGGGAGCTATCGCGACCCCTATATCCGCCGGCTTCGCGCCGTCCAGAACGAACTCACGAAGCAGCTCGGTGCCTATCCGTTCATCATGGGTGATCTCCTCGAACTTCCGACTGACCGCCTCAATACGTTCGATATCATGTTTTCGTTGCTCGCGACGTACAGCGACTACATCGTTGGGGTCTTCGAGAAGGAGAGTGGTGGGGAGGCGCCTGAATTGGGCGAGATCGATGACCCGCCGTATTTCGACAAGTCGTACGTGTTCCCACGTGATTACGCGTGGGTGACTGACGAGAACCTTGACTCGCCACAGCACGTCATTCAGGCCGCCCTTGAGATAGCGTTCACAGACGATTTGTCGGCGGATGAAGTCCAAGCAAACGTCGAGTCGCTCGTTGATCGCACCCAAGAGAGCGGTCTCGACATCGACGAACAGGAGGTGTGGGATGTGATCGACGACCGGACAAATGAGGGCGAAGAGCCAGCAACGTACAGCTGGGTTCATCTCAACAAGTTCCGCAAATTCGAACTCCACGAACGGTGCTTCCCGTGGACGACAGAGGACGAACTCCGAACTGTGGTTGACGAACTCCCGTCCCCGACACCACGTCCGGAGTGGGAAGAGCGTGAGGGCCAGTGAATTATCCTGTCCTACTCGCTTGGCGGTACACTCATCATAGTGAGTCGGCTCGGTAGTTTACTCTCGGGTAAACTACTTTACTACGCCCGGTCGAATACATCGTCATGGAGGCTGGTTCGGGTGTCGGTGACGACACGACACCACGGGAAGTCATCCACTTCATTACACAGCAGACACGATTTTCGCTTATCAGCGATATTCTCGGTCACCCCCAACAGCTCCCATCAATGTATGAACTCGAGGAGCTCAACCCCAGCGTGAGTGATGCCACCGTCTACAAGCACATCCAGAAGCTGATCGACGCCGGCATCGTCACGGAGGTCGCCTTGGACGACGACCAGCGCCGGCAGGGATATCCCTGGAAGTTCTACGGCCTCACCGAAGACGGCCGCGAGTTCTTGGAGACGCACAATCTGCTCGCCGCGGAGGAGACACTTCAGCAGATCTACGACACCATCGCCGATAAGCCCGAGAAGATGGTCAAGTACGAGAACGCGCCCCGTCCAGATTAGGAGTGGTTGTCAGAGAATAGAGAGCGGTAGTCTGCCGTTAGTCCCGGAGGTTAGCCTGACTGACCGACTTCACGGACGTAGCCGCTCCGCTCAAGATCAAATTCTTCGGCTACGAGTCGAGGCTCATCGAGGGCACCGCCGTGAACGTCGCAGATGTGGAAAAGACGACCGTTGACTGTACCGACCATCCCGAGCTCTGTGGTGGCATCCGAGAATTCGTACAGGCGATAGTCGTCGCGGAGGATCGAGACGATTCGTGGGCGACGGTCGTTGAGTGCCTCCAGCGACCCGACAACGGCGCTGCGACCAAACGAATCGTCTACCTCGCCGACCAGCTCGGCTTCGACCTCCCGGCGCGTGAGACGTTCCTCAAGTCATTCACGAGCGAGTGTCCGCTCCTCGACCCAATGCGATCCGAACAGGGAAGCTACGACAGTGAGTATCATCTCCGAATCAACGTCGACTGGGAGAGACTCGATTCGATGGAATCCTGATGCCAGGTCGGTCCGAAAGGTAGCGTGAATTAAGATGCTCCCCCAAGTACAGCGAATCAGGTAGATGGGTCACGTCTATTATCACCATCCGGGCGACAATCAGTTCTCTCTTGATTTTGTCCACGAGGCTCCATCAGAGATCGTTGCCAGGGTTGTCGAGTACGACGATGACGTGGCGGTGAAGGTTCGCAAGTACGATCTTGACAGCGAGTTCTTCGGTATCTATACCTCCCGCGTTGGTGGTGGGGACGTCGGCGATCTCGAATTCGATCTTGGCGAGGCACTCTCAGAGATGGGTGCTGACAACGGTACTATCGTTGCCCGGCTCCTCGAGATCTATCAAGCGCTCATAGCCCAGAACGAGGAAGAAGAAGGAGTTCCCATTGAAGCGTACAAGAGCATCGACATCGATGCACTCCCAGACGCGCTCAACCGGACATCGTGGGAGGGCAGCGCGACTGATGTTGCAGGCCGTCTCGCCTCAAATCTCATTCTCAAACACGCGCTTCCGAATGCGAACCATCGGACTGCTGTTGCCCTGGTTCAGTTCTACCTCCGTCGGATTGCTCCCGATTTCTCGATGCCAGAAACCTCCGTGGAAATCGACTCAGAGACATACGACTGGCGGGAGTGGGTAAACGAGTATATTAACGAGTCAAAGCGTCTCTTGACGGTTCGTCGGAAGAATGTGCTCCTCAAACATCTCTCTGACTTCGGAGCGACAACGCTTGAGCGGAAACACGAGGTCCAGATCGACCTGACGGCATACGAGCTGGATATGTATCCTACAGAAGCGAAAACAGTCTACGCAACAGCGCACGAGGAGCTCTGGATCGAATTCGTCGAAGAGGCAGTTGAGCGCACCGACAACCCCGAGCTGATGGAGGCCCCTGGGCTATCGAAGGCGGAGTTCGCAGAGAAAATTCGGACCCTCAAGTAAGCGGCGTGCGCTAGTCTTGGAGCGTCGCGACCGTCCGGCCGGTTTCTTCGGCCTCTTCGCTCCGCGACATCCCGTATGTTGCGAGAGCCTCCTCAACCGCGTCGTCCAGACTCATTGGTCAGGCAAATCTTGGCTCTGCCGACGGATAAAGTCTCGCACGATTTGGGTTTAACGTTGCATTGGCTAACTCGCCAACCGTGCAGGACCGATCCCGCAAACAGTCGATAACCCGTAGCTCCGCTCCCTCTCACAAATTCCAATCTCTCCGATGTATTCATAACCATATCGGTGAGAGTGGAATACAGACTCTTGGCGCTCAGATCGAGTCGTCAAATAGTCGGACGGTTGTGCAACCGTATTTTGGAGAGGCAATTCGATCTGCGAGTCCGAACTACTCGGGAGGCGACGTGAACAGGCGCCGATACTCATCAAGCCACTCGATCTCGTAGTACGTCACGTCATTCTGAGTGTCGTATTCGAGCGGGAGTGGATCCGAACGGTGGGCTGTAAACGTGAGGTTGATTTCGACACAGGGGCCGTGCTCGGAGACGCATTCGAAGCCATCGTCAACGGGGTATACAACGCTAAACCAGCGAATCTGAAAGCCAAAGTGGTCACACACATCTCTGACGACTGCAGCATCGCAATAGGGCGTGTGGACCCACAGTTCCCCGCCAGCGTACGCCTGATCTTTGACGCACCAGACTGCATCGAAGGAGCGGAGAAACTCCGCAGCGCGATTGTAGTGCGCTTCAGTCAGGCGGTCCCACCAGTGGTACTCCTCGACATCGTCAACAAGGAGCTGGAGGCAATCACCACACACATCATATGCCCGTTCACCGAGAGAGACTTCGTGGAGTTTGTCGTACTGGGTGGTGTCACATGCATCGCACGGCGGGGAAGCACCACTGTACTGGCATCCGGAGGATGATCGCTGTTCGGTGGGGTTGGAATACCCGCTGTTTGCACTCCCAGGCTTCTGAGATTCGTTTGAGTCGGTATTCTCGGTCATTGGTATCCAACCGAGAACCGTCAGTCACGCCGTGTGACTGGGCTCCCGGCTAGCACCGGACCGACGGTCGGCCACTCATATACGCCACAGAGAGCAGGTTGGTGTAAATAGTTTCTGTGGGTCCAACGGAGAACACCGGTCAGCGTCCGGCTATCGACGACAGCCGATGCTAGAGTAATGAACGTCGTGCGCAACCGCTTGTTGAAGTGTGACTGCCGTGCCTGTGGGTAACACACCCTGACTAATTTTAATACAATTGCCACGATATTCCAGGCTGACGTCCGATAGACCCCTCAAACTGGGAGCGTTCACCACGATGATCATCACTCGCCTCACCCCGCGGCGTGCTCGTTCTCGCTTAGCCGCGGGTCCCGTGTTCGGCGAGTGCCTACAAGATCAGCGTGCGAAGAGCCCGGGCGCAAACCGCCGGACCCACGTCGACTTCGAATACGAGAGTTCGACGCAATCCGGCGACGTCCGGACACTCTCACCCGCATAACTCGGCCCCCATACGGACTACCCGTCACGGGTCGGGGAACACGGGATTGTCGCCTGCCTGTGCCCAGTAGTCGCTCAGGACACAGCCTGATGCGAGTGCGGGGTGCCAGGCTCGCGGCTGCTTGGTTTCCGATCGTTCGATACAGGAGCGAGCGGACTTCGTCCGCGCTGAGCGTACGGAAGTCGTTAGCCAACAGCCCCGCAGCGAGAGCTGCGGCTACGTCGAGCCCCAGAGTCTCCGCTGGCGAGGGACGCCGGACTTTGAATCCGGAGGTCGCCGGTTCGATTCCGGCCGGGGCGACATGCCGACGTGGTGTAATCCGGCAAGCATACGGTCCTGTCACGGCCGTGATCCGGGTTCAAACCCCGGCGTCGGCGTGGATGCGTGGCGTGGCGTGGCGTGGGGATACCCATCGAGGTAGGCAGCCCGTTGGTGCGATCAGCTGGATCGTTCCGTCGATGCTGGGCCCAGCAGGGTCTGCAACCTACATGAGCCGGTGTGGTATTCTCGGGAACACCCGAAGTACGCCCCCGCGATGAGACGCGCAACCACGACTACTCGGTCGCGGTTGCGCAGTTGGAAAGTCGTACAGATAGATAATCAACTGCCGAACACTCGGCGGTCCAGTGAGCGATGGTCCAGCGGACGACGATCTGTGCCTTGGGCGCACAGGACCGAGGTTCGAATCCTCGTCGGCTCACTGTGCCGTGACTGGGTATTGGGGAACCCAGCGGCCTGCTATGCCGTGGCCGTCTGCTATCGGTCTCCCGGTTCGAATCCGGGTCGCGGCGTCATGACAACGAATGTCTGCCCTGCCTGCGAGGAGGAAGCGTTCCGTCACGTCCCGCTCGGTGAAACAACGTCTATCGACACGATTGGAAGCGTCGAAATCTGCGTCACCGAGGACGGCGCATACTTCCACGGAACGAGTGACCAGCATCCATCCCTGCTGTGACTGGATGCTGATGAGCACATTCGCCTCGGTAGTGAGGGTCAGAAGCTGAGTAATGCGCGTCTTCCGGTGTCCCGGTGAGAAACGCGAGGCGGGCTTGTCGGAGCAAGTTCCGACGGAGATGGTGAGACATACGGATAGGCGACCGCGCTCGGTGTGAAACCGAGAGCCGCGAGGCTTCGGAGTTCGACTCTCCATCTCACCGTTGGCGGGGTTTCCCTAGCTTGGTCAAGGGACTGCGTTGGAACCGCAGCGTCCGCAAGGACACGAGTGTTCAAATCGCTCTCCCGCCGTGGCAGGGGGACGTGGTCAAATGGTACGACACCTGCCTCCAGAGCAGGAGATGGCTGTTCGAATCAGTCCGTCCCCACTCGGCGGTTCTAGGGCATTTCTGGAAAGGGGATACGCGCGTGTACATTCACCCTGCCCACCTGAGACTAAGTACCAGAACGAACCAACAATAGATGATGTCCACCCCATGCCCGCATCCGGAGTGCCCGGAATCCGACCCGGCAAGCTGGTTCAACTCCGAGCGCGGCATGCGGGTCCACCACTCTATGGTGCATGGTGAGTCCCTCACGAAGGAAACGGCGATATGTACAAGAGAAGGATGTAGCCGCGAGTTCGAGTACTATCCTTGGCCGTGGTGAATCGAAAGACGTAGCTTGATTTCATTGGTTCAGCGACTGCCTGATGTTGTGAACCGCACACATCAGGACGAGTTCACGAAATTCACCATACCAGCTTCGCGCACGCACGGCGTCGCCGAGCGTGCGCTTGATCGTCGAGAAGACGGTCTCACACATCGCTCGTTGGCGGTATCGAGGCCCATCGATCCGCGCGTTGTGCGCGTGATCGATGGGCCGGAACTCGCGGTGTTTGATCAGCGGTCTTACGCCTTCTTCGCGGAGTTTCTCGCGTAACTCCATCCAGTCATAGCCTTTGTCCGCAGCGAGGCTGGCGAGGTCGCCCGCGTTTCGGAGGGCGACCTGCCAGCCGAGCTGTGTGTCGTGGCGTTTCTCGGTCGTGCAGTGAACGTCCAGAATCGCGTGGCTTTCTGTATCGACGAGCGCAGTCGTTTTGAGCGTCTGAACGCGGTAATTCGTCCGGCGACAGTAGTGCTTGCTAGCGTTTTCGCGGTCGAAAAATGTCGCGTCAATAGCGGCGTGTCCGCTCGGGTCGTGCAGCTGCGCCGACAGGCGCAGCAGCACTCGCCAGAGTGTTGTCTTGATCCTGTCAAACCATTTGACTAGCGTCGAGTGATGTGGGAGATCGGCCGCTTCAAGGCCGATCTCCCCAAGAATATGTGGCATCTCGCTCAGTAGATCCAACGTTTCTCGGTAGGACTTCTTCAAGTAAACCCGGAGACAATGCAGCGATACGACGGCGTAATCGGCGAAGCCGCCACCCCTTCGGGGGCGGCGACTTCGCCTCGGCCACCGACAGCATTTTTAGCTAACTGAACCGCTTTGCTCGTGAAGCGGGAAATCTTCGACATGGATCATCGGCGGTTTCCCGCTTCATCTCTCTAGTTCTGACGATCGAAGCCGACGCTGTCTAGCGATTCACCAGAGCCAATTCACCCAATTTTGGCCTACCATCCGACACTCTGGGGAACTCCGGGGTTGAATACTGTATAGCAACATACGGTTTTCGATTAACCTCGCGTGAGTAATCTTTCTTGAGCAGGCAAGTCTGTGTTTCCGTGATCTCCTCAGACACGCTTGGGCTCTCTCACCTGCCACTCTTGAACCCGATCGTGCATCCGAAGTGTGTTGATGATTCGGTCGCGGGGGACTTCTCAAACGCATTCCGAATCTATCCGACTACGACGCCGACGCTCCAGTAGTCACTCGGCTTGAACCGAAGTTGACAATTTGTGTGTCGGCTACTCGATGCTCGACGGAACTCGGTTAATGAGTGTTTCAGTTCGCCGAACTCGGTTTCCCTCTCCAAACGGGTGTGCAGTAACAATGTCTCGTACATCTATCTGGGCGGGTTAGACCAGTTATGAAAAATAGCCATCAAGGTTGGTCAATAAGTATAACTATACTACTTAGATATACCGTACAGCCAACTAAACTATCTGGGTAGGATAGTTAGGTCATTTAGTTAAACAAAATACCTGTTCTTCCGGGCTATTCTATCCAACTCACTTGAATAGTGGATTGGAATATACCCTCTTACTGAATCTTCTGGAGGCCGGCTCGACCAGATCCATCTACTGCAGCGGTTCGAAACCGAGACTACAGAGACGGTCCCTGCTGAGCTACTGTTGGAGGATATCTTCTAACCGCTCGCGCTGGTGTCGAATATTCTGTTTACGATACGACTCATGTGTTGTCTCGATAGACTCGTGTCGAAGCAGTTCCTGCGCTAATTCAGCATCCTGCTCGTACAGTTGACTTCCGAGACTTCTCCGACCACCGTGAGGCTTGAGATACTCCCCGTCTATCGATATCTCCGCCTGATCGGAGAGGGACTTCATCAGCGTTCTCGCACCGTTTTTAGAGAGGGCCGGTGCATTTATACTATACTTTCGGAGGAGTTCGGTATTCGTATTGTTCGACTGTTTTTCTTCGATCTCGGTCGGTGAAAACCCCTGTCCAGCGAGCCCTTCGCGAACAGCAGTCGCGATAGAGGGGCGGTGTCGAGTCCGAAACACCGGCCAGTCGTCGGTTGGCGGATTCTGGACCGAATACTGGCGTTCCAACGACTTCAAAACCCTGTCCATGAGCGGAATCGGCTGTCGTTCCCGTGTTTTCCCGAACACGAATGCAACGCCGTTCTGGAGGTCCACGTCCTGCCAGGTCAATCCGTTCCGGTATTCATCGCGTGGGTCAGCGAAGAGCTCTGCCCCCCGGGCACCTGTCAGGGCCAGCATTGTCACGAGAGCGCGGTCCCTGAACGCTTTCTCTTTGTCAGTCTCGGCATCGTCCAGTGCTTCGTAAGCACGGTTCTCGACGTACTCGAGTATCTCTGCCCTCGCTTCCGGGGACCAGAACTGGCGGTCGTGGTCAGCTCGATATTCCGGAAGGGCTTCTTTCACTCGATTGGGGCGAGCTGGATTCGTTTCGATTCGTTCGTCGTCGACACACCATCCGAGAAACGCTCTGACGATCGTGAAATATGGACCGTTGGCGTGAGCTGAGGTGGCGGCTAACGGGTCTTCGTCGTCTTTCGCCCGTGTCCTAAGCCACTGCGCGTACCGTCTGCAATCCAGGACTGTTAGCTCTGGCAGCCGGGCGACGTCTCGGTCGCGTTCCAGGAACTGTCTGAACTGCTCCAAGACGAGTTCATTGTTGGCTCTGTAGTTGCCCGACTCGAGACTATCGAGACGGGCTTGAATCGCCGTTTCGAGGGTGTCATCGGCCCCTGAACCCCTGGTGTGTGGCGTTGTCATCGACTCGGATGGCACGATGGCGCGGACCCACTTGAATTTACTGTGTCTTTTCACACTAAGACATAGTAATCGTGCGTCTGTCTGATGTGTCGAATTCGGCAGGCTGGAGTCGTCTACCGTCAGAATCCAATTCTATAAATAGTATGCTGCTATATGGAGTGCATCGGTGTGGAAGTTGAGACTACAGCGGGTTTAGCGGGGCTGTAATGCGTGAATATTGCCGATTCGGTCAGCGGAAATTACCTGAGATCACTCTCAAACGGCCACTCTTGTCATACTGGCAATCATATGGGCGAATTTTCGAGACTTCCAGCAGCGTAGCCACTCAGACGGCACGCTAACCCGAACAGAGAACCTCTCTACCCGATTCCTGTCTCCTTTTTCAGCAGCGTCAGCGTATTGTCGGCTGTAATCACTGGTGAGTGCTCATACTCGCCGGTCAACTCGACCTGCACGAACAAATCGACAGCTCGCCAGATTGAGTACAGCAGACACGCAAACGCGAAGTAGAAGAACCGTAGGACGAAATTCTTCGAGGTTGTCGCGGCCATGAATCGCTTGATCGACCTGTAGCCGCTCTCGATTTCCCACCGATAGCCATACTCAGTGAGGTGCCCACTGCCTCGGTTCGTCATGAACACTGAGTACTGCTGATGGTCCTCGAGTTCGGAGTTCTCCTTTCGACGATAGATCAGCGTCGTCTCGTGCCATTCGTTCTTGCCGAGGTGGAGCTTCCGGTCGGTCTCGTAGCGGTCCTGACTCCGTTGGAGCAACCGCTTTGCCTGGGCTTTCTCGCTGGTTTGCATCCGTTTGGGCACGACGTACGAGAGTCCGCGATGGCTGAGCATCTCCAGGATATGCTGGCTGTCGAACTCCCGGTCCATCAGCACGTTATCGACGTGCACAAGGTCCTCAGCCGAATCAAGCAAGTCCTCAACGATTTCCAGTCGTGTCTCCCCCTTTCGGACGGGGCGTGCGTCCAGCACGATTGGGACGGCATTGCCGACCAACTGGACGGTCGCCCACTGGTAGGCGTACTCGTCAGTCCTCTCCTTCGTTCCGATAATCTCCTCCTCGTGACCGGTTCGATCGCCGGTGAAGGGATCCGCTTCGGTAATGTCGATTGCGATGATCCCAGCTCGAAAGAACTGCTCTGTCTCTGCAACTTCGTTCAGAAGCCAATGGATAGCCTGCCGGTACATCTCGCGAATTTGCTTTATCGAGAGGCTACGAAGATGGTCGCGGTGGGCGTGTCCCAGTGGTGTTCGGTCACGCGTCGACTCGTGGATGAAGCTACGAGCACCTTCGTTGGCGGCCAAATTCTCTCGAAGGCCCAGATAGGTTTGCAAATCCCAGTACGCATTCTCGTGAATCTCACAACCCTCACCACGAGTGAGCGAGAACGCTGGGAATACAACCCGATTAACGTGGTCGGTGATCTTCTCTGCTTCCTCCAAGATGACTTGATCGTCCGGTTCTGACTCACCGGATTCGTCGTCATGGTACCGGAGCTTTCGATCCGGTTCACGCGGGACCGTGACACCCGCATTCTGGGCTCTGATGAGAATCGTGCGAGCAGCTGTCTTGACTGTCTCACGGAGATCCGACGTGAAGCGTTTGTGCCAACTGCGCCATAGGGTCGATTGGTCTGGAACCGTCTCCAAACCCAGTTGCCCACAGAGTTCAGGGCGGTGATTGAGATACTTGATGAGCGCTGTCTCGTGAGTCCATCCGTGGATCTCTTTCAGGACGAACACGCGAAAGAGAGTCTCGATATTGTAACGTGTCGACCCTGCATAGCAGTCGTGCGCATTAAAGAGAAAGTAGGCCAGTGGAAGGGAACAGACGAACTGTTCTATCGAGTCGTGTTCCTCGTGTTTGAACCACGTCCCTGCGACGACACGAACGTCCGACTCTAACCCAGCGAGTGAAGTGCGATCATACAGTGGCGTTGAGTTGTATACTGGCCAGTCAGTGTATGATCGGCACGCAATCTGTCGAAAGACCGTACGCTGGGACTCACAAACCGTAGGCACTGCGAGATATTGCTCACAAGATGCTCAAGAATCCATCCAATCGGCCGTACTTAGCGCATTTGGACCAAACAGCCTCGGTGAAATCCACCAGGCGTTTGAACTTCCTGACCAAGAGCGCCAAGAACTCATGGACGCGATTCACAGCTTCCACGACGCGGTTGTCACAACCGGGTGAGCAACTTGCCTGCGACCATCACGAGTAGGGCAGGTGCTATGGCCGGCGGTATCAGCCAGGCCGAGTCAACCGGTGACGAACGAGTCGGAGATGATGGGGATTCCGACAAGGGTCGCCTGGGGATCGTTCACCGCTACGGTGCTGCCAAGCCTCAGCCCAGGACCCGAAGTCGTGCTCTCATGGCTCTGTTGAAACCCTCAGCCCGTGACAATTCTAAGTGGCCGTGACCGAACTATAGCGCGAATACAGCAAGTGACGATACGTTTCGTGGGCTTTGATTGAACCCCTAAGACGAGTGATTCGACTCGGGGCATTCAGTTACGACTCGACCGGGAGTTCGACACCGATCTGTCGAAGAAGCGTTCCGAACGAGGAGGTTGACGCTGTCTCAACGATCTTCCCATCCTTGATCCGCCGCATATGGAAGGCAGGAACGGCGATTTCGTTTCCGGTTGGCTCGACACCACGGAATACCCCCTTATGGGTTCCGCGCATCGTGACGTATTGCATCACGATATCTCCCTCGGCTGCTTCGTGCTCCACCTCGACACGGAGATCGGGGAATGCAATTTTCCACTCCTGGTAAAGGTTTTTGATGGCTTCGCGGCTCGCCAGCGGCTTCTCAGCCCCCGCTCGAGTGATGTTCACGATAACTTCCTCGGCGTATAACTCGTCGATATAGTCGAAGGAGCCTCCCGTGTTGATCTCGTCGTTCTCTCGCTCAATTATCGCTCGGTTCGCCTCGACGTTCGCGTTCGATATTGCCATCTATTCTCTCCAACTGTCGGTGTACGCTGTTTGATAGCATAACTGTATCTCCTGCTGAACTCAGCCTCTGAGCTGGTCACGTTGATACTGTCCGATACTGTGGATTTCAACAGAGCCGCTCTCCTCGTATGTGGTTCAGAAAAGTTGCGTCAGGTGCGGATTGGAGCCGTCTCCGAGTCCCGACATTCGATGCACTCGTAAACAGCGTCCCTGAGTGCCACCTCCTGGGGGTCGTCCTTCAGGTGGGGGCCAATCCGGTTCGGGGTGTAGGCGAAGCCCAGGTCCGCGTCGGGGTCCGCGAATCCGAATGATCCGCCGGCACCGGGCGTGCCGAACGCGGCGTCGGACGTCCCGAACCGGAAGTCAGGCGATGGCTTCGAGTACCCCATCGCATACGCCGTCTCGATGCCGATGATGACATCCTTCCGGTCACCTGATGGCGGTACAGGGGGTGCGCTCAGTTCCGTGAACACGGTCTCGTCGAGACCCAGCGCTTCGCCGCCCGTCGCGAGGTCGCCGTACAGTCGTGCCATTGAGCGGGCGGTTCCGATGCCGTTGGCCGACGGAATCTCGACCCCACGAAACGCTGGACTGTTGAGGTCGCTCGGCTGCCTAGTGGCGAGGACGTTCAGTGCCCGACTCGTCACCGACCACGGATTGAAAAAGGACAGGACGAACCTGGGCGACATCGTGAGCAAGTTCTGGAGCATATCCAGATGTCCGAAGGCATCAAGGTCAGCCACGCGGCCGTCTGAGACGTCCTCGGGGAGCCCGATGTAAAACTCGAGACCGAGCGGTTCGGCCACTTCCTCGGCGAAGAACTGGCCCAGTGTCCGCCCGTCGGTGTGCCGGAGCAGTTCACTCGCGTACCAGCCCAGTGTAAACGTATGGTAGCCCTGATGGGTGCCGGGCTCCCAGTCGAGTTCCTTGGCTGCGAGCAGATCTGAGAGGAACTCCGTGTCGGCGATCTGTTCGGGCGACAGACGCCCGTCGAGCGTCGCGAGCCCCGCCTGGTGACTCAGCAACTGGCGAACCGTGACCTCGCCCTTCCCATGCTGGGCGAACGCCGGCCAGTGGTCAGCGATTCGGTCGTCGAGCGCGAACAGCCCCCGCGAGAGCGCGACGGCGATGGCCGCCGCCGCCATCCCCTTCGTCCCGGAAGCCACGAGGACCATCGTGTCGGCCGCCCACTGGTGCGTGCAGGCAGTGTCCCGGTAGCCACCCCAGAGACCGACGACTGGCTCGCCACAACAGTAGACGGCGCAGGCGGCCCCGAGTTCGTCTCGGGTCCGGAAGTTCTCCGCAAACGCCTCTCGTACGGGTTCGAAGCCTTCGGCAACCGTTTCGATGACGGACTCCCCGTCAGTTCGGACAGTCATCCGATCACCTCGCCCTCGTCGCCTGAACGAGTGTACTTCGCGGCCCTCCCAGACGGATTGTGGAACGCGTCACGTTCTCGTATCCGGCCGATCGAAGCCACTCGGCGACCTCCTCGTATGGGTGCGTTTTGGCCCCTAACGTAGACAGATAGGTCAACCCCTCGAATCCGAGGAACGATTTGCCGACCGGCATCCGGGCAGAGCCCTCCAACTGATCAAGGATGGCGATTCGGCCCCCCGGCCGTAAGGCCTCTTTGACGCGACTCAGCAACCGGCGGTTCTCCGCGTCGTCGTGAGCGTGAACGACGTTGAAGACGAGCGCGATATCGTACCCGCTCCCGAGGTCGTCGGTCCAGTAATCGCCGGCGGCTGTGGTCACTCGGTCCTCGACCCCCGCGGCCGTAATCTCCCGTCGAGCCGCTTCGAGCGCGTCTGGATTGTCGAAGACGGTAGCCGTGAGGTCGGGGTGTGCTCGACACAGTTCGATCGCGTAGAGGCCGTGACCGCCGCCGACGTCGAGAAGTGTCGATGCACCGTCGGGGACGCCGACCCGTTCGGTGATGTCGTCTACCACGACGGCTGCAGCCGCCCGGAACCCGTCCTGGGCGGTCTCCCACCGCGTCGGTTCCTCGTCGAACCACTCGTAGATGGTCATCGGCGGCTTCCCGTCGAGGACCGCGCGCTCGAGGTGCCGTTCCCAGAAGGGGAGCACGAGTTCGTTCCAGAAGGACAGCCACGGCGCCAGGTTCGTCTCCGAGCCCGTGGTCAGCCACTTCGTCGTCATCGCCGTGTTCCGGTAGCGCCCGGCGCTCTCGACGACGTAGCCCTGTGCCGCGAGGAAGTCGAGCAGGATTCGGATACCGATATCGTCGGCATCGAATCGGGCCGCGATCTCCTCCAGCGCGAGCCCCTCGCCGTCGAGCGCGTCGAGGAGTTCCATGTCGAGTGCCAGTGTGAGCGCCTCGAAGCTCGCCGCACCGAACAGGTCGAGAAGCGGGGCGGGGCCCCTGTTCAGTCGGAACAGCAGTAGCCGTTCGAGGAAGTTCGGATTCGTGGGCATGGTCTCGTGGATTCGTAGTGGTTTAAGGTGATACGTTCGGACGCTCTGGTGCGGTCGCGGTCGAACGCACCGTGTCGCGCCGGACCGACCATTCGTAGGCCCCAACGATGGCGAGCGCCCAGACCGTCGCCAGCCCGGACCAGAGGGGGTCGAGCCCGGACGCCGTCGGGTAGAACACCGACGCGGCGGCGATCCCGAGCGCCATCACGCCGGCGGCGTAGGCCGGGAACCGACGACCCCGCGTACGGACGGCCGCCAGGAGCGCGAGCACGATTATGCTGACGCTGAAGTACCCCATGGTGGAGTAGTGGGTGAGCGCGACGTGCGAGTCGTCGAGGGTAGCCTGAAGGTTCAGCTGACCGAGCACGTACAGCCCCACGGGCACGACGGCCAGGGCGGCGACAGCGAGCACGACGGGGTCGATATCCTCGCGGGAGACGCGGGCGAAGCCGAACACCTCGCCGCGAGAGGGGTGGAGTGCCGCCGCCAGGAGGGTGGGGCCGAAGAACAGCAGCGACTCAGCGGTGGCCACCCCGGCCACCACCGAGACGCCCGCGTCAGCGAGGACGAGGAGCACAGCGACCTGCATCGCCGTGACGCGCTTCGCCGGCCGGTAGAGCTGGGCCAGCATCGCCAGCCCCCACACCCAGACGAACGACGCCAGCGCGATGTTGTGGACGAAGTGGATGGTGCTCGATAGCTCCGGGTCGAACCAGCCCACGAACACCGCCCACAGCTGGAAGTTGAACGCCAGCAGCCAGAAGAACACGAACACGAGGACCGACAGGTAGAACCCCGTCGTCCGCGCGAGCGTCCGCACGCCCATCTCCCGGATGCGTTCGGATGCCATCTCAGACACCCCCCTGTCGGTGGTGTGCGTCCGTCTGTACCTCAGTGACCGCTCGCGAGGTCTGTATCGTCATCACATACAATAGATGGCGTTCCGGGGGGATAATGATGCTTAGCGCAACTCTTTCACCTCTCGCAACTCCGCGGTTATTCTGGGAGGTCCTCGATCGTCAACTCCGTCGACTTCTCGCGGTATTCGTCGATTTTTGTCTCGACCCACGACCGGATCGTCGCGTTCTCGGTTTCGATGAGAGCGACCGGGACGTCCTGCTCGTCGACCGGTACCAGCATGGCCATCCCGTCTGCGACGGCGAGAAGCGTCGAAATATTCCCATCGTACAGGTAGACGGCTGCACGCCCCGATTCGAGGGGAGCTCGGACCGTGGCTGCGAGGTGAGCGGCGACCTCCGCCGTGTTCAGCGCCTCGGCGGGGATGATGGCTTCGGCCCGCTGGTTTCCGTCAAGGAAACGCGACAGTTGTTGTTCGTACTCCTCTACCTTGCCCGGGGCGATAGTCGGCGTCACGTTAACCACGTGATCGGCGTTGTAGAGTAGCTCCTCCACCCGACGGACGTGACGAAACACATCCCCGGTCGTCGGTTTCGTGACAGTGGCGTCGCGGAACTCCCTGATGTCGAAGTCCATCTCGTCGATCGGGAGTTGCTGGACCACGTCGCTGAGACGCTGGATGCTCTCAACCGTGTTTAGCAGGTCACCGAAATCGTCCGCGAGAAGGTGCCCCCACGCGGTGAGGACGTATTCCTGCCCGCGGCGTTCGACCCAGTTGCGATTCCGAAAGGGTTCGAGGATACGCCCGAGAGTCGGCTGAGAGATGCCGGTCTCGTCGTGAAGTTCGCGGCGCGTAATGGGACCGTCGGCGAGGATTTCGAGCACTCCGACACGGTGGGCCGACCGGGCGAGAAACGCGACATCGTCCAGCGGGGTAGGACTCAGCATGGCGGGTCGATTTTCGGTTACTACGCATCCGTCGTTCTGATAGATGGACCACAGAGGACGCGAACGTCACTGGAGACGGGATAGTTCTACACCGACATTCCTAACCGATGCGTGCCCTACGAGCAGCAGTTGGTAAGGCTTCCAGTAGAAGGTGGCAGATTGAGCTTGCTGACTACAGAGGACGAGTTCAGTACGGTGGTCGACTGGACACATACCGATTTAATACTGGCTATGTCGAACGGCTTCTTGAGAGGTGGTACCAGATGACAATCAGGGACAAACAATGCCCACACCTACACGGGGTATCGTAAGATGACTACCCGGGGCAACCAAGACCGTGGCGCTGTCATCGTCGGTGCTGGACTTGCAGGACTCACAGCGGCTCGGGAACTGATGAGAGACGATCACAACGTCACGGTCCTCGAAGCCCGCGACCGTGTTGGTGGTCGAACACTTGATTACAAGTTGGCCGACGGGGAACGGATCGACCTCGGTGGTCAGTGGATCGGTCCCACGCAGGACCACGTGCAGGAACTGATTGAAGAATTTGGCCTTGAAACAGTCCGCCAATACGACGACGGGAACGGCCAACTCGCGGTAGAGGGTACTGTCAGGGAACACGATGAGACGCTTCAAGCGCTTCCGGCGGAATCCCTGTCGGAACTGATGGACGCATTCGGTCAGATCGATACCTTCCGAAACCAAATTCCGCTTGACGCACCGTACAGTGCGCCCAAGGCCAAGGAATGGGACGCGACGACCGTCGAATCATGGAAAGACGAAACTCTCGAGACGGAGGCCGCCCGAGCGGCCTTCGATACCGTCGTACGAGCCTTGTTTACGGCGGAACCAGCCGACATATCGTTTCTGTATTTCCTCTTTTACATCCACGCCGCCGGCGGTGTCGAGCCGATTACTAGCGTGGAAGGGGGTGCACAGGAACGCCGCATCGTGGATGGCGCCCAGCAATTCTCCCAACTGTTGGCCGACGAATTGGGCGAGGCCGTTCATCTCGAAGCCCCTGTCAGAGCCATCACCCAGGACGACACCGGTGTGGCCGTCGACGCTGATACCGGGACGTACGCTGAATCGTACGTGATCGTGGCCATTCCACCGACACTCGCCGGACGGATTGCTTACGATCCCCCGCTTCCGGCCCGACGGGATGCGCTCACGCAGCGGATGCCGATGGGATCGACGATCAAGTGCGTCGCGACCTACGAGGAACCGTTCTGGCGCAACGACGGATATTCGGGCTTCGTGCTCGTTGATGACGGTGTAGTCGGGTTCATCTTCGATGATACGCCCGCCGACAGCACAGGGGGAGCCTTGGTCGGCTTCATCGTAGCGAACACAGCACGGACCTGGAGTGAACGAGACGCTTCCGAGCGTCGTGAGAATGTGCTAGAGGACTTCACGCGGTTTTTTGGTCTCCAGGCCGCTGAACCGCTTGAGTACGTGGAACAAGCGTGGACGAACGAGCCGTGGTCGGCGGGCTGTTACGCTGGGAACATGACGCCGGGAACGATGACCGGGTATGGCGAGGTACTCCGCGAACCTGTCGGGCGCCTCCACTGGGCTGGGACGGAAACAGCGACGCAGTGGTGTGGCTACATGGAGGGAGCCATTCAATCAGGCAAACGAGCGGCGCGTGAGGTGGGCGACCAGCTTACGTGATGCCGGTTAGTCGGTAACTGCTGTGGAGAGGTGCGTCGTTCTGCCTCAACTACGGCGCACCAATATACGTCGAGGATATGTACTTTTGGCTCTGTTGGAACCCTCAGTCGGTGACAGATTCCAGCGGCGGTGCTGAATCTCTGCTTCACGTCTGGCGTTTCGCGCGAAAATTCGATATTCTTAGTGCTAGATTCAGAGAAACGATTCGAAATGGCAGCTAGCAACCATTCCACTGTCTGTTAAGAATGGTGGGAATATTTAGAAAGATAGTCCGGAGTTCATATAGTCTCTCTTCGTCTTCGATAGTACGAGAATTCATTCGAACGAGAATCCCGTTTGTTCTTACTCCTATTTACTCGTTATCGTCCTCGCCTTCATCGTCACTCTCCTCATCATCGCCTTCATCGTCACTCTCCTCATCATCGCCTTCATCGTCACTCTCCTCATCATCGCCTTCATCGTCACTCTCCTCATCATCGCCTTCATCGTCACTCTCCTCATCATTGGACACGAGTGGGTCGGTCCCGGCATTGACTTCCTCACCGTCGGTCACTCCGTCGCCGTCAGTGTCGGCATTCTGCGGATCGGTCCCGAGAGCTGCTTCCTCTGAATCGGTGAGTCCATCTCCGTCGGAGTCCTGCGCGGTGGGATCGTTCGGATCCAGCGGGTCGCTCCCTCCTGCAATCTCGTCACCGTCGGAGATGCCGTCACCATCGGTGTCAGCGGTCAGCGGGTCAGTACCGTGAGTGTCGACTTCCTCGCCATCGGGCAAGCCGTCGCCGTCGGTGTCGGTGACAGTTGCGTCCGTTCCCAGTTCGGCCTCGCGGCCGTCGCTCAGACCATCATCGTCACTGTCTAACCCGAACGCGTCGTCTGCCGGGTCGTTCGGGTCACTGCCAGCGGCAACCTCGTCACCGTCGGCCACGCCACCGCCGTCAGAATCGACCGCCGTGGGATCCGTATTGTAGGTCAGGATCTCTGCGGCGTCGGTCAGTCCGTCGCCGTCGGAGTCAGCAGTCGCGTCGAGTGGGCGGTCGTCCTCGGCGTCGCCGAGGCCATCACCATCGGTGTCGGGATTGGTCGGGTCGGTGCCTAAGGCCTCTTCCTCTAGATCGGAGAGGCCGTCACCGTCGGAGTCCTGTGGCGTCGGATCGTTCGCGTCCAGTGGATCGCTCCCACCTGCAACCTCGTCACCGTCAGAGACGCCATCGCCGTCCGTGTCTGCGGTCAGCGGGTCAGTACCGTGAGTGTCGACTTCCTCGCCATCGGGCAAGCCGTCGCCGTCGGTGTCGGTGACAGTTGCGTCCGTTCCCAGTTCGGCCTCGCGGCCGTCGCTCAGTCCATCACCGTCACTGTCCAGCGCGAACGCGTCGTCGGCGGGGTTGGTCGGATCGGTGCCTGCAGCGACCTCCTCGCCGTCGTCGACGCCTCCAGCGTCAGTGTCGGCGGTCAAAGGATCGGTGCTGTGAGTGTTGAGTTCGTCACCGTCACCGAGCCCGTCGCCGTCAGTATCCGCTAACGTGGGGTCGGTGCCGTGCGTGGCCACCTCTTCGCCGTCGAGCAGGCCGTCACCGTCGGTGTCTGCCACCGCCGGGTCCGTCCCCAGAGCGGCTTCTTCACCGTTCGTGAGACCGTCGTTGTCGCTGTCGAGATTGTCCGGATTCCCCTCGTCACTCGGGTCTAAGGGGTCCGTCCCTAGCGAGACTTCGGTACCATCGTCGACGCCGTCGCCGTCGGTGTCGGCGATACGTGGGTTGGTGCCCTGCTCGTATTCGTCGGGGTCGGTCAGCCCGTCACCGTCGGTGTCGGGGTTGCTCGGGGCCGTGATGTAGGTGTATGGCTCGGTAGTCCGAATTTCCTCGCTGTCGCTCAGTCCGTCACCGTCGGTGTCGACGAGCGTCGGATCGCTGGGGAACCCGACGAAGTTCCCGCCGACTTCGCTACCGTCACTCAGTCCGTCACCGTCGGTGTCGGGGTTCAGCGGATCGCTGCCGTATGTGTTGACTTCGTCCCCGTCACTCACTCCGTCGCGGTCAGTGTCCGCGACGGTCGGATCAGTACCGAGGGCCTCCTCTTCGACATCGGTCAGGCCATCGCCGTCGGTGTCGAGGGTGATCGTCACCGTCACGCTCGTCTCCGCACGGTTACCGACGGCGTCCTCCGCGCCGAGCGTCAGCGTGTGGGTTCCGTTCGCGAGGGTTAGTGTCACCGAGAACGACCCGTCGGCGGCGAGCGTGAGCGGCTGAGAGGTCCCATCGACGAGGAGTTCCGCGAAAGCGACACCGTTCGCGTCCATGCTCGAGCCGGTCACCTCGACTGCCGCGGTCGTACTCGTCGTGGGTGCCGAGAGCGTCACCGTCGGAGCCGTGGCGTCCACGGTGTACGAGTCGGAGGCTGTGGCCTGGTTGCCGGCGGTGTCGGTGGCGACCACGTCGACGGTCACGGACCCGTCAGACGTCGGCGCGGTGAGGCTACCTGTCCAATTGCCGCCCGTGTCCTGCGTGAGCGAGATATCGTCGGCCGTGACGCCCGTCACGCCGTTCGCATCCGATGCCGAGACGGTGACCGTGACCGTGTCGCCGCCGCCGACGAGCCTCGGATCGAGCGTCACCGTCTCGATGGTGAGCGGCGTCATGTCGACAGTGAACGAGACGTTCGAGGTGTTGGAGATGCCGAGTTCGTCAGTCGCCCGCACCACGACCATGTGTTCGTCTTCCGTCAGGGAGTCGAGAGCGTAGCTCCAGTCGGTGCCCGAGACCGTGGCGGGTTGGAACGATCCGCCATCAAGACTCACCTCGACGTCGGTCACCGTCCCGGTCGTGCTCGTCGCCGTGCCGGTGAGCAGAACGTTCGTCGTATTGAGTATCTCACCGTCGTTCGGGTTGGTGATAGTCACCGAGACTTCCGTCTGGCCGAGTAGAGCGACGTAGTGTGCCCCGGAGAACGTCCAGCGGTCGACCGTCACCGTGTTTGTGTTGGCGTCGACCGTGGGCCCGGGGAGGCTCGCCCACGTTCCGGCGGCCGTGTCGTAGACCCATATCTGGAGCGACGACTCGTCAAGCGAGGAGACGTCCGCGTCAGTGTAGTGCAGCGTCAGCCCGTCGAGGTACGCGGTTCCGACGCTGGCCTCGTCCGTGGCGAAGAACGCAGGGCCGACCGCGACGAACCCGTCACGTGGGGTCGGAAGCGTCTCGCCGGTCCGTAGCCCGCGGAGGTCGACGTCGTACGCCGTTCCCGAGAGGGTTGCTGTACTGGTCTCGAACCGGAGCAGGTCGACCGCCGAAACGCGCGTCCACTGTTCGTAATCGAACTCCCCGTTGTTCGTCGACAGCGTGTCGCGCACGAGGACGTTCGTCGCTCCGTCGGTACGGACGCCGTCCCCGTTTTGCTGAACCGTATTGTTGGCGAGGAGTACCTGATCGACGCTGCTCGTGCCGACGTTTATGCCAGCCGTATCGATGTCCGTGACGGTGTTCCGGAGCACTCGGATGTTCTGCCCGCTCACGAGCTCAATCCCTCTGTTCCGGATGTTCCGAACGATGTTATCGGAGATCTCGACGTCAGTGCCACCCCGCACGACGATCCCGATAGTGTTCGAGCCAGCGACTCTGATGTCCGTGACTTGGTTCCCTGACACTGTCGTCCCCGTTCCGCCGACTTGGATCCCGATTCCGCCCCCCGTGACGGTGTTACGCAGGACCTGTGTATCAGCTATCCCGGAAACGACGATATTCTCGTACCGGCTCCCCGTCAGTGTGTTATCCGTAATCTGATTGTTGGTACCACTCCCCCCTTCAAGCGAGATACCGCGTTCGAACCCACCGACCGTATTCCCACTGATTCGGTTGTCGCTGGTCGGCGCGTTCGTCCAGACCTGGTAAACACGGATCCCTTGATAACGAGTAAAGCCCTGTTCCCCGGTTCCCTGGAGCGTGTTGTCACGAATGGTCGTGCCGCTCGCGCCGTTTACCTGTATTCCGTTTCTCCCCTGAATCTCGTTGTCGGCCACGAGGGTATTCGACGGGCCGACCCAGGCACCAGAGACGTATCTCACGATGACAGAGACACCGTCCGTATTATCCTTCAGAAGCAAATTCCGTACTTCTCCGTTATCTCCGTCTGTATAGACTCCATAGGAGAACTGTTGAATCGTCCCGTTCTTCACGACAGCGTCGTCCGATTGGACCCGTACGCCGGCATCTGAACCGCTGGGCCCATCCCCATCGATGGTGAACCCCCGCCCATCGAGTGTGACACCAACTGCGGTGACAACAAAACAGTCGCCAGGAGCGTCCACGATGTCCGCCGTGAGCCAGTACTCCTGGTTCGCCTGATCCAGCGGACCGCATTGCGATACCCCGACGACGCCCGACGGAAGCGTTTCGGCCGCCGCCGTCGACGTCATGAACCCGACGAACGAACTCGTGACCATTATGGCGACGACGGCTACAATCAGGAGCCGTCCGATGTCACCGCGTCCCCCCTCGTTCTGTGCTGCCTTCCCGTGTGTCAGTCGCAAGGCGTACATAAAGGTAGAACGCCACGAACGGAGATATAGACGCTCCGTGAACGGCGTTCACACCGTGAACAGCTTCTTCCTGACCGGTTCAGCGTTCGAACGGTACCGCTCGAACGTCCTCTCGAACCAGTTTCGGACCTCGTCGTCTCGACTTTCGATATATCCCTGTGGAACACCCGACCCATCCCCGACTCCTATCCCGACTACTTCACGGTCGAACTCACCGGCAAGAAGGCCGATATCCTCGTGGCGATACAGCGACGCGCCGGCGTCGAGCATCTCCCGTACCCATTCCGACATTCGCGCGTCCGCGGCGATGACCTCCAGCACGCCGTCGGAGAAAACGACCTCGAGCGACTGTCCGTCGTCGACGACACAGTCGCGGTTGACCCGTAAGGCATCGGGGGCGATACCCGTCCCGAGACCGCGGACGGAGTCAGCCTCACCCATTCGGTCAGTCGAGCGTCTAACCGGTGACATCGGGTCGTCGGGTGCGGGGAGAAAAACCCGAGCGTCGGTCAGTCGCCGGAGGTCGACGTCGAAATCAGGAGGGAGCCATGGCACGACTGCCGAGAGTCGTCGCATTGCCTCCATCGTATCCAGGAGCGACTCGAACTCCTCGGAAACGATGGTTCCGGACTGAGTCGCTCGATACGTGCGGCCCTCATCGGTGACCCACCCGCGCCCGACGAGGGCGTCGAGTATACGCTGGGCCGTCACCCGTGAGATACCGACCGCCTCCGCGAGTTCATCCCGGTCACACGAACGGTCACCAAGCACTTTCAGCGCCCGAACACGATTCTCCGAACGGGCCAGGAACTCGACCGTGTCGGGAGACGACGCCATAACAAGTGTATTTCTGACAATAGGATAATGGTTATGATTCTTGGAAATCCATCTGCCGTGGACGACTCTGCCGGAACGGCTCCGGTATCTCCGTGCTTTGGATACGCGACAGCCCTCACCCGGAGAACGCTCCGTCGCCCACCGGCTCAGACTCCTCCCGGCACTGATCGAACATCGAGCGAACCCACTCGTAGGCCACCGTATCCGTCGACTCGATGAGTCCCCGGGGCATCCCAGCGTCATCGTTCACTCCGATGACCGCAGTCCGGTCACAAAGGCCGATAAGATATGGGTGCCCCGGATGTTCGTAAACCTGGCCCCCGGCATCGCCGAGGTCAGCGAACCAGCCTCGCATTGTGGAGTCATCTCGGATGACGTCGATTGCACTCGCCGTTGCCACGACTTCGACCTCGGCCCTGTCCTCGACGGCAGCGTCCCGAATCCCCCTGATGACGTCCGGTGCAACTCCCGACGCGCAGACCCGTAGGTCATCGAGGTTTCGACAGAGTTCCGCAGCTCGACGGACGGGCGCAACGGAGTCGCTCCATGTTGGCAGCGTAATACGAGCATCTGAGAGTCGCCGGAGGTCGACATCGAAACCGGCCGGGAGCCACGGGAGCACTAGCGAGAGACGTTCCATCGACTCGAAGGTGTCAAGTGACGACTGAAATTCTTCGACAATGACCTCACCGATGGGTGTGATCCGATAGTCGCGGCCCTCGCTAGCGACCCAGCCCCGCGACCCGAGCGAATCGAGGATCCGTTGGACCGTCACTCGGGAGATACTGAGGTCTTCTACCAAGTCATGCCGGTCGACTGGCTTGTCGACCGAGAGTGCACTGAGCACTGCGATACGATTCGGCGACCCGGCGAGGAATACGATATCCGCGAACGCATCTTCCGAATCAGTCATCGCTCGTCAATTTAGTTGAGAGGGTAGTCATCCAAAAGCTTGTCCAATATTCATGGTAGAACTTAATGAAAATGTAAAACTCTCTATCTGGGGTCTCTGCCCCTCTATATTTCAATGAGGGTTTTGAACTTGGCAATCCATGTGACGATCGAGATTCAGAGGATGACTGTCGTATTATTGATTGCACTTTCAGAGGATTGAATTCACGCCCGATATTCAGCACAGCCGCTGAAACCTGTCATCAGTTGTGGGTTTCAACAGGGCCATAAATTATGAAGTGCTTATGCTATGGTTAAAATTTGCAGATGGAAGTTGGATTATGGTTCACGTAGTGATGAGGACGAATAATCAGATCATATACGTACGAGTTCACTATCCTCGACTACAAATGTCAATATCTATGGTCCATACACCCTCTTCGCCAAACATGGCCCCATTCTCAAGTCTAAAGAGATACGAACCGCTTTCAGAGGTCGTGAGCGTTTCCCGCATCAGAGGTTCTGACTTTTCATCAACTATGTTATCACCTGACGGTGTGGCGACTGTGAGAATGGGGTTCTTCCCCTTCTCCGTTTGAGTGGTTATCTTTACTTCATCTCCTTGATCTAAGACAAACTCATACGTTTGAGATTCTCCTGAGCCAACAGTTATTGTATCTTCTACCTCCGTCTGGCACGTTATTTCTGGCGTCGGTTCTGGCGTTGGTTCGGGTGTTGGCTCTGGCGTCGGTTCTGGCGTTGGTTCGGGTGTTGGCTCTGGCGTCGGTTCTGGCGTTGGTTCAGGTGTTGGCTCTGGTGTCGGTTCTGGTGTTGAGTTATCTTGACCATTTGAGTCGCCGCTTGATTCGCTTTGGCTATCTGAACCGTTACCACTACATCCAGAAAGGCTAAAGATACATACTGTAGAAACACCCTTCATCATCTTTCTACGGCTTATCCACTGCGTTGCCCCACGTGTTTTCCAATCATCAGACACCATATGATGTGGTAACTGTCGGTACTATTATGATTATATACCTCTTACTAAGTTCAAATCTTCCACTTTGGCGTTCAGGGTTGGGACGCTGAATCCAGTCCGACAGTACGGTCAACACGTGAGCTCGGCTTCGGTGTTACAATAGTCCCAGTCTCCGGGATCAATAAGCAGGTTCACTTCACAAATATTTCGACGTTGTCAGGATGATATGAATGACGACCCACTGCTTCCTCTACCCTCTGTATCTCGCACGGCCAGCTGAACATCCCGTCAAACTGGTAGAACTTTCTGCGGTCAGTACGCACGCATACTGAGCGGCTGATTCACCAGTAATGGCTTGAAACTAATCGTGACCGAGTGCTGCATAGACGCTCTAAGTCTTGCACGCAGGTTCTTCCAGATCTCTGGTAGGTTGAGTAGACTCTGCAAGGGATAGCGCGCATAGGCAGCACGGGGATGGACTATATCTGGCTGGACAGGACTAGGGTTTCACTAGTCCAGCGGTGACGCGGATGAGTGGCGAGGCCGCCCACCAATATATTATTGTGAGAAGGGTGATTCCGGAACAGTCAATCATCAGATGGTCCATGTGGATTAGCCAGCACTTGACAGATAACTTTATATATATGCAGACGTGAAATAAATTCCATAAGTGCCCCACTGACTGGAAAGTGGTGGCGAACGGGGGTGAGGGCGGTGGGTGAGACCGGTTCCGAGTCCCGGAAAACTTCGCACTATGAAATACGAGCCAACCGTTTTCGGGAGGGAAGTGAGGTCGACGCTCGGTGCGCTCGGCTTCTGTGTACTGCTTGTACTGGTGGCCGGTGCTGCAGGCGTTGGAATCGCCTCGGGTGACGGCCCGGACGCACAGATAACGGAGATAACCATCTCAGACAGGGAGGACGTGGACGGCGACGGATACGCGTCGTCGTTCCAGGTGACGGTCGAGGCGGACACCGACTTCCCCGAGGTCGGGGGGCTGGGGAAGGGAAACCCCGAGATGGAGGTCGTCCTGGAGCTTGACGCCGGTGGGACGTCGACCGTGCGGAGCGCTCCAGTCGGGCGGGATCGGGACGGGACGTTCATCTTCGAGATAACGGGCGACGAGGTGTTCGCACAGGGCGGCGGCGATACCGACCCGATAGCGGTCGACCCGACGTTCTCGATCTTGACGGTCCGGCTGCTCGATGCGGACGTACTCTCGTCGGAGCCCGTCACGAGCCTTGACTACCTGTTCGTAGACGACCCGCTCAAAATCGAGCAGCCCGCGAACGACAGTCGGAGGGACGTGACGGTGACCGCAAACGTGGACGGCGCGGACGTGTACATCGACGGCGAACGCCAGGGGGAGACGCCGTGGACGGGGTCCTTCGCAGTCGACCACACGAGACGATACGGCGAGAGAACCGTCGAGGTCCGCGCCGACGGCTATAGGACGGCGAGCGAGCGGGTCGCACTGAATCGGTCGACGGTTCGGCTCACGATGGAGCGACGGACCAAGCCAGTCATCGTCGTCTCGGAGCCAGACGATGCTTCCGTCTACGTCGACGGGCAGGCCGTCGGACAGACGCCGTGGGTCGGTGAGTTCTGGGTCGACCAAGCCCGTACAATCCGTATCGAGAAAGACGGCTATTTCACCAAGACATTCACCAACGTTTCGGCACCACGGAGCATCAACGCCTCGCTCGTGTCGGTGAACACGCAACTTTCCAGTGTCAGCGGGACCGAGTTCACGTTCATTAACAACACTAATCAGAACGAGTCGAGCACGACACAGAATGAGACACAGGTCATCGACGTTGGTGGCTTGGACTCGTCGACAACCACGACCAATTCGACCACCCTAGCCTACCCGTCCCTCCTAGACATCATCGACACGACGTCGGTGCTCGATACGGCGATTCACGCCAACGTGACGGCCGTCCCTGACAGGCCACGCTCGGCAGAGACGATTGCGTTCGACGGGTTGGACTCGTACTCGCTGTTCGGGTCCATCGACAGCTACACTTGGTCGTTCGGGGACGGCACGACCGCCAGTGGGCAGCGAGTCACCCACAGCTACGCGACGCCGGGGACGTACGAGGTTGCACTCACGGTTGAGGACACGGACGGATTCCGTGATACGGTTCGTACACGGCTCACAGTCGAAGACAGAAGCCCGCGGGCGGTGTTCGGCACCTCTCGCGGCCAAGTCGAAACTGGACAGCAAGTGACGTTCAACGGGTCCAGGTCCGTCGACCCGGAGGGACAGATTGCGAGCTACGAGTGGGACTTCGGTGACGGCAGCGTCGACACCGGTTCGAGTGCCACGCACAGTTACACGTCCGCCGGGACGTACGGTGTCACGCTTACGGTCACCGATGGGGCCGGAAACACGGCGACGGTGACCAGAACACTCACCGTCCGTACGCCGAACCAGCCGCCTACGGCGGCGTTCGACGCTTCAGACGCGAGCCCGGAGGCCGGAACGCAAGTGGAGTTCGACGCCTCGGGATCGGCAGATGCCGACGGGCAGGTACAGGCGTACGGGTGGGAGTTCGGCGACGGGACCAACGCGACGGGCCAGCGCGTCACCCACCGGTTCGCGTCATCGGGCACGTACACGGTCAAACTCAGCGTCCGGGACGATCGAGGCGTCGTTCGGACGACCGCTTCGGAGGTGGACGTGGCCGCCTCAGAAGGCGCGCAGCCCTCGACTTCGGCGTCGAGTCCCACCCCAGCGACCGAACGCGCAGTCGAAACGACTGCTGTCGAGGAGTCGTCGTCCGATGAGTCAGACGGCGGGATACTTGCTGCGCTGGGTAATCTTCTCCGGGATATCTTCAACGTATTCGGATAGGACTCATTCTTGACTTGCACTGTTTTCGGCTCGAAGAAGGCCACGGCCACCGTGAGACGCCGAATCGACTGAAGTACATGGCCGATATCCGTGAGGTACTCGATCTTGGTCGGGACGATCTTCCGGACTACAGCACGATCTACAGGCCGTTCGGTCGGCTGAAAATGTGCGTATAGCGGGTGTTGTTGCGCTGAGATGCGCAGCAACACCCGCAGTCTAGACACGCCGCTCTCGACAGCACGATCTTCGATCGGCGCCGAGCTTTCTCGCACTACCGCCAGCGCTCGGGGAGTACTGTCCAGACGCAGACAGTGACGACTTTGACCGATGTGGAGTCACTCGCGGTTCTCGATGTCCACCTCACAGCTCGGTGACCCCTCGCGGGCCTCCTTCGACGCGCTCGTGACCCGTTTCGCCGACCGGGCCGCCCCACTGGCCTGAGCGTAATCGACCCGCGCTCGGGGGGCGTTCGTTTCTTGTCGCTCACACAGACGGGTTCGAGGCCGAGTTCATGGACAAGCCCCACCCTTAACGAGCGAAGTCGTCAGACTGAGCGAAGTAGAATAGGGTAGGGTAATTGACCAGAGCAACAGATTCTGGTGCCTGATCTATCCAAGGTCGCCTCGTCGGATACTGTATTCTGGCCACCCTCTCTTGGGAAGCTGGGTCATCGTTCGCGCCACGAAAGGATGACCCCGATAAACAGAAACGCGGGCAGAATTGCGACGATTGGAGAGGCGACACTGCCGACAAGGAACACTGCTCCGACAACAACTACGATCGAGGTTGCAATGAGCCGATACGAACCGCGATACAGCAGGTAGATAGAAGGAAGTGTCACGAGAAACGCGGCTGCAGTCACGACGAGAATGCCACCTCCGAGAAACAGGCGCATGATGGCACTCGTGTTCTCCGGCGTGCCAGCCATCTCGGAACCGAGCATCACACCACCAACACCTAATTGGGCAAGGAATCCCAGAAGAACCAGCTGCCAGCTTCGGGGCATTACGAGCCACAACCCATGATGATGACATCGGTTTCTCCCCGCTCGAGACTATTCGAACCGTCTATCGGCGGGAATGATGGTCTGTTCATAGTTTGTCAGTCATCTTGTTCGGTAAGACGTGGAACGACGACCTCCATCATTGCCCGGGCGTCGAGATACCAGTTCTTCCAGCTGATGATTGGGAATGGTCTGGAGGGTCCCTCTTCACCCTCGTCAGTGATCCCGCCCGCAGATTCGAGCGGTGCTCGCTGCATACCGATAGCCAATACGTGGTCGTCTGGCGTCGCACGTGCGACGTGAACTCCGACGGCCCACGATCCTTCTTGGCCGCTGATGACACCTGCATACGTTTCGATCGTCGTCTTTTCGTCGAAGATCGTCGGCTCCGACGGGGTGAATGACTCGGGTGCGTTGGCTGCGATTTCATCGTCGAGAGCGAGATAGCCATCTTGGGAGAGTCGCCCTGGACCCTCGACCCACCGGACGTCGTCGGCATCAGAAATCCCCACGTCTCGGAGAAGCGTTCCGATAGTGTCGTCCGTCAACAACTCCTTCGAATCCATCGAGACGACTGGGTTCGCCTCGACGCCAGCAACAGACGCGGATGGCGTGGAGAGTACGGCTAGGTCGAATACGGCACCGCCGAGCGCGGCGGGTCGACCGTTTTCGAAGAGAACGCCATATCCGTCGGGGAACTCCCAGTTGAAAAGCGAATTACCGACGCTTGCAACGGTCAAGGTTTTCGTGTCAAACGTTTCTCCTGGCTCGACTGAGCGTCCGCTGACGGCGTCGAGACCCTTACCGAAGACGTCGGCGAACGACTGGCCCTCGGGCACTAATACCAGTGTCGGCGCAGTTGTCGGTTCCTCCTCGGCCGAAGAGCCAGACGACCCATTCTGTGACCGAGGGACCCAGGTGCGACCGGGGTACCATCCAGTCTCTGCGACCCACATACTCCCGGGGTACCACATGCTCCCGGGGTACCACATGCTCCCCGGATACAATTCTTCGTCAGTCAGCCACATACTTCCCGGATAGAAGGTTTGACCTGGGACTTCGAACGCGTTCACTCCCTCGGTCTCTCCGAGAGTGAGTGTCTCCCGTTCGAGCGCAGCGCCGCTGAATACCGAAATCGGTACGCCGCTATCGTGCGTTCGCAATCCTGCAGGCGCCAGTAGCGTAATCGCCGCCGGGTCGATCTCATCGTCCATTTCGAAAACAGCGAGAGGCAGACTCCCTGAGGTGAGCCTCATTCCCGACGTGAGCGTTGCGCCCTCCTGGAGTCGACCCTGGTTCAGTTCCTTGGTGTATTGTCCAAGTGCCGTTCGTATGACGCCGTACTCAGACACGCCCTTCGTCCTGCTGTAAGACGAGAAGTGGCTGGTGACGGTGATCTCTAGATCGCCGTTCGGCCCTGTTCGAGAAACACTAGTGGAATCCCGCAGTGTTTCACTCAACAACAGCCCTTCTTGCTCACCTGGTGGCAACGTGACGGCAGTCGCCTCAAACTGCTGGCTTGTCACGTCAGAACAACCTGCTATCGACGTGGCTCCCAGAACGGAGAGGCCATAGAGAAAGTCGCGTCTACGGGACTCGTTTCGATTGAACATATGAAACTTTAGTTTGTCACTTGATTTAAAATAGGGTGATATATGTTTTTAAGTTCACACTTTTATTCGATGATTTACACTGTATTCACCGAAACTGGCGTATCCTGTTGGGTTGATTCGTCGCAGAAGGGCTGGACGAAACAAAGCTCTATGCTGCATCCACCCTCTATATTCAGGACGCCGTTTGTATCAACTTCCGAGGATTTCAACAAAGCCATATATTTTAATTTCCGATTCGTCGTGGACGTCAGGCAACTGCTCGAGCCAACTGGACTATCCTCATGAGAAAGCTCCGGTTCTCCGTGTGCGACGTGGTGCATGCCCACTCTGTATTCAGCAGCCCCTTCATCGACCACGCAATAGGTAGCAGTAACGGCGTGACCGATACGGAGTAGTGTCTACAGCAACACTGTTGGCAGATGCCAGAGGTACCAAGTCAGTAAGTCGTGCGGCGTCAACGATCAGTAGTAGCTCTCACAGTCAGCCACGCTGACTTACGGTTCGTTTCTGACTAGTCGTTCGTGGTCCCGTCACAACACATCTCGCGGTCGGCAATCCGATCGATACCGCGATGAGCAAGCTCGAGCGTTTCCATCGCGACGGATGGCCGGTCTGCAATGAGCGTCGGTCCGACCCACCGCACGGGAATCGCAGCCCGGCAGCTCCAGCCCGCAACCGGCGTTCCCCGGTCGTTGAGCAGGCAAATCCGCACATCTTGTGGGGTGACCGTCCCGGCGAGCCAGTCGTGCAACCACGTCCAGAGGGACTGGTCGTCTGTCACACCGCGGCACAGTTCAAGTCTCGGCGAGTCCGTCTCCCGCTGCTCGGGTGTACTCGCCGCCATCGAGGCGGCCACTGGACGGCGGTCATTCGTTGCCTCATCCTGCGCTGATCGCGAGGCGGTCTCCGTCGCAATTGTGACGTCTACCGAGAGCCCACGGACCTCGGTGAATCCCAGCGCTGGAAGCGCTTTGCAGGAGACACAGAAGTGATTGGCGCGATAGGGATCACTGCCGCGAGCGTTCACGTCTCCTCTTGTTCCTTGTCACGCACTTGCTTCTCCTGTCGACGCGTGCCGAACAGCGAGTCGATTCCCTGAGGAACGCCCACGCCACGTGGAAGTGTCCCGGTTGGAACCGCCTCCACCCCGCCAGTAGGTTCGGAGTCCGCCTCACTCTCCTCGTCGGATTCCGCAAAAGCGATTCTGCCAAAGCCTTCGTTCACGATGACGAGTCGTTCGATAGCGACCTCGTCCGCTTCGGCGGACAGCTGCGGTCCTTCGTACTGGGACGGCCACGCCTCCCGAAACTTCCAGCGAGCTGCTGGTTGGCCTGTCGCATCTAGCAAGACGACTGCGGCGGCCCGACGAGCCTCGTCCATTTTCCCCTGCTCGACGAGCGTCCGCCACTCGTACAGTTCGATCGAACTGTCGGTAATCCCTGTCTCCAAAATCAGGGGTCCGTACTCGTTCAGACCAGGAAGCTTCCGTGGTGTCGGGAGTTCGTTCCCCTCCCGGTACGTGATCACGCCCGACGAAGCGGTCGGAACCCGACAGTGGCTGAACCCTGCTTTGACGATGCCGTCGATTTCGAGGATGAAACGAAGTTGCCGGTACGGGTCCACTCTCTCTGCCATGGTTAGGCCCCACCCGAGCGGTGGTTAGCGGCTCCCGTTTCGGAATTCCTAGGGATAGTCTGAAAATACATCTGAGGTACACTCGCTGGGAGGTATGATGAATGTTTGCTCTGTGAATGCATCTCACACGTAGGGCAACCAGTGCAATATTTGCGCGCTCTATGCAACACGGCCTCAACAGACTGTTCGCGGTCGAGCAATGCAATACGACCAGTGTTCGATTTTCGTCTGTAGCACAGAGTACTGAATGCGCCACAGTCCATCGCCCGCGAAACCGTCGTCGATGACGTCCTCAATCCGGGCGTTCAGATGGGGTTCGATACCGGCTAAGGAGTACCCACCCACCGATAGCCATCACGACGCACGGATTCATCTGCTGATCGCCGAGGAGGCGCTGGCGACCAAGAGCCACCAGTATGATGTGTGCCCGAGTTACGTATTAACAACCGTTTTGCATGCCGTCGACCGACGATCGAACAGTAGATGTTACACACAGAAGCACTGGGCTTGTTCGTCGGGGCGGTCGCTCTCGGAGCCATCCACGGTATCGAGCCGGGGCACGGCTGGCCGGTCGCGGCGTCGTACGCCCTCGACCAGACGAACAAGTGGCTCTACGGGTTCGCCGCGAGCTTCATCCTGGGCATCGGCCACCTCATCAGCAGTATCGCCATGGTCGCGGTGTTCTTCTACGCGAAGCGTTACTTCAGCCTCACACAAGTTAACGAGCCGATCGAGCTGGGGAGTGGCGTGTTCCTCGGCGGGCCGGTGAGCGTCGTCGCCGGGCTCCTACTCATCCTACTTGGCATCCGAGAGTACCGCAACAGCCACTCGCACTCCAGACACGGGCACGAGGCCAGTTACGACCACGGTGACCACAGTCACAGCGATGCAGCGCCCCACGAGAGCGTGCTGAGCGACGTGGGCCACCACAGCCACGGGGACGGCCACGATCACGGTCTTCAAGAGCACACGCACGACCACAGCCACGACCACAGCACTGGACTCCTCGCACGACTGAAGAGGTACGTTCCGCTCATCGGGGGCCACTCCCACTCACATGGGCGTCTCGACGAAGCGACCGAGCGAGGACTCCTCGGCATCGCATGGTTCGCGTTCCTGCTCGGATTCGCGCATGAGGAGGAGTTTGAGATTATCGCATTGTGTGCTGGGTCGACCTATTGTCTGGAGTTGATGAGCGCCTACGCGCTGACTGTCATCGCCGGTATCGTGGGGCTGACGATGCTGCTCATCGCGGGATACGAACACTACGAGGAGACGGTTGAGCAGTACACCCCGTATCTTCCCGCGTTCTCCGCGACTGTTCTCATCGTCATGGGAGTCGGTTTCGTTATTGGGGTGTTCTAACCAGTCCAGTCGCTTCACGCGCTGTATGCAAAGCGGCCACAACCACCGGCTCAGATTTCGGTAGAACCGAGATGCGTGATACGGAGTGCGCGTGACTCAGCGAGGAGGACTTTCGAAGAAAGCTTACCAGGAATACTTTCGCATTGGAATGATGCCCTGCCGACGAGCCGTTCTCGGGACACTCGGTGTCACACCAGCCAGTACCCTCACGGGCTGTCCGTGACTCCAGTCTAGTGGTGGAAACGTCGACTTGACCGGCTTCAACCAAATAAATGCGTCCGACACTGTCGAGATCGGATTCTTCGAGGATGGTACGTCGGAGGAAGTAGCGAAAGCATGCAATTCGCCTCTGGAGGTCGAACCCGATCGTGAGATGACGCGCAAGGCAGTCGTCGAGAGCGGATTCGGTATCGCGCGTGCGAGGGAAACTCCGGAATGACCAACCAGACCCATGTTCACTTCATCACATCCGGGCCGGTACAGAGATACTCACCTTCGACAGCCGAGAAACAGACGAACTGACTCTGCGGTAACTGCATCCGTTGTTCGTGTCACCTCTCTTCTGGCAACATGCCGGTAGGTTTCTAGCGCCGCGAAATGCCTGAGAACAACTCTCAGGAACACATCGATAGAGGGGTGTGGTGGCCCCTGTATGGAGATTCACACACCGAAAGTATTGCAGTATGACAGCAGTGGTGTTTTCTCAACCAGTATCGATATGTCCAGTTCCTACTCTCATTCTTCTGCAAAATATTGTTTGAGGGGCTCTGTAGGGTATTTCTCGATAGGACCATATCGATAGGGGTGTGTCGGTGCAGCCAAGAGAGGAGTTAGTGTTCGATAGCAAATAGTTCTCAGTAGGGAGCTGTTCTAGTCCCAGTCGTACCCCCACTCGCGAAGCTCGTCCACGACGAGGTCTGGATTGTCCATAGCAACGACGAGTGCCGCTTCGAGTGCATCGGTTTTGTAGACGTCCTCTCCCAATTCGTCCTCTAGCGTTCGGAGGAACGCTGATTCACGCTCTTCGATATGTGGCCTGAGGAAGATCGGTCGCTGTTTCCGGTCCTCCTTAACCGAACTCCGACGGAACTTGTACGGTATCGTTTGGCCGCTTGACGCCTCCGACCCGGCCACGGTGTCTTCGAGATCGCTCTCAGTTTCGAGCCGTGGGGTGCTATGGTCGTTCTCTGTCGTCGATTCGTCTGCTGTATCGTCGGTCTCTGCGAAGGGGTCGTCCCCAGTGCCAGATTTCATGCTGTGACCTCCGTCTCCGTGACCGTGTGTAGCTGCTGTGCGAGTGTTTCGAATTGCTCGAGCGTCTCGAGTTCGTAGTCGCGCTCCCGCGTTCGATGCTCTTCGACGTACCGGAACGCAGAGCACTGCTTTCGCCAGCATCCTTCGAGAAGTGAGGACCGGTCTCTCAATACAACCGGGATATCGTACCCGGACTCTTCGAGACGGGACAGCATCTCCTCCTGGTCGTTGGTCCCTTTGAAGCGGTTCGGAACGGCAGCCAGCACACCAACGTTGATACCGAGCGTCTCTTCGAGCCCGTCGACGAGGTCTGCGAGCCCAGTTACGGACTGTTGTCCCTTTCCACTCGGCTCGAATGGAATGACCAAGTTCCGCGTGGAGTGAATCGCGTTGTAGAGCTTGACGTCTGCCGTTGCAGGGGGGTCGATGATGACCGTGTCGTAGTTCGACGGGATGTCCGCATCCTTCAATACCCGGAGCAGCTGGACGTTCGGGTTCCAGTTCTCACCGAAATCTGCTGCTTCTTCTTCACGACGACGCAGGTGCTTCGAGAGTACCTCGAGCGAATTGTGTGCCGGGACGATATCGACGCCCTCTGACTCCTCAATCAGGTTCTCGAACGGACCGCGTGGCCGCTCGACCAGGTGACGAACCAGACTGTCGGAGTTCGAGTCCGTTCGCGACCCCGCGACGTCGAAGAGATACGAGAGGCTCCCCTCCTGGGGATCCATATCTATCGTGAGTACGTCGTTTCCGGCTCGGGCATCTGCCACCGCTAGGTTGGCGGCGAGTGTGGTCTTGCCCACACCGCCCGCCTCGCTGTACACGGTATAGGTCAGCATACTCGGTCAATTGTGGCGGGAGGGTATAAAGATAAGTCAGACGGTATAGCCATATAGAATAACTATACTATGATATCAGGCACTTTCTCGACCGTTTAGTTCTCGTAACACGTGCACGTCGGTTGCTGGTTCGAGGGTTGAAAGTCGTCTACACCGATCACTTGTGTTCAAGCCCCCTTTCCAGTATACTGCTGAAGTCCGTATCGCCGTGTATCGACAGAAGACTCGGGCAAATCAACCATCAAAGTACACATTATATTGGTGACAGCACAAACAGCGTTCCCGGATGCAGTATTTCGAGTGTATCGAATGAAGAGGGCCGTTGGTCGGCGTATATCAGCGACGCAGAATGCACACCAGGTCTCTATTTGTCTGAATCAACCGGCCCTTTGTACTTCGACTTCACTTTGTCGCCGTCTCTCCATTGCCAGTAATAATAGCGATTGTCGTTGATCTCCTTTATTGTGACCGTCGCCTTCGATGGAACGTCGGGTGGCAGCTCATCTGGCCGTTCCTCGAACCGGTCATCGTCCGAAGTCTCGTCGAGACGGTCATCGCGCGTCTTATATTCAGCTAACGCCTCGGCGTATCTGGCAACCTCACGGAGGCGTTCGGGCGTGGATTCGTTGAGCGTGTTTACCAGCTCTGTCGGTAGACTTCCATGAGGGGTCGGTGGTTCGTAAGCCATCGATATGCTCCTGTTTAACCAACATGGCGGCGATTTTCTAAGTTTTGTGGGTTAAGAACCGTATCGACCTACCTCGAGAATACACATCGATAGAGGTGTGTGGCTGGTTGTGCCAGCACCATTATATTCGAAATCTCAGAGGCCGTAACCAATACCGAAGCTGGCAACGTTGAAATTCTAAACCCCATCTTCAGTTGGAGATTCATATGCTGAAAGTGCGCATATTAGCGGCTCTATCGAACGATTACACATCGATAGAGGGGTGTGAGAAGTAGTTGTATGGATTGCGGAAACTACTCGCGACACTCAACGCTATCTAGCGCTCGTTTCGTAATTGTGCGTGAACGACAGTCTGGACTTCGTCCGGAGAGAGCATCTCGACCCTGGAGTCCTCGCGGAGCGTCTCGAGAATCGTCTGGGGCCGTTCACCGAACTGGAACTCGAGGAACATTCCGGAGGTAGGCCCGTGACTGCGACGCTCGAAATCGACCAGGGAGTATGTCGTCATCTCCTTCATCTTGTTGACGTACGTCTCCTGGTGGTACTGGTCAGCGTCGATAGACTCTGTCAGGAACTGATACACTCGGTAACCAGTCGTACTCCGTGCGGTTTCGTCATCGGATTCTGCTGCGACGGCAGCGGTAGCGTAGAGGCAGAGTTTCTTCTGGGTGCTGATTCCACGGACGACCTCGAGCACACGGTTCTTCTCGACCTTGTCTTGAGCCTTCCGAACGTGCTCTTCGCTGACGCGTGTCGACCCCTCCCTTTCGGCGAGATTCCCTGCAACCCGGACGAGATCGATTGCCTTCCTGGCGTCTCCGTGAGTCTGAGCTGCAAACGCAGCGGCGAGTGGGATGACGCTTTCATCGAGGACGCCGTCGTAGAACGCGTCCTTACGACGGTGGAGTATATCTTTGAGCTGGTTAGCGTCGTAATCAGTGAAGTGGACGTCTTCCGGCGTGAACGAACTCAAGGCACGGCTGCCGACTGACTCCATCATCTTGGTGTCGTTCGAGATGGCGACGACCGAGATGTGTGTCGAGATATCCTCGTCACCGCTGGCACGGGAGAGCTGATAGAGGAGGCGGGAGAACGCAGGCTCTTGTTTATCACGACGTCCGACCAGCATATCCAGTTCGTCGAGGACGATAACGACCGAATCGAAGTTCTCGTTGATGATGCGATACAGCTCGTCCCATTTTTCTTTCGTTGCGACGCCGTGTTTCGCGACTTCCAGTTCCACATCTGCCTCCTTAGCGGCCTGTGTCGCGAGTTCGTAGACGCCGATTCCGAGCGTATCGAGGTCCTGGCAGTTGATCTCGACCGTGCCGAATCGGATGTCCCGTGTGCGGCAGATTTGGCTGATGTTCTTGCAGACGGCTTTGGTAATCAATGATTTGCCCGTGCCCGATGGACCGTACAGGAACAGATTGGGTGGCCGGTTGTCACCAAGCGCAACACGGAGCATCTTGGTGATCTCCTGCAGCTGTTCGTCTCGACCGACGATTCGGTCTTCTTCGACGACGTGGTTGGGGTCTAGCAACTCCCGATCGCGGATTACCCCGTCCTGTTCGTCGAATTCGAGGAGCATCTCCTCGATAGACGTCTTACCGGTACTGACGTCGTCCGCTGTGGATGGAACGTCGGTTTCATAGCCGTCGGTTTCAGAGTCCGGAATATCGACTGGGGTTCCCAAATCAGACACGTCTTCTGAAGCGCGAAAATCATCCGTTTGCGATTTTCCCTCTTCGGATGTAGATTCCTCACGACTTCCAGTAGAGAGGTCTACCTGGGTCGATGATGAGGAATCCGCCTGCGGGGAGCCATCATCCGAGGTGGGGTCCTCAGAGACCATATCGGAACACATACAGGCGATGACCAAAAGTGTTCGCACCTCTATCGATGTGTGATTCGCGGACAGAGTTTCCGATAAGTGGGTTCCACCGCAGTGAGAGGGAAAGAGATACGGAAAGTAGCGAAGGTGTAACGATGTGTATGAACGAGTGCGAACCGGCCGTCGAGTGATTCCGTTACCTAGCGATGAGTCGCCGTGAATGATCTATATGAGGACCCACACCCCTCTATCGATGTGTTCGAGAGGGGGGGAGTAGGGGGCTCTCACGAGGTGACTCGACTGATTGTTACCGACAGAAGAGCCGGTTTGAAGGAGTTATAGGTTCTTTACGACTGTCTCCACGTTTATTTCTTGTGTGATGGTCTGGTGATTTCGCAGTTTCTCTTCTCTTCTTCTAGCTTTCTAGACTAGAACACTCACACACACACCTCTATCGATGTGTTCGATGTGTAGATTCAGTCGATGTCACTGATCGCCTGCTTTCGCTCGAGTTGCTGGATAGGCGCTCGGACCAATCATCGGTTATCGTCCGTTATTACGCCTCTATCATCTGTTTCTTCGCGTGTTCGTCGCCCGAGGGTGAAATCTCTCGCGTTGTTCCGGACGTACACGTTCAAACCGAACACATCGATAGAGGTGTGTCTGTCCAGGTCCTCTCTACATCTCGATCGTTTCACCTCGCTCCTTACCTCCTTTTTTGTCAAAACCTACACTGTCTCCGTAATCTGGGGTTACAGCTCGCCGAACTGCGACTGATCTACGAAGCAAAACACATCGATAGAGGTGTCTATCGCATATAGTTCCCGTCCCAAGCACGTCCGACGGAAAAGTAATCAAGCAGTGGTCATCGAAACGCTACCCGCACAGTGGTTGTTGTGTCGATCTCCTCAATGTCTGTGCTCTCAACTCGCTCCGACTCGCTTCAAATCTTAACCAACAAACATCGTCAACCGACGCTACTGTAGTTAATCCTGTAATCGACGTCTCGCTCTCTCTTTGAACGAAGTGACTCTCAGCATCGGACCAACGTAATTAGAGCAAGCAACCATGAAGGAACGAGGTATTGCTGAATCAACCATCCGACTGAAGATGTCGAATCGGATAACTGATTACTTACGGGAAACTATCGAGTTTATACAGATATTTGAAAGGATTGAAACTCGTTCGGGTTCGTTCTGCAGACGACTTACAGCGGATAGAAGATGGAATATCTTGGGTTCCGTCACTGGGAACTACGCACTATCTCTACATTTACCAAACTTATAAGCAATGTCACAGAAAAGCAGTGATTTCGGGTTGCCAGCCCGGCACTATGCCAAGCAACCGTGTGGTGGCTCGGATAGGTCCCTTGTGGGACAATATGTTCGACGAATCCATCGGGTCTATGTTTTGTGGTTTCGTCAAAATCCGTGCAGGCTCCGCTCTGCCTGGAAATATCAAGGGAATAGCTCAGAACAAACCGGATTCGAAGCCTTCCTGGGTAAATCAAACCTACATTCATCTGGAGTCGATTGGGTGGAGTGTAATATACTGGTGGAATCAAACAATGCGGTTCGCTTCGTTCCAGACCTTGTCAGTGGGAGGTGAATAACACGATTGAGTGCGGTGACGTGAGACACGATTGAGTGCGGTGATGTGAGGATTGTGGGTATTGCTAGGTCGTGCGTTAGTGTTCGGCTATAATCGAATCAGCGAACGTCGTCATTGCGCTCTCTGGCTCGTCGGTGACCAGACTCACGATGACGTGATCGAGGCCGTACTCCTCGAGACGGCGAAAGTACCGACGGAACCAATCGATGCCTGCCCGATAGCCGAGGTGAAGCGGCTCGGGTTCCGCACCAACATCGTCCGCGAACCCGACACGAACGGCGATTACGAACGGTTTGTCGGTCGTGAGCTCGCGCCACTCCTCGAGATAACTCTGGAGTGTCCCGTCGGGAAGATGGTAGAACAGCCAGCCGTCACCGTGTTCAGCGATCCACTCGAGTGACTGGCGGGCGTAGCCTGTCGGGATGAGTGGCAGCGTGTCTGTCGTCGGTTTCGGGAGCACGTCGAGTTCCCCGTCGAGTCGTCCCCAGGGGCCATCGATTACCGGATATTCCTCGCGCCAGAGCGTGCGAAGCACCTCTACACTATCACGGACTGCCTGACCACGGCCGTCCGGGTCGACGCCGAAGGCCGGATACTCCGGGTCACGGTCACCGGATGCGATACCGAGGACGAGCCGTCCATCGGACAAGCGGTCAACCGTCGCCGCAGTCTTCGCGACGTGAATCGGGTGCCGTAACGGCAACACGACGCTCGCTGTGCCCAATGCAATGCCCTCCGTGTGCGCAGCGAGATACGATAACAGAGGCCACGGGTCGAATGCCCCACCAGCGTCACCGAACCGTGGCCAATACGTCGGGACGTCTCGCGCCCAGATCCCATCGAATCCGACCGATTCAGCGTGTTTCGCGAGTCGGAGTTCGTCTTCGACGACCGGCGTGGACTCTCGTTCGCCAGTGAGCGGAAATCCGATACCGAACGAGAGTCCATCCCCACCGAATAATCGCCGGTAGCCGGCGTTTTCGTAGGCTAACTCACTCATCGGTCAGTCTATGTCGCTGCGACATAACTACGCTGGGATGGCGATTTTCGAGACAGCCCCGTCCTCATCGCGCACCGATCTAGCCACGATGAATGACTCGGTCAGATTGTACCGAAAACAGTGAATACATGCTTCCATAACCCACACGTGACAGCGTACTCGTCGTCAACAAACGCGTACCCTGCAGCGTGAATTCAGCATAATGGACATCGCCGACGCTCATTCAGAATCCGACGCCGTACTAACAGCGGTCGAACAAGCGGTCATCGCCGACCGAACGTTTCTCGAGACCGTTCTGCTCGGTGTCCTCGCCCAAGGACACGTCTTGCTTGAGGACGTCCCCGGAACGGGCAAGACGTTGACCGCTCGGAGCCTCGCGACGGCACTTGGGCTGTCGTTCTCGCGGATCCAATTTACGCCCGACCTGCTTCCGTCGGACGTCACCGGAACGCACGTCTTCGATGAGCGTGATCGAACCTTCGAGTTCAACGAGGGGCCGATCTTTGCACACGTAGTGTTGGCCGACGAGATCAACCGGGCGCCCCCGAAAACCCAGAGCGCACTTCTGGAGGCGATGGAAGAGCAGCAGGTAACTGTCGACGGGGAGACCCACGAGTTACCGGATCCGTTCTTCGTCATCGCGACGCAGAATCCGGTCGAGCAAGAGGGGACATTTTCGCTCCCCGAGGCGCAAATCGATCGGTTCGCGGTCAAAGCGAAGATGGGCTATCCAAGTTACGAGGGCGAGGCCGAACTCCTCCGTCGACGGGAGAATCGGGAGGACCGGAGCCCATCCGTCGAATCGGTCCTCTCGGTCGACGAGGTGCGAGAGCTCCAGCACGTTCCGGAGACAGTTCGCGTCGACCAGGACATCCATTCGTACATCCTGGATATCTGCCGCGCGACGCGAAACGACCCGAGAGTGTCCATCGGCGTCTCGCCACGCGGAACGCAACGCCTGTACGAGACCGCTCGGGCCCGTGCGGTCATCTCGGGACGTGAGTACGTGACCCCGGACGCAGTGAAATCGATCGCGGTTCCGGTGCTCGCCCATCGACTAGTGTTGACACCAGACGCTCGCGTCGAGGGAGTCGAGAAGAGTGCTGTAATCGAGGACGTGCTTGACGATACGCCGGTCCCGACCGTGGATTAACGGAGCGTCTCGACCAACAGGAACGCTGCGACCAGCAGGAACCCGAGAGCGACGACCGGTTGGCCGCTTGTTCCAGAGCGATAGAGTCCGTACCCGACACCCGCGGTGAGGACTCCGACGGTAATGCTCGTAGCGACGCGGACAGTTTCGAGACGGGTCGTATCGGCTGCTCGGCCGAGCTGGTTCCCGATGCTGATCGAACTGTTCCCGATATCCCCGGCGAGCACCGCACACGTAACGCCAAGGAGCACCGGGAGGACCGGGGCTCCCTGGATGCCGGCGGCAATCGCACCGATGAACAGTCCGAACGTGCCAAGCGGGACGGCGGCACGCAGTCCGCGCAGGAGTGCAATCACGAGGAGGAGGAGCCCGGCTGTTCCGACGGCGAGTGCGGCCCAGGAGTACAGGCCACTCGTTGCCCAGGCGACGACTGCGACACCCAACGATACGGAGCGACTGAGCGGGGCCGGTCCCCGGTCGACTCTCGTCATTTCGACCACCGCCCGATGAAGCGAGCGAGCGCACCTTCGAGATGCGTGTCGGTTTCCCAGTCGATGACTGGAATCCCCGCACCCCGGAGCCGCGAGAGACGGAGGGCCCGTGCGATGCGAGCGAGCCGGTGGCCCGGCGTGCGGTCGGCAGTCGGATCCGGGGTGACGATAGAGACGGGATACCCGTATTCGTCCAGTCGTCGAGCCAACCCAGCGCTGTGTTCGTCACAGAGCGGCGAGAAGAACATGACCTGCGTCCCGGCGGAGAGTCGCTTGCGGAGGCGGTTCTCCCACGGCACTGAACTCGGTCGAGATTCCTTGGGAACCGGCGAGAAGGCATCGTGAGTCGCGAGCATCTCGCGGGCGGCGGCAGTGTGGCCGGCGCCAGAGCTCGGAGAGAGCCAGCACGAATCGGAGCCATATGCAGCAATACCGACTCGGTTGCCCGTATCGACGAGCGTCGCGAAGACCTGCCCGGCGGCGTCGACCGCGCGGTCGACGGCATGGGCTGTGTGAGGGGCTGCAGAGCGGTACGCTGCTTCCCGCACGTCGACTAGAAGGAGGACACTCGTCGAGCGCTCCTCGCGAAAATCGATGGTGGTCAGTTCGCCCGTCCGGGCGCGACGGTTCCAGTCGATACGGCTCAACGGGTCGCCGGAACGGTAGTCGCGTGTCGAGTGGAACTCGACGCCTGGGCCGCCACCCGCTGTTTCCACCTGGCCGACGTACTGCGTCGCGCGGTCGCGAAGCGGCACCCGAACGTTCAACGGTCTCAGCGCAGGGATACACGTTATCGTGGACTCGAAGTGATGTGCCTGCTCCTGTTCCAACTCGGCTGCGAGGTCCCGGCCCGCGACAACCGTGTCTCCGAAATCGTGGACCCCTCGTCTGGCCGTAACTTCGTACTCGAACGTCGCGCTGGATTCCGGGCTGAGTGCCGTCCCGAACCGCGGTGAGCCGTCGGTGACTTCCAGTGCCTCCGGCACACCGTCGACGATGCGGAGGTCGGCCAAGGTTCCGCCGCTCTCGTTCGAAACGGTCACCGACACGGCGACTGTGTCTCCGGGATCTGGTCGGTGGTCGCTGAGCGTCCGCTCGACCGTCACGCGACCCGGCTCCAGAGCGCCGGAACGAGCGAATGCGGCATAGGCGATTCCCACGACGCCGGCGAGTAGGACAGCCGGTTGTTCGACCAGCATGCCCGCTCCGATTCCGACGAGAGCGATGACACTCACTCCCTGCCAGTGACCGGTCGGATGAATGTCACGCGTGACGACACCGTCGCCGTCACCGGTGGGCTTCGATGCTGAAAAACCGGTAGACGAAGATTCCGGGGAGGATTCTGACTCGTCGACACTGCGCTGGTCGGTCCCTGTGCTGGCGTCAGGACTGGACGTGACCCCAGTGACGGCGGCTATCGCGTCCACTGTGTGTCTGATGTTTCGCTGTAAGGTGATCTCCCCCCGGGCCACGTTTCGAAGTCGGGCGCTTATCGACTGTTTCGGGGTATCTTCGTCGGCAAGAAACGCGCCAGCGTAGACGTCGTCTGTCCACGACTTTGCGTTCAGCTGCTCTCTGGCTTCTGCTTCCGAATAGCCACTGTACTGCGTCAAGGCGGCGATTGCGGCCATGGAGAGTCCTTCCCGAATACGGCTCCGGACTGCGTAGAAGTTCTTCAAGCCCAAAAACTGGTTCAGCGCGGACTCGAACTCCTCGCCGGGCGCTTGTGTCGCGACGGGCAGTTCTGGGGTCGGAAATTCCGCTTCGTCCAGCCGGGTCAGCGCGCTGGCCCGAATGACTCGCAGCGCCTGTAGAAGCGGTAGCACGCCGAGTGCAGAGATGACGATTCTGTCGGGGCTGGCCGGAATCGTTCCCGGCGAGACGATGGCGATACCCGCGAGAACGAGCGAGACGACACCGGCGACGAATGCTGTGTCGCGGTAGTTCATGCGTCGTCTGTCTCCTTCGCTTCAGCGTATCTCGCTTCGATCCGTCTGAAGATGGCGACGGCGCTCCGTTCCCGGTCCGTGGACGGCTCCAGGTCGCCGTATCGGACGTCTTCGAACAGTCGAGTCAGCGCGTCGACGTCCTCGCGACCCAGTCCTGCATCGACTGCTGCCTCGGCAAATTCCCCTGGAGTGCTGGTCTCGGGGGCGGCGACGTCGAGCAGGTCGGTCATCTCCTGCCATGCGCGATACACCTCGTTCTTGGTGTCTGTTTCCGCTTCGATGCGGTCGGCAGCCCGCCCCGCTGCTCGTCCCACGGCGGCGGCGTCTCGGTCACTTGCTTCGACCACCTCCGCCCCGCTGTCGGTCTCGGCCGGCTCGATACCTCTCCGAGCGAGGATGACGGCGACGCTCCCGATGACGAGCCCGAGGGCCAGAAGCGCCAGGAGCAGTGGGGGCTGCGGGCTCGTTGACTCCGTCCCACCACCCGACCCACCACCCCAGAATCCACTGCCCGGGTCCAGTGCGGGCAGACTGGGTGCGAGTGACGACGTCGTCAGGAAATTGAGCACGATGATGACCAGCCCGACCAGGAGCACGCTGACGGCGACGAATCCGATGGCTTGGCGCCAGAACAACAGGATGTAGGCGATACTTATGATAATCGCGAGGACGGCGAGTGCGGTAGATAGCTCCGTGAGAAACGGGATCTGGAACGACCCACCGGCGGTCAGGTTCGTCGGCGGCGGTATCAATCCTCCGGGATTGCCACCGCCCCCATCACCGCCAGCGATACCGCTCGAACCAGCCGTCTCGAACGAGGTTGTCGTATCGAGTGTCGCTGCAGCGAGCGCGACAGCGACGGTCGCCAAGATTGCAACTACCGCAGACCGCACCGAGTCTTTCATCTCAGGGCCCTCCGACGGCCCTCGGGAACTGCCGGCACCGACTGTCCGGGACGTACCGGGCAGTCCCATCCGCAATCGATGACTGCAGGCGGATCGCTTTGTGTTCCACCACCGTGATGACCTATACAATGTTGGTTCAGTCAGACGCAAGAACATTTCCATTTCTCGCACCCTGCCCAGCGTTCGAGTACCGAAACGATACTTCGAGGTTAACCAACAAAACGTGACGCTGGTAGGTGTTGTTGGTTAAGGTTTGGAGACTGAGCAGATGCCACCCTCGTGCGCGAAGTGAACTACGGTGGGCTGTGTGATGGGTCACCCATCATCTACCATCACATTTAACTCTGAATCACTCAGTTGTCATACCATGAGGGACGACTACGACTTCGACAGAGATTGGCAGCTGCTCGTTGACGGCGCGTTTCGAGACGCCGACGACGGGGAACGCCTGCAGGTAGCTGACCCGGCGACTGGCGAGGTCTTCGCCACAGCACCCGATGGAACCGAAGCGGACGTCGACGACGCTGTCGACGCTGCGAACGCCGCAAGTGACGAGTGGAAGTGGACGGACCCCGCAGACCGCGCGTCCGCGCTCTACGAGATTGCAGACACCATCGAGGACCATCACGACGAGCTCGTCGCGCTCGAGACACGTGAGAACGGGAAGCCACTCGATCAGTCTGTCAACGACGTCGTGGCTGCGGCCAAGACGTTCCGGTACTACGCCGGCGGGGCAGACAAGTTCTTCAGCGACACCGTCGAGCACAGCCCCGAGCAGGTCCGCCAGAAGGTGTTCGAACCCTACGGTGTCGTCGGCGTCATCGTCCCGTGGAACTGGCCGCCGATGCACACGGCGGACTTCGTCGCACCGGCGCTGGCAGCGGGCAACACGGTCGTCCTCAAGCCCGCCCCGGACACGCCGCTGTCGTCGCTTCGCATCGCCGAACTGGCCGCCGACAGCCTTCCCGATGGCGCACTCAACGTCGTCAGTGGCGGCATCGACCCGGGCATCCGGCTCACCAGTCACGAGGACGTCGACATGCTGACGTTCACCGGGAGCGACAAGAACGGCGAGAAGGTGCTCGCTGCCGCGGCCGAGAACATCACGCCGACGATGATGGAGCTTGGCGGGAAGAACCCGGCCATCGTCTTCGAGGACGCCGACATGGACAAGACCATCGGCGGTGTCATCGCCAGCACGTTCTACAACAGTGGACAGGCCTGCTCGGACGCCGAACGGATTCTCGTTCAGGAGAGCGTCTACGAAGAGGTCACGTCGAAGCTGGCTGACGCGCTCGAAGCGCTGGTCGTCGGTGACGGCTTCGACGAGGCCACACAGATCGGTCCGATGGCCAACGAGGCCCAGGTCGAGAAGTTCGAACAGTACCTCGACATTGCGCAGGGTGAGGGCGCAACCATCCTCGCACAGGCCGAGCCACCGTCCGATGCTGCCCTCGACGGTGGGAACTGGGTCGCACCGACGCTCCTCGACGACGTCGTCCAGGACTCGCGGTTCGCGTGCGAGGAAGTGTTCGGTCCGGTGGCCGGCATCATCCCATTCAGCGACGAAGCGGAGGCAATCGAGATCGCCAACGCCGTCGACTACGGCCTTACGGCGACCATCTGGACGGACGACGTGAGCAAGGCCCACCGCGTTGCGAGTCACGTCGAAGCCGGTCAGGTGGCCGTCAACGCCACGGGCGGCGGCGGGCTCGGGCTCCCCTTCGGCGGGTACAAGCGCTCCGGCGTCGGCCGGAAGAAGGACTTCACCGAGACGATGCGGGAGTTCTCGACGGTGAAGGCCATCCGCATCGACACGACGGACGACCGGCCGTCGCTGTAACACCCAGATTCTTTTCTGCTATTCCACTTCCGAAGCCGAGGACGCGTCGCCGCCGACACGGTAATCGACGTCTTCGAGAATCCCCAGCGCCTCTGAGATATCGTCGGCACACGCGGCTGCCACCCGCTCGACGAACTCTGCGGCCAGTTCCGCGTCGTCGGCACCCTCCAGGTCGCCGTACCAGCCGGACTCGTACATGATGCGGACGTCCGGGATGATGGGATAGGCGCGTCGGTTGCGGCGGAGGTCGTCCATCTGTGAGGCGTGCTCTTCATCCGCGGCATCGGTCGCCCGTTCCAAGTGGACGGTGTCGGGCCGCCGTGCGAGTACTGGTAGCACTTCCAGCGGGCCGCCGTGAGTCAGGTCGTGGTAGTCCTCGTACAGCTCCTGTGCGGCATAGGAGGCCTGTGAGATGACGAATCGGACGTCCGGGAACTCCTCCTGGAGCCGGCCAGCGGCGGTCTCGATGGACGACGTGTTCCCCTCGTGCCAGTTCACGACGACCACCTTGTCGGCGCCGTGCTGGATGAGACTCTCACAGACGTCACGGAACAGCGCCATGAACGTCTCGGACTTGAGATGGATCGCCCCCGCCATATCGGCATGGAACGGGGTGACGCCCAGCGAACCGAACGGAACGAGGAGGCCGTCCAGCTGGGTCGCGACGCGTTCCGCGATCTCTCGGACCGCGTAGGCGTCCGTTCCGACCGGGAGGTGCCCGCCGTGCTGTTCGACGCTTCCGGTGGGGATGATAACCAGTCCGTTCTCCTCGAGGTGGTCCTCGATCTCGTACCGGGTCATCGCTTCGAAATCGTTCGTCCGCTCGAACGCTGAGTTGGTGTCTTCGGTCATGTCAGTTTCCTCTATGACTCCTGTCAGCAACTCTCAGCACCGGGGCGCAAAAAGCTACCTATGGTCGCAGTCCACTGATTCGGGGACGGTGGCCGGATTGTCGGGGCCGAAGCCCCATCCGACGACCACCGTGGCCGTCGCCTGACTGGTGTCGCCCACCAACGCTGGACCTACCACTCGGCGACCAGTAGTTCGTGCGGGCAGTCCGTCAGGCGCTCCGCTCCGTCGTCCGTGATGACGTACGTGTGCCCGTAGAACTGGCCGAGGAGCCCGTCGTCGGTGATCGGGTTCGGTTCCAGCATCACCACCGCACCGGGCTGGAGCGATTGCTCGTAGTCGTAGGCGCGGATGTGGTCGGGCCCGACGTGCGGGGAGTTGCTCACGAGGTCGATGCCGTGGAGGTGGGTCGGCCGGGACTGGTAACCGTTGTCCCGGAAGAACTCCCCGGCCTCTTTGATGGCTTCGAGGTCGTTCCCGGGTTCGAGCTCGGCGGCCATCCGCTTGTATCCCGGCAGCGTAATCTCGTCGAACATCTCCCTGACCTGGTCGGTCGGCTCGCCGACGCAGATGGGCGCGCCGATCTGTGCGGTGTATCCCTCGTATCCGATGGCGAGTTCGTTCAGGATGATGTCGCCAGCCGCCAGTTCACGCTGGGACGGTCGTGGGTTCCCGAACACCTGTGCCGGGTCGTCCATCGGGGTCGACCCGATGATGAGGAAGTCAATCTGCCCGCCGCCCTCCAGCGCTGCAGATGCGGCGGCGGCTTCGAGTTCTTTCTCCGTCACGCCGGGTTCGGCCCGGTCGCGGATGGCGTACAGCGCGTCGACGCACAGTTCGCCGGCCTTGCGGTGGTACTCGACTTCCTCGTCGCTCTTCCGGTACATGAGCTCGTGGAAGAAGTCCGTCACGAGGTCGACCGACCCGTCGGTCAACGTATCGCGAATCGTCTCGACGTGGTTCACCGGGGGGTAGTCGTCGAACTTCCAGTCGGCCTTCGCGATGCCGACCTGTCCGTCGGCACAGTCGCGGTCCGCGAGGATGTCACAGACTACGTCGCCGAACGCCCCGCTTTGGGACGGGCGGACGTCCTCCGGGTAGACTGCCTGCCGGACGGCCTCGGCGTGGGTGCCGCCGAACGAGTAGACGAGCGCCGGGTCGCCCTCTAGCGGGACGACCACGTACTCGACCATCGAGTGCCAGTTCCAGTGGCCGGTGAGCCACAGCATCGCGCCGCCGTGGCTCCAGTGGTACGGACCGCCGGGAACTACCAACGCGTCGAGGCCGCGGTCGGCCATCTTCTCGCGCGTGATGCGGTAACGTCGCTCATACTCGTCGTCGGAGAACGACGGATAGACCGCGTCCTCGTAGTACGGCGTGTTTCGCATGTCCCCGAACGCCTCGCTGTCGTCCAGGCGGTGTCGCGCGTCCTCGAAGTCGGTGCCTTGTTGTCTGTCGTCGGTGTCGCGTGTCATGTGTTCGAGATCCCCATTTGGGTCGCCGATTGCTCGTCTCGTCTCGGCCCGTAGTCGTCTGTCTCCGACCCTGACGGTACTACAGACCGCTCCCTCTTAGTTACCAGTTCCAGGGTGCCTTCGTGGGCGGGTCGACCACGCGACGAGTGCGGTCGATGGCGTCGACCCGTTCGAGGGTGGCCTGGTCGACCTCGATCTCCGACGCCGCGAAGTTCTCACGGAGATGCGCTTCGCCGGTCGCCTTCGGAATCGGAATCACGTGGTCCTTGCTACAGAGCCACGCCAGCGACAGCTCCGAGGGGCTTATGCCCGCGTCGTCTGCGATCTCCGACAGCTCCGGGACGTCGAAGATTTCGCCACGCATCAGCGGACAGTACGCCACGAGGTACATGTCGTGTTCCTGGACGTACTCGTGGAGTTCGGGCTGCTGGCAGAGCGGATGCATCTCCACCTGGACCGCGAGTGGCTCAACATCGAGGATCTCGCGGGCCTCGTCGAGCAGGTCGGGCGAGAAGTTGGCCAGCCCGACGTGTCGCATGGCGTCCTGGCCGAGTAGTTCGTTGAACGCCGACAACGTCTCCTCGGCGTCGTACTTCGGGGCTGGCCAGTGGACGTACAGCATGTCCACCTGGTCGACCGCGAGTTTGTCGAGGCTCTCCTCGACGCTGTCGAGGACGTCATCGTGTGCGAGATTGGGTTCGGCGACTTTCGTCGCCAGGAAGACGTCGGAGCGCGGGACGTCAGACTCCGCGATGCCCTGTCCGACCTCCGCTTCGTTCTCGTATTTCTGTGCCGTGTCGATATGTCGGTACCCCATCTCGAGTGCGGTCTGGACGCTCTGAACGCAGTCGTCCGAAGTCTCGTAGCGCATCGTCCCGAGACCGACCGGTGGTAGTTGTTCCGTCGGCATGCTGGTACGTACAGATGGGAGCTACATCAACGTTCGTGCGGGACTCGCTCCACAGGTGGCTCGTCCCATCGACGGCCAGGAGCGAGCTACCAACCGAAGTCGTATCCGAAGTGTATCAGAGACCGCCAGCGCCAAGTCAGCACCGCCGGAAGAATCGATCAACTACCGTCCGGTCACCGACGAACTGATGGCTGTCCCGGTGGTGTACTCCGCGTCGTCGGATACCATCATGTGGGTGTCACCTGTAGTCTGTCGAGACACGCCCAGGTGACGTTGAGTCTTCGGGTGGTCTGCCCGACGCTGTGGCGACAGGTCTATATCCCATCTTTCCCTCTATCAACTCATGCGACGGTGTCCAGAGTGTCAGACTGCCGTGTCACAGACTGAGACGTGTCCGGCATGTGGTGCGGAACTGGACGGCGCGGCGGCCGAGACCCCAGTCCACGACGCGGAGCCCGTGCCCGACGTCGATTCGGACCCCACGGGTGGCCCAGATATCGCCGACGCCGATGCGAACCCGGTGGCCGGCGGGGATATCACCGATGCCGACTACGACCCGGAAGCCGAGCGAGAACGGTTCCAGCGCCGGTTCGGAATCGACATCGGAGACCGAACGGTCGACGAGTACCTCGACCATCTCGACCAGCAGGATTATTCGCCGACGCCGTGGTTCTGGCTGCTCATCGTGACGGAGATCGCCGGCATCATACTCGCTGCAGCCACCTTGTTCGACGTGATCGAACTCGGTGTCGAGGGTGGCATCGTGTTCGCCATCATCTCGGTGGCGCTCGCAGCGCTGGTCTTCGCCGACACGCGTGTAGTCGGGCAGTTCGAACGGTGGGCCAAGATCCGCTGGACGTACATCTTGATGTCCGCCATCCCCGTCATCGCACACCTCACCGGGATCTTCTACCTGCTCCTCCGACGGCTGAAACACGAGCAGGCAGTCGAGTACCGCCGTCGCCTGATGAACGCTGGCTTCGATATCGGATTCGAATCCGCCGACGACTGACGCTGCTGGCGTCGAGTGCTGTTCTAGACTGTTTCCAACATGCCGAGCAAACCGCGTCTACTTCGGCGCGGTCAGCGGTTCGAGGTGTGGACGGCCTGCCCGAGCGCGTGCTCGGCGGCCTCCATGACAGACTCAGAAAGCGTGGGGTGTGAGTGGATTGTCGAGGCTACGTCGGTAAGCGTCAGCCCTTGCTCGACGGCCAGTCCGATCTCCGCGATAACCTCCGAAGCCTCAGGACCGACCATCCGGCCGCCGAGTATCTGTCCGGACGCATCGTCGGCGACCAGTTCGACGAACCCCTCGGCCTGGTTCGTCGTCAACGCGCGACCGGACGACTGGAGCGGGAACTTGCCCACGGTCGTCTCGTACCCCGCTTCCGCCGCCTCGTCGGCCGTGAGCCCCGCCGTGGCAATCTCCGGGTCGGTGAAGACGACTGCCGGGACCATCCGCGGGTCGTAGGTCACGTCCTCGCCGGCGATGACTTCCGCCGCCGTGATTCCCTCGGCACTGGCTTTGTGTGCGAGCATCGGTTCGCCGGCGACGTCACCGACCGCATAGATGTGGTCTGCCTCGGTACGACACTGGTCGTCGGTCTCCAGGAACCCGTTCTCTTCGGGCTCCAGACCGATGGCGTCCAGTCCGAGGGTGTCGGTGACCGGCTCGCGGCCGACCGCGACGAGTACCCGGTCTGTCAGGTATCGCGACGTCTCGCCCTCGGCCGTCTCCGTCTCGACCTGCATGCGGTCCTTCGTTGGCCACCACTCGGTCGCGGCCTCGCCGAACTGGAAGGTGACGCCACGCTCTTCGAGCGAGTCGGTCACTGGGTCGGTGAGGTCACTCGGATACCCCGGCAGCGCTTCGTCGAGCATCTCGACGATCGTCACTTCGGTACCGAGGTCTGCGAAGACCCCGGCGAGTTCGAGGCCGATGTAGCCCGCGCCACAGATGACGATCGACTCGGGGATCGACGAGAGTGATAACGCGTCTCGGGACCCGAGGACCGGGAAATCGTCGAAGTCGAACCCCGGAATCTCGATCGGCCGCGACCCCGTGGCAATAATACAGTCGCTGAACGTCAGCTTCGTTTCGTCCCCGTCCGGCCCTCTGATCGAGACTTCGTGGGTATCGACGAAGTTGGCGAGCCCATCGACGACCGTCACACCGTTCGTCTCACACAGTGCCTCGACCCCGCCGGTCAGTCGGTCGACGACACCGTCCTTCCAGGACACCATCTGTTCGACGTCGATCTCGGGGTCCGCCCGGACACCCATCGTCTCGGCGTCGCCCGCGTCACGGGCGATGCCCGTCGCGGTGATCAATGCCTTCGACGGGATACAGCCGTAGTTGAGACACGTCCCACCTACAGCGTCCCGTTCGACTAGCGTCACGTCGAGTCCACGCTGGGCTGCCCGAATCGCCGCGACGTATCCGCCCGGGCCGCCTCCGATGACTAGCACGTCTGTCTCTGTCGGGATGTCCTGAAGCTCCATCGTCGTCTGGCACGGTATTCCTGGTCAGGACAGATAAGTATGCCCCTCTCCCGGTCCGAAACGACTGGGAAATGGCGACCGTCCGTACTCAGCCAGTCAGGGAGATCTGATAGTCGTCTCGATATCCCTGTCGATATCGTCGTCGATTACCTGGTTGACGTAGCAGGCGCGTTCTGCCATCTGGACGACCCGCTCGACGTCCTCGGCGCTCTCGGCCGAGACGACGTCGATATCGGTCTCGATTCGTTCGATGCGTCCCTCCGGCGGAGACGCCTGAGAGGTCACGTTGACTTCCTCGATGTCCACACCACGTCGGTCGGCCATGTGGCCGATCATCAGTGTCAGACACGAGGAGAGGCTCCCGACGAACTGCTCGACCGGCGAGGGTGCGGTGTCCTCACCGCCAGCCTCCTCGGGCTCGTCCGCGCGCCACTCGAAGTGTCGCGAACGGACGGTCGCCTGCATCCCACCAGTCGACTCCGCCGTCGCGGTCCGGTCGCCCTCGGGGCCCGCATCTGTCTCGAGGAACGGCCCGTCGGAGGTGGGCTGTGGCTGTCGACCGAAGGAGACCAGTCGGAGCGGATGGCCCAGCGCGTCGGCCAGCGAATCCAGGAACCGGGCGCCGTCCGCCCCGTCGACCGCTCGGTGGTCGAAGGTCAGCGAGAGGCCGATCTCCCGCACGGTCTCCTCCGTCTCCGGGTCGTACCGCGAGCTGATGTCACAGACACCCAGGATACCGACCTGTGGCGGGTTCAGAATCGGGTCGAAGGATTCGACGCCGAAGTGGCCGAGGTTCGTGACGGTGAACGTCCCGTCAGAGAGGTCGTCCATCGTGTACTCGCCCGACTGAGCGAGCGAGACGAGGCGCTGTCGCTCCTCTCGGAGTTCCGTCATCGTTCGGCGGCCTGCGCCCTTGATGACCGGCGTCACCAGCCCGTCCTCGATGTCGATTGCGATGCCGACGTTCACGTTCCTGGCGAGTTTGTGGACGCCGTCCTCGTAGATGCCGTTGAGTTCGGGATGTTCGCCCAGCGCCTCGGTGACCGCCGCGAGGACGAAGTCGGTCACCGAGAGGTCCAGGTCCCGGTCCTCGGCGAGTTGCTCTTTGATGTCGAGGAGTGAATCGACCGGGACGCGTCGGTTCAGCGTCACCTGTGGGCTCTTCGCGGACTCGGTCATCCGCTGTGCGATGGTCCGACGAAGGCCCGCCCCGCCTCGCTCCTCGTAGATGTCGCGGCCCGATACGGACGTGACGTCGCCGGATAGCGCGCCTTGTTGTGGTATCGCCGTCTGTGACGCGGCGGTGCCGCCGGTGAGACTGTCCGCCGCTGCGACGACGTCTGCCTCGATGACAGCCCCGTCCGGTCCGGACCCCGTGAGGCCGGCGAGACGGGCTTCGTCGATATCGTTCTCGCGTGCGTACGAACGTGCCCGCGGCGAAATTTTTGCGTCTTCGACGGACCCAGCAGCTGCAGTCGTCGCCTCCGACGTGGTGGCCGACGCTGCTGTCTCGTCGTCGGCTGTTGTCTCTTCAGCCCCTTCGTCTTCGGCTGCCTCGCTGCCGTCGCCCTCGTCGCTTTCGACCTCGAGGTCGTCGGGGACGCTCTCGCCCGGCTCACCGACGTACGCGATGGGGTCGCCGGGGCCGACCGCTTCGTCGAGGTCGACGAACCGCTCGAGGATACAGCCGTCCTCTCTGGCCTCGACGTCGTTGGTCGTCTTCTCGGATTCGACGATCGCGATGACGTCTCCCTCCGCGAACTCCTCGTCGTCGCCGACTGGCCACTCGACCACGACACCTTCCTCCATGGTCATGCCCAACTGTGGCATCCGAACTATGTAACCCATGTTCGGTTGTTCCGAGGAAAGCATATAACCCTTCGGGGCTGCGACGGACCGCTACCGACCACCGAATTGAAACGCACTAAGTTCGTTTCAACACCGCGGGACACTCACGCGGAGACGACAGACGGGGTGACGTCGACGTCGAAATCGACGGAGTCGAGGATGAAGCAGTGGTTCTGCGTCCGCTCGAGTAGTATCTCGGCTTTCTTGTCCGGGTCGGTCACGTAGAGGTCGACGTCGAGGTGGAACGATTCCACGACTGTGGTACCGTCCTTCGGCCGGAGTTGCAGCCGTCCGTCGGCCTCGAGGCGCTCGAAGGCGACGTCCGAGTTCCCGGCGATCACTTTGAACGTCGCCACGAAGCAGTTCGTCAGCGCGACGGCGTAGTAGTTCTCCGGCGCAGGGCCGTCGAAGTCGCCGCCGAACTCCGGTGGGATACCCACCTCGAAGTCCCCACGGGACTCGGTCTCCCAGCTGTCCCCGTCGTCGGTCGCTGTCGCGCTCGCGTGGTAATCCTCCGAATATTCGACCATAGTATCGGTATGGACCGGAACCGTATATGTCTAGTCACGACAGCTAGGGATGGACTCTTGTCACCCTTCTGTCGGACGGCGGGGGCCAGCTGCTCGGTACCGCCACAATCGTTATATGATAGTGGCTTACACCCACACGTACAGGCGGCAATTCAACCATCGACTCAGGCTCGCCAGCTATAGTCGCGCAACAGTGAGCGTACGGAATGTCCCGGCGCTCGTCACACTGCCGCCTGTGCACTTTCAGTTGCCCGAGTGGCGGGCACCAGTCCCGTCACTCACCTTCTTCTCGAACGTCGACCACGAGTAGTCGCGAGTCCAACCTCCGGCTTCGGGCGACCGTCCCAGTCGAGCCACCTCCTAGTCTGTCGCCGGCTCGGTGTCGGCTGCCTGGGAGTCGGTTTCGCCGTCGTCGAGCGAAACCACTCCGGCCTTCATGATACGGGTGTTCTCGACCTGTTCGACCCGAATCTCGACCCCGTCGTACGAGATGACCTCGCCGGCCTCGACGAGACGGCCCGCGCGGTTGAAAATGAAGCCCGCGATGGTCTCGAACTCCTCCCCTTCCGGCAACTCGAGGCCGAGTGCCTCGTTGACCTCTTCGACGTTGACTTCGCCCTTGACCACGACGGAGTCCTCCCCGACGTACTCGATGGGCTCTTCTTCTTCTCCTTCGAGGATCTCTCCGACGATCTCCTCGGTGAGGTCTTCCATCGTCACCAGACCTTCGGTCGTCCCGAACTCGTCGATGACGATGACCATATGCAGACGTTCGGCGCGCATCTCGGTCAGCAGGTCGTCGACGTTCTTCGACTCGGGGACGTGCAGCGTCGGCTGGATAAGGTCCTCGAGCATCACGTCCTCGGGGACGGCCTCACCGTAGTTGAGGTCGCGAACGAGGTCACGGATGTGCACGACGCCGATGACGTTGTCCAGACTCCCTTCGTAGACTGGTACCCTGGCGTGGCCGCTGTGGATGCAGGTCTCTATGGCTTCCTCGACGGTGTCCTCCTTCGCGACGGCGGTCATATCCAGCCGGGGTGTCATCACCTCTTTGGCAATGGTGTCGTTGAAGCGCAGGGTGCGCTGGAGCATCTGGCGCTCCTCTTCGTCCAGGACGCCCTCGCGTTCGCCCGTCTCGATGATATCCCGTATCTCCTCGCGGGTGACATACGAGGTCTCGATGGCGGACCGACCGCCCGTAATCCGGTTGACCTGCCGGGAGAGGTAGTCGAACAGCACGACGAGCGGAATGAGTACCTTCTCGGCGAGTTTCAGTGGCCGGGCGATGGTCAGCGCCCACGACTCCGTGTTCTCGACAGCGTAGCTCTTCGGCGCGCTCTCGCCGAACAACAGCACCAGGGCGGTGATACCGAAGGTGGCGATGGCGACCGCCTCGCCTTGCGTGAAGTATATCGCGAGCAATCCCGTCGCAATCGAGGACATCGCGATGTTGACCAGGTTGTTCCCGACCAGGATTGTCACGAGCAAGCGGTGTGGGTCGGCTTTCAGTTCCTTGAGCGTCTCCGCACCGGGGATGCCGTCTTCGACCAGCGCCTCGGTACGGTGGGCCGGTAGCGAGAACATCGCGATCTCCGAGGAGGAGAAAAACGCCGAGAGCAGGGTGAGTACAACGATCATGACTGCTCCGGCAACGAGGATGGCACTATCGGGGACGACACCGATGCCTGGGACGGACTGGAGTGTCGGCAACGACACTAGTGGGTCGAAGACCATCGACGTACTCAGTTCTGAAGGCCGCGGAATAAGGTTTGTCATGGGGGCGAACTGGACTGTTCCGCCGTCACGGCGTCCGTTGCTCGAACAGCCGGTCGCCGGACGACGTACAGACGGCGGCGACGACGTCGTAACTCGTACAGCACGACGATACGGTTTCGGTGCGGAGTTCGACGGCGCCGCCGTCGGGACACTCAGGCAGGAACAGCCTGAGCCCCGAGAGGACCGCCGCGCGTTCGTCACTCGACAGTCGGTCCCACGCCGGCAGCCAGTCGTCGAGGACCCGACCGGCGGCGACGTCCACCCGCATCGCAGTCTGGGAGGGCCAGCGGCCGAGCTCGTAGCCGTTGGTCCGGAGGGCGACCGCCTCGTCGAACCGCTCGACCGTGACGGACCCGTCGTTCATTCGTAGCGTCGACAGGACAGTGTCGGTGTCGACGTCTGTCTCCAGGTCGTCGATCGCCGTCGACCAGGCACGGTCGAACCGCTCGGTCAGACAGAGGTCGTCGATGTCCTCGCAGGGCTCGAGTACCCCGGCGTCGAGGAACAGCGCTTCGATATCGACGTCGGTGTCGGTCTCGCCGGTCTCGCTGTGCTCGCCAGCCGGCGCTTTGCCGAACCACGCGAGGAGCCACGGCGGCATATACCGCTTGGTCAGTTCCGGCGTTCCGGGGACCAGATAGCCGCGGAGCCAGATGAGCGCCACCGCGATCAGGAACACTACCGAGGCGCTCACGGCGCCAACGGTGGACGACACGGTCCAGAGAACGGCGCCGAGGGCGACACTCAGCAGCACCGCGAGGACGAGATTGACGACGGTACACGGGGTACAGCGGTTCGAACCCGTATATTCAGGCCGTCGGAGCGAAGCGAGTGGACGCATAGACGTGTCTCGTAGATTGCGGCCGCGCATACGTATAGATTGGTGTGGTGGCTGCGGTGGTCGACCCGAACGAGGGGAACCGGGCCGACCGCGACTACCCGTCGCGATGACGCGTCCGATTACTGGTCCGGCATGAAGTCGTGTTCGACGGTCCCCTCGAACTCGCTCGCGACGACGTCGTGTTCGAGCACGCCGATGCCCTCGATCTCGACTTCGACGGTGTCGCCGTCCGAGAGAGGGCTGACGCCGGCGGGCGTCCCCGTCGCGATGACGTCGCCCTCTTCGAGCGTGATGAGCGACGTCACTTCGGCGATGAGCTCCTCGATGCCGAAGATGAGGTTGTCGATAGTCGACTCCTGCTTGGTCTCGCCGTTCACGCGGAGCTCGATGGCCGCGTCGTCAGCGACGTGCTCCGGGTCTGCGACCACGGGGCCGATGGGCGCCGCGTTGTCGAAGGACTTCCCTCGGACCCAGTTCTGCTCGTTCCGCTGGTCGTCACGGTTCGAGATGTCGTTGACGCAGGTGAATCCGGCGACGACGTCCATCGCGTCGTCGGGCTGGACGTGCCGGCACTGTTCACCGATGACCACGCCGAGCTCCGCTTCGTGGTCGATTCGCTCCTTCTCTGGCGGAAGCGTGACCTCCGCGCTGTGGTGCGAGAGCGTGTTGGGTGTCTTCAGGAACAGGAGCGGCCGGTCCGGAACGTCGGAGTCTGTCTCTTCGGCGTGGTCCGAGTAGTTGAGGCCGACACAGACGATCTTCGACGGTTCGACGGGAGGCAGGACAGTGACCTCGTCAGCGTCGTACGTCTCGCCGCTGAAGGTGATTTCGCCGTCGTCCCACTCGCCGGTTCGGACTGTACCCGCGGGGTCCATGAATCGTGCTTTTCGCATAGGCGATTCGATGACGAACGGGTGTAAAAAACTTTGGGACGCGCCGGTCCTCGCGGGCCGGGGACTTTTTAGTAGTTGCCGGGGAAAGTCCTTGTATGCGCAAAGCACTGGTGGTAGTCGATGCGGCAGATGGCGTAGACCGAATCATGCGAGAAGCGGCCGAACACGCGGTCGGGGTCGACGGCTCGCTCGTCCTGTTGCACGTCACGACCGACGACGAGTTCGAGGACAACCAGGACGCGATGACAGAGGTCACCGGGATGGAAGGCGGTACGTACGACGTCTCACAGGCCTCGGAAGGCGCTCGACAGTTCGCCGACGACCTCGCGGACAAGGTGCTCCGGAACATCGACGTCGAGTACGAGACCGTCGGGAAGGTCGGTAACAAGTTCGAGAACATCATGCAGGCCGCGCAGGACTACGACTGCGACCACATCTACATGGCTGGGCGAAAGCGCTCGCCGAGTGGAAAGGCCATCTTCGGCGACACGGCACAGCGGGTCATCCTCAACTTCGACAACCCCGTGACCGTCCTGACGCGAGACCAGTAGGCCTCGCTCAGAAGTACTCCGATTCCAGCACGAACAGCCCCTGCTGGGGGTCCGTACAGTAGATGTAGCCGCGGTCGTCGACCACGACGTCCTCGAATGTCGAGACGAGTCCCGTCCCCGGTCGCGGCGTGCCGACGCGCGACTCGGGGTTTGCTGCGACGTAGTGACCGACCTCGGACGGCTGGAGCGGGTCCGAGATGTCGAACAGCCGGAGGCCGGCGTTGAAGTAGGACATGACGACGTACTCGTCTGTCTGCAATCGGGCCGACTCACCGCGGGCGTGGTGCTGGTTGTGGGGTCCGAAGCGACCGGGGCGCTCGTAGTACGAGTCGTAGGGCGCGTCCGACTCAGGCGTCGGTAGCGGGAACGAACTGACGATTCTCGGCCCGACCTGACGCTTCCCGTCGAAGTGCGGGTCCTCGACCTCGGAGATGTCCACGAGGACGACGTAGTTCACCGGTTCACCGCCCTCGCGCTCGAACGGCGTCCCCTCGTTGATCGCCTCGGTGTTGACGACCATGAGGTCCCGGCCCGGGACTGGAATCGCGGAGTGCGTCCCGAGCCAGCTTCCGAAGTCGCCGAAGTCGAGCCGCCCGAGCAACTCGGGGTCGGTCTCGTCAGAGATGTCGAGAATCAGTGCCCCGACGCTGCCGTAACTCAGATAGAGCCGGTCACCGCGACGGTAGGCGGGACCGTGGGCGTAGTAGCGCTCGTCGGCCGTCTCGTGTGGCGCCTGTCCTGGCCACCACCACTGCGCGACCTCCTCGGGCTTGGTCGGGTCCGAGATGTCGACGACGGTGAGACACTTCCCCTCGAACCCGTCGAGGCCGGCACACATGTACATGTAGTCCCCGCCGGTGTAGAAATTCCGATGGGTCCCGTCCCCGTCGAGTTCGTACTGTCCGAGGAGCGTCGGGTCAGTCGGGTCAGACTCGACGTCCCACACGTAGGCCCCTGCCTCGTAGGGGTCTGCGGGGTCGTAGTCCGGCAGTCCGTACTCCGTCGTATTGACGGGGTCGCGAATCCGCGGCGATTCGAGCGACGTCACCATCAACCCGTCGGCCACCTGGACCTGCAGCGTGAAGGTGTTCTTCGGCCCCTCGATGTGCCGGACAAATTCCGGGTCCGTCGGGTCGGTCACGTCGAGAATCGACCAGCCGCTGGTCCAGAAGTCGGCCAGATAGAGGTACCGTCGGTCGCCGACGACCTGCTGTGCGATTTTGAACGCCGGTCGGCCGTCGAGGTCGTGGAACCCCACGAACGACACTCCGCGCTGTTCGATCGGTTCGCCTACCATGGCACTTCGTAGCGGGAACGAGCACATAAATGTGTGTGCGGACCGTCGGGTCGTGTCAACGCGGGGTATCGGCGTGTGACCGACGGGGGGGTCCCGCAGTCGGGGACGAGCGATTACCTGACGCGGTGGACCGGTTCGTCGCCTTCGAAGACGTTCCGGATGTTGCGAGCGGTGAGCGAACTGATCTCTCCCATCGCTTCCTCGGTCTTTCCACCGATGTGCGGCGTGAACGTCACCCGGTCGTCCGAGAGCAGCGTGTCGTACGGCTCCCCGGCAGACGGTGGTTCCGACTCGAGCACGTCGAGCGCGGCGCCGCCAATCTCGTCGGCCGCGAGCGCGTCGGCCAGGGCGGCTTCGTCGACGATGCCACCGCGCGCGGTGTTGATGATGCAGGCGTCAGAATTCATCGCTTCCAGCTCCGACTCGCCGATGAGGCCGCGCGTCCCCTCCGTAAGCGGGAGGTGCACCGTGACGAAGTCAGAGCGCGACAGGAGGTCGTCGAGGTCGGCCACGTCCTCGACCCCGTACTCCTCCTCGAACGCCGAACGGTCGGCCATGTCGTGGGACAGATAGGTGAGGTCGAACCCCTGGGTCCGTTTCACGACCGTCTGGCCGATCTCCCCGAGCCCGATGATACCGATAGTCTTCTCGGCGAGCTCGCGGCCGATGTCGCCGCCCCACTGCCGGTCTCTGACAGTGGCATCGCCGGCAACGAGGTCCCGGTAGTAGTTGAGCATGTGCAGGACGACGAGTTCGGCGACGCCGTTGGCGTTCGCCCCCGGTGCGTTGGCGACGACGACGTCGCGCTCCTCTGCGACGTCGAGGTCGATGTTGTCCACGCCGGTTCCGTGCTTGGCGATAATCTCGAGGTTCGGCGCGCGGTCGAACACCGCCTCGTCGATCTCGGTGTAGCCGACGATCCACGCGTTGACGTCCTCGAGGTGGTCGAACAGGACGTCTCTGTCGGCGGCTTCGTCACGGCTCAACTCGACGAACTCACAGCCGCAGTCGCGGAGGAGCTGCTTGCTCGCTTCAGAGTACCGTCCGAACATCGGCGTCGAGACGAGTACAGTCTTGTCTGAATCCATGTGATGACTCATCGGCCCCCTTCTCGGTGATTCGACTTAGTGACACTGGTTCCCTCGGCCGTCCGAACCCCCTCGTGACAGGTACCTTTATTACTCGATTTCGCGCATAACAGACCATTGCCATGCCAACACACGACATCGTAGTGGCCGGTGGTGGACACAACAGTCTGACGACCGCGGCGTACGCCGCTCGTGCTGGGTACGACGTCGCCGTCGTCGAGGCCAACGAGGTCGTCGGCGGGAACACTCGAACCCAGGAACACACCGTTCCGGGGCTGAAACAGGACACCTGCTCGACCGCCCACAACCTTATCCAGGCGAGTCCGACCCTCAAGGAGGACGAATTGGGGCTGTTGAGCGACTACGGGTTGACGTACCTGCACCCGGACCCGGTGCTGACGGTCCCGTTCGACGACGGGACAAGTATCACCATGTGGCAGGACCGGGAGAAGACGGCCGAGCAGTTCGCGAAGTTCTCCGAGGCCGACGCCGAGGCGTATCTCCAGTTGCTCGACGACTACAAGGAGGTCGCGCCACACTACACCCGCGCTCGATACCAGGCGCCAAAGGAGGGGAGCGTGCAGGACGAAATCGCGAACGCACCGAACGGCGACGAGTGGGTCCGCCGGAGTCTCGAGAGCCCGAAGGATATCATCGAGCGTCGCTTCGAGCACGAGAAGAGCCGGGCGTTCATCGCGTACCTGGCCGCACTGACCGTCCAGCCAATAGAACGTGTCGGCGGAGGCCTGCGGGCGTTCTCGCTGGCCTACGGCCGCCAGAAGAACTCCTGGGTCCTCCCCGAGGGCGGCTCCGGCGAACTTCCGCGGGCGCTGATGGACTGCATCGAGGACCACGGCGGGACGATATACGCCGGCCACCCGGTCGAGGAGATCGAGGTCACCGACGGCCGGGCGACGGCGGTGAAGACTGCAGACGGGACCCGCTTCGAGGCGCGCGACGCGCTCGTCTCGACCATCCACGTCAAACACCTGGTCAAGGTGCTCCCCGACGAGGCCGTCCCGGATGACTTCCGGCGGGGCGTCGAGAACTGGAAGGCCGGAATCGCTTTCTTCGCGGCCCACTTCGCTGTCGAGGAACCACCCGCGTACGAGACCGAAGAGGGCCCACAGCAGTGTGTGGCGATGGGGACTGCCAGCAGCGTCGAGAGTCTCATCGAAGGCAGTCGCGCGTTCCACCGCGGTGAACTGCCACTCGACGACCCCTTTATCCTCTCGCTTTCGCCTACTATCGCCGACGAGACCCGACGGGCGGAGGGACTCCACTCGTACAAGCTGGTGAGCGAACTGCCCTACGAGCTCGCGCGGGACGAGTCGTGGGACGATATCAAGGAGGACGTCACCGAGCAACTGCTCGACCGAGTCCGGGAGTTCGCGCCGAACCTCACGGAGGACAAGGTCGTCGACGTCAGTATCCACTCGCCGGTCGACTACGAGCGGTTGAACCCCCACTGCTGGCACGGGACCTGCCACGGCGGCGACTACACGCCCGAGCAGTACGGTGACCGCCGCCCAGTGAAGGGGTACGAGAACTATCGCGGGCCGGTCGAGGGGCTCTACATGACCGGTGCCTGCACGTGGCCGGGCGGCAGTGTGAGTGCCGCTCCGGGTCGGAACTGCGCGGTTGCACTCTTAGAAGACCTCGGCCCCGGTATCGAGGCCGGCATCCGCTCCGACTGATCCGTCTCTCGAACCGGTGACGGGCAGTGGCCCTGTCCGTCCCGCGGTTTCTCCGTTGCCCAACCCCTGACTGCCTGGACGGACGCGCGAAACGTTTACACTCTCCGCGGCGCTCTGTACTGTATGGAAATCCTGCAGATCATTTCTCTGGTCGGCTCGATAGTGCTCCTGGTCGGACTGTTCAGGGCACACAAGTACGTCGTCCGAACGCGCCTGCTCCCCAACCTCGAAGAGGAGCACTTCGACGACGAGGAGTAACGAGCGGCCAGGGAGTACGCGACCGACTGGTCGACGTGTTCGAACTGGAAAAACGGAACTGCGTGACCGAACGAAACGTTTTCTCGCGTTATTCGACCTGCGTACGCGGGTCCAGGACGTCCCGGAGGCCGTCGCCGATGATGTTCCACCCGAACGCCCACAGGAAGATGGCGAAGCCGGGGAAGAACGAACCCCACCAGCGACCGGCGAGCAGCCCCTGCTGGCCCTGCGAGACGAGCACGCCCCACTCGGCCAGGCCAGGCGGTGCGAGTCCGATGAACGAGACGGACGCGGCGATGAGGACGACTTTCCCGAAGTACAGCGTCGACTGGACGAAGATCGGCGGGATGGCGTTGGGGATGACCTCCCGGAGGAAGATGACCCGGTGTCCGTCACCGACGACTTTCGCCGCCTCGATGTACTCCTCGTTTTTCACGTGGATGACCTCGCCGCGCATGATGCGGGCGTAGGTCCCCCACAGCATCGTCGAGAGCCCGATGATGATGTTCGGAATCGACGGGCCGAGCGCCGTGACGACGGCGATAGCCCAGACGAGGGCGGGGATGGAGATCATCGCGTCGACGACGCGCATGATGACTTCGTCGACCCAGCCGCCGACGTAGCCGGCGATGCCGCCGAGGGCGCAGCCGACGATGGTGGTCGAGAGGACGACGGTGAGGGAGATCGCGATGGTCAGTCGCGACCCCCACACGATGCCGTACAGCAGGTCGCCACCGGTCTCAGTCGTCCCGAGGAGGTAGCCGTCTGTCAACGGCGGCTGGCGCAGCGCCTCGAAGTTCCGGGGCATCTGGTACGGGTCGTTCCCGGTGGCCGGTTCGAGGATCGGCGCCAGTATCGCCAGCAGGAAGAACGAGAAGACGATGATCATCCCGGCCACCGTCAACGGGTTCTCCAGCATGTCGAGCAGGACGCGCCGGAACCGCTCGTAACGCATCCGGGCTTTGCGTTCGTTCGGGAAGACGTTCCAAACCGCCGATGGGATATCTGGTGCTGACATGATTCTTACTCACCTAATTCGATCCGCGGGTCGAGGTATGCGTACAGTACGTCCACAGAGAGGTTCAACGATAGCGTGACGAAGGATATCAACAGGATGAACCCCATAATCGACGCGAAGTCCCCGGAGGTAGCGGCCTGCGCCACCCAGTTGCCGAGTCCAGGCCAACCGAAGACCAGCTCGACGACGATGATCCCCCGCATCAGGAAGATGAAGCTGAGGCCGGCGACGGTTATCGTCGGAATCAACGCGTTGCGGCGGATGTGCTTCGCGAACACGGTCCCCTCGCGGAGGCCGCGCGACCGAGCCGCGTTGACGTACTCCTCGTCTTTCTTCTCGATGATTTCAGACCGGAGGTGACGGGTGATCACGGCGGACTCCGCGTACCCGATGACGAGCGCCGGGAGTATGAGGTGCCACAGCGCGTCCTGAAGCGCCGCGACGTTCATCGCGATTATCGCGTCGAGGACGTAGAACCCCGTCGGGTGGGGGATGCTGGTCCAGATCTCCGTCGTCGCCCGGCCGATGGGGAACAGGCCGAGCGTGACGTAGCCGAAGAAGATCAGGAGCAGCGCGGCCCAGAACTGGGGCGTCGACATCCCACCGACCGCCAGCCCGCGCGAGATGTGGTCGACCCACGTGTCGGAGTAGCGGCCGGCGAGGGTGCCCAGCGTCAGGCTGATCGCCAGCGCGAAGACGATTCCGACGAGGGCCAGTTCGAAGCTGGCCGCCGCCCGGGTGATCATCGCGTCGAGCACCGGCGACCCGGCGGCGCTCGACCAGCCCAGATCACCGCGGAGTACGCCCTGTACCCAGTAGAAGTACTGGACGTACAGCGGATCGTTGAGGTGGTACAGCTCTCGGAGCGTCTCGATCTGCTCCTGTGAGCTGAGCCGGGACGCGTACATGGCAATCGGCGACCCTGCGATCCGGGTCAGCGCGAAGGTCACGATACTGATGAGGATGATCGTCGGGACGAAGATAATCAGCCTCCGTATCGCGTAGTCTTTTATCTCCATGATTATAGTCCACAAACCGCATTGAATTAAAATTGACGCCTTTGTCCGGCCATTTTTGGGGTCGAACGGGGGTCGAGTGGTGACCGACTCAGTCGTAGAGGTAGCAGGAGACCTCGTGTCCGGGGTCGTCCTCCGTGAGCGTCGGCGGATCGATCTGGGTGAACGACACGTCGACGCTGTTTCCGTTCTGTCTGAGGTCGGTCATCGCCTCGAACAGCACGGGCTGGTGCGGTCCGAGCGCGTCGGTCTCACCTCGAAGGTGCGAGAGGAACTCGTCCGGCGACTTGCTGAACTTGAACGTCGTGTCGAATCCGTCGTTCTCGATGTCGTCGAGTGCCTCCCAGATGGCGCCCACGGCATCGTGTTGCTCTTTGCGCCGCTTGATGAGGTTGTACAGGTCCCGACCGCTCCAGCCACAGAACTTCTCTGCCTTGTGGCATCGGGTGTGGAACCGGCACCCGGTCGGCGGCTCTTCCGGGTCAGGGACGTCGCCGGCGAGCTCTATCGTCTGGTCGGACTCGATGGACGGGCTCGAGGAGAGGAGCGCCTCCGTGTACGGGTGTTTCGCCCGCTCGAACAGGTCATCGTTGTTCGCTTTCTCGGCGATGCGGCCGAGATACATCACGTACACCCGGTCCGACAGGTGCCTGATGACCGAGAGGTCGTGCGAGATACAGAGGTACGTGAGTTCCAGTTCGTCCTGCAGACGGTTGAGCAGGTTGAGGATCTGGGCCTGGACGCTCACGTCCAGCGCGCTCGTCGGTTCGTCGAGCACGACGAACTCCGGGTTGGTGGCGATGGCGCGCGCGATGGCGACGCGCTGTTTCTGTCCGCCCGAGAGCTGGTGGGGGTACCGATACAGGAAGTCCGCACCCAGCCCGACGCGTTCGAGCAGTTCGACCACTTCCTCGTCCAGCTCGTCGCCTTTGAGGTCGGTGTGGAGTTCGAGCGGCCGGCTCACCGTGTCCCGGATGAGCTTCCGCGGGTTCAGCGACCCGCTCGGGTTCTGGAAGACGAACTGCGCGTTGCGTCGGAACTCTTTCGCGGTCTTGCCCTTCATCCGCCCGACGGCGTACTCCGATCGGAGCGATTCGAGTCGGTTCTCTTCCTCGGACGTCCGCTCGTCGGCCGATTTCGCCTCCAGGTCCGCGACTTCGTCTGCGTCCTCCCGTGGGACGTCGAAGTAGAGCGTCCCGTCGGTCGGTTCGTCGAGCCCCACGAGGAGTCGACCGAGCGTCGACTTCCCACAGCCCGACTCCCCGACGAGTCCCAGGGTCTCGCCCCGCGTGATGCGGAAGTCGACCCCGTCGACGGCTCTCACGTCGCCCACGTGGCGCTTCAGCGCCCCACCCGTGATCGGGTAGTACCGTCTGATTCCGTGCCCTTGCATGACGACGTGCTCGGTCCCGTCGCGTTCGGCGAGGAGCCCCTCCGTCGTCACGACTTCTTCTGCCTTACTCATCGGACTCACCTCCGTTGGGCCGCTCTAGGGTCCCCCTTCGGGCGCCCTCGAGGTTCTCGCCGTCCGGTGGATAGAGGTGGCAGGCGACCTTGTGGCCGGGCGTCTCCTCGACCAGCTCCGGTTCGACGTCGGCGCAGTGGTCGAGCACCTCGGGACAGCGGGTACAGAACCGACATCCCTCCGGCGGGTTCGTCAGGTCCGGGATGGACCCTTCGATCCCCGTGAGGTCCTTGCCGACCTTCTCCTTGGTCGGGATGGATTCGATGAGTCCCCACGTGTACGGGTGGAGTGGGTCTTCGTACATCGACTCGACGGGCCCGGTTTCCGCGACTTCGCCGGCGTACATCACGACGACCCGGTCGGCGATGTCCTCGACGAGCGAGAGGTCGTGGGTGATGTAGAGGAAACTCGTGTTGAACGTCTCCTGGAGGTCCTCCATCAGGCTCAGGATGCGGGTCTGGATGGTCACGTCGAGCGCCGTCGTCGGCTCGTCGGCTATCAGCAGGTCGGGTTCGGCGACGAGCGCCATCGCGATCATGATGCGCTGTTGCTGGCCGCCGGACAGCTCGTGCGGGTAGTTCTTGAGGACGTCCTCGGGATTCGGAATCTGGGTCTGTTCGAGGATGTCGACGATCCGTTCGTGGACCAGCTCGTCGATCCGGTCGCGGTACTTCCGCAGCGGGGGAATCGAGGCGATAATCCGCTCGAAGCGTGCGAGTGACGGCGAGGCGTAGGCTTTGAAGATGCGGTTCATCAGCCGGCCGGTCTCCTCCGGTGGGAGGCCCGCCTCCACCAGAATCTCCTTGCCGTGGTTGACGAGGACGCTCTCGGCGATCTGGGTCTTGATCCGAAGCGACGGGTTCAGCCCCTCCGCCGGGTCCTGGAACACCATCGCGATCCGGTCGCTCCGGATGTGGTGCATCTCTTCGGTGTTCATCGAGAGCAGGTCCTGGAAGGCGTTCCCCGTCTCGTAGCAGTCGGAGCAGCCACTTCCGCCACACGACGAACACGTCTGCTCGGACCGGAGCAGTACCTGGCCGTTGACGTACCGGCCGGGCGGCGTCGGCACCAGTTTCGTGAACGAGCGGGCTGTCACCGACTTGCCACACCCCGTCTCGCCGACCAGCGCGACCGTCTCTCCCTCGTAGATGTCGAACGAGACACCGTCGAGTGCTTTCACGGTTCCCCTGTCAGTGTCGAAGTGGAGTTGGAGGTTCTCCACCCGCGCCAACAGCGGCTTCTCCTCTTCGCTTGTGTCGGGCACCTCTTGTGACCCGACCTGTGATCCGGAGCTCATAGTATACTTAGGTTTATTGATGATCGATTATCGCGTACGTCCGATTCAAGACCGGTCGACAAAGTAGTTTTGATGTGGTATCTCATACCGCGCGTCACCGCAAGAACATTTTTGATGCGTTTCTGCGTCGATTATCTCCTCCCACGAACGGGTGGGGTGAGGGCCTGCCAGCGCCGGGGCTTAGCAGTTAGAGTTGTCCCAGTGCTTGAAGTGCGGACGGGTCCACGCGTTGACCCAGGTCGTCTCGAGGCAGGACCGGTGCGGGAAGACTTCCTGTGGCGCGTAGCCGAAGGCGTTCGGGGCCTCCTCGTACCAGAGCGTCTGGAGCTCGGAGAACTGCTCGATACGAGCGTCCTGGTCGGTCTCGGTCTCCGTCATGTCGATGAGCTCGGGGATCCGCGAGCTGATAGCCTCGGGGATGCCCGTCCGCGACCCCATGTCGCCTTCGGGGTGGGCGAAGAACTTGTAGTACGGCGTCGGGTCGGTCCCGATGGGCAGCAGGCCGTGGACCTCAGCTGGCCAGCCCGGCGGGTCCGCGGAGTGGCGCTCGACGGCCCGGCTCTCGGGCTCGCTGATGGTGTTGATGTTGATGCGGTTGTTCAGGCCCTCGAGGGTGTCCTTGATGAGGAGGTTGAGGCGCTCGAACTCCGAGATGTTCTCGTTGTGGAGCGTGACGGTGAACCCTTCCTCCCAGTAGCCGGCCTCGCGGAAGAGCTCCTCGACCATCGCTTCGTCGTAGTTGAACTGCGGTGCTTCGGGGTCGAAGCCGAACGTCCCCGGAACGTGGGGACCGTTCGTCCGGCCACCGTACCCGCCGAGGACGTTCTCGATGTGGACGTCCCACGGGATGGCGTGGGCGAAGGCTTTCCGGACGTTGGTGTCCGCGAAGAAGTCATCCGGAATCGTGTCGTCGCCGGCGATCTGCTGGACGTCGTCACGGCCGTACGGGATGTTGGCGTTGAAGTTGATTCCGCCGGGGTTGATCTGGGTCCCGCTCAGAATCTCGACGTTGTCGAGCCCCTCGACTTCGGTCTGGTCACCAACGCTGATGTAGATGTAGTCGACGTCACCACGCGAGAGCTGGGAGACGCGTGAGGAGGTGTCGCCGACGAACTCCTGTCGGACGCTGGGGACGCCGGACTCGCCCCAGTACTCGGTGTGCTCGTTCCACGCGATCGAGTTCGGCGTGCTCTCGCCGAGCACGTACGGCCCGCTCCCGGCGCTGTTCTGGGCGACCCACTCGTTGGGCTGGCCCTCGGAGACGCCGCCGTTGGCCTCGACGGCCGCCTGGCTCATGATGGCCGCTGCCGGGTTCGTGACGACACTGCTCAGGAAGATCGGCGTCGTCGGCCGGTTGAGCGTCACCCGGAAGGTGTAGTCGTCGACGACCTCCATCGAATCGATGGTGCCGCTGAGGGAGCTTGCACCCGGTGCCAGCCCCATCGTCATCGACCGTTCCCACGAGAACATGACGTCCTCGGCGGTCATCTCCTCGCCGTCGTGGAACATCACGCCCTCGCGCAGCGGGAACTCGATGGTCTGACCGCCGTTGGTGATTAGCCCGTTCTCGCTCGAGGGGACCTCTGTGGCGAGCGCTGGGCCGAGTGCGACGGGTTCACTCCCGACGTCGTAGTAGACGAGCGTCTCGTACCCCTGCTCGGGATATGCGTACGACGCGTTGGTGTTTGTCGGGTCGATGGCGTGCGGGTCCAGCGTCGGTGGGCGTTCGGGGTCCGCGAACACCATCGTGTTGCCGCCGGAGCCGCCATCACCGCCGTCGCCACCGTCGCCGCCGTCCCCGCCGTCGCCACCGGAACCGCCGTCCCCGCCGGAACCGCCGTCCCCGCCGGAACCGCCGTCCCCGGAGCCGCCGTCTCCACCGGAGCCGCCGTCCCCGCCACAGCCAGCGAGGAACGTTGCGCCAGCGGTACCCATTGCACCGAGCACCGACCGTCGGCGTAATTTGCGGTTGGAGTCGCCTGTGTTGTTCGATTCGCCGCGATGGTTGTTGTCACCGTCTGACATAGAGTACTGGTATCGCCCATAATATATAAGGTTTTATTATTATGAGGTACTGTCCGGCTTCGCCGTCACCGATTTACGGGTTCACCAGGCTCTATTCCCTCTCAGAACTGACATTGGGTCCCCCGGTTGGGCGAGTGTCCCGCGAACTACCCAAACCTATTTTTTCTCGCGCGCTGTCGGGGAAGCCATGTCCGATAGACAGAGCCAGCAGTACCCGTGGGATGGGCCGGAGGACGACGTAATCGCGGAGGAGGGCGACGAACTGTCCGAGGGACCGCGAGCGACGATGCTGGCATCGAACGACCGGACGAACTTCGTCCGGACGCAGAATCGCGAATACAACCACACGATGTTCACGGACGAGCCGCCGGACCTCGGGCACTCGTTCAAGAAAGGCGGCCGCGGCGAGGCCCCGAGCGCGTTCGACTACCTCATCGCCGCCGGCATGGGATGCCAGGTGAACACGCTCGAACAGATGCTCCACAAGGCCCGCATCGAGGACTACGAGATCGAGGCCGAGTGTACGGGCTTCACCGTCCTCCGGGACAACGTCAAGCGCATCCAGAAACTCGAACTCGCGATAACGCTCCGGGTCCCCGAGGCCAAGGAGTCCCAGGGGAGCCGCTGCCTCGACGTGTACGAACAGGGGTGTGTGGTCGGTGAGACGCTCAAGCGCGGGATGGACTTCCAGGTCGAGAAGGAACTCGAGCTCGACGACTCGGTCGCCTGAACGCCGCGGTTCTCAGCGCCCGTCGTGTTCTACCATCGCTCTTGTTGGAACAGTATAGTACGCATCCGGCCACTAAGCATGGTTGATCGGTCCGAACCGTTGCGCTTCGGACCACGCCTTGACACTCACCAAATTTCCAGCGTCCACGATAACGCGCTCCTTAGTCGTCGGATTCCGCCGCGCTGACGAGTCGTTCGCCTGACGCGACGAGGTCGTCGAGGCGCTCTGCAAACAGTGATGTGGTAAGCTCACCGTCGGCCTTGAGCAGCTCGCCGTCGACGAAAACGTTATCGACGTTCGCTGGTTCGGCGTGGAGGACCACTGTCGCGAAGGGGTCGTGAACAGGTGCTGTGTTGACATCGTCGGTCCGGATTGTGATGACGTCAGCTCGCTTGCCCGGCGTGAGGGACCCGACCTCTTCGTGGAGGCGGAGGGCGCGTGCCCCTTCGATAGTGGCCGCCTCAAGGACATCTCGGCAGTCCATCGGGAGTGACTCGAGCGGTTCCCCACGGTCGATAGCTTCGGCGTTGTCGAGGCCGCGTTGCGTCTGGAGCGCGAACCGCATCGGCGTGAACATGTCGCTCCCGATGTCTGAGACGACGTCCGAACCGAGGACGAGACGACCACCCGCCTCGAACATCTTTCCAGTCGCGGGCAGGCCGTGCCCCATCTGCATCTCCACTTCCGGCGTCGTCGAGAGAGAGACGCCTTCCTCCGCGAGGATGTCGTACATATCCTCGGAGAGATGGTTCGCGTGGACGAAGTTGACGTCTGGACCGAGGAGTCCATCGTCGGCCATCTTTGGAACGTCGTGGTCAGATGGTCCCTCGTATGCTGCGACCCCGATGTGCATCGATACCGGGACTCCAAGTTCACGGGCGAGCTCGATGTCGTGGGTCGTCACCTCGTACGTCGACTGGTCGGGACCGCGGATTGCCAGTCCCATGGTGACGCGGCCGTCGTTCGCCGGCATCCGCTCTTCGTGCATCCGCTGGGCGTCCTCGGGATGGGTCAGTGTACTGTTCCCGAACCACTCGTCCCCGTTTATTCCGGGGGTCCCGTAGCAGTATACGCCACGAATCCCAGAGTCGATAAGCGCGTCGACGGCTCGGTCTGCGTGGTCGGGTGTGTTGATAACGTGGCACCAGTCCAAGACCGACGTGACGCCGGCATTCAGCTGTTCGAGGGCCCCGAACAGGTTTCCGAGGTAGACGTCTTCGGGCTCGTAGTACTCTCGGTACGTCCCCAGCATCTTCGCGAAGTAGTCACCGAGCGTCCAGTCGCCGGCAACCCCACGGACGCCGGTCTGAAAGAGATGCGCATGTGAGTTGACGAGGCCCGGCAGCACGAGCCGGTCGCTGGCATCGATTACCTCGGCACCAGACCGGTCAAGGTCGTGCCCAACAGCGGCAATTGTTCCGTCTTCGATCAGGAGGTCTGCGTCCTCCAGGACCCCGTGGTCGGGGTCCATCGTGAGTATCGTTCCGTCAGTGAGTAGTGTTCGTGTCATCGGATATCGTCTTGATAGTGAGGTCGTTTGTCTCTCGATTCGGTGTGTCGTGTGGGTCTGCCTCGTAGTCAAAGCCGTCCACAGGGGGACGACGCAGGCGACCTACGAGAGTCTTGCTACAGTTTCGCGTAGGTCACGAGGTCCTGCCAGTTCTCGGGCGCCTGGCCCACCTCCACAGCGTTGTTCATGAACTGCTCGTTCATCGCGAGCCACTCGTCGTCTATGTACGGGTCGTCGTGGTATATCGGCGTGTCCGTCTCGTATGCCGAGGGGATGTCCTTGTAATCCGCGGTGAGGTGCCACTTTGTGATGTACTCGGCCACCTCGGGGTCTTCGACTCCGAATTGCTCCATGTACGTCGAGTTCCCGGGGATGTCATCAACACCGGATTCGTAGAACCAGTCTGTACCCCGGTTCCACGCGCGTACAGCGGCCTCGACGGCCGGACGGTGGTTCTCCATGAACTCGTCCGTCACGACGGTGTTGATGAGCGGAGCGATCCCGAGATCTCGCTTCGAAATCTCATCTGAGCCGTAGAACAAATCAACGAATTCGCCGCTCATCAGCTCCTCACCGCTCCCGTGAGCAGGCGAGTTCGCGGCCATGACAATCTCGCCTTCTTTCATCAGCTCGGGGAGCGCACCCGGATTCGCCTCGACGACGTTGAAATCCCCGTCCTCCGGCTGGAGGGCCTTCCCCCAGATCTCGCTCATCAGGATCTGATCGATCGGGATGTGTCCAGCCGACCACCCGAGGATGCCGATTCTGGCATCGTCTTCGACGATTTTATCGAGCGTCTCCTGCTGGCCGCCGGTCTGGCTCGGCGCGTACTCACTGTCCGCCGGCAGTACCATCCCGATGTTGTCCGTCATCATCTTCGCGGCGACAGTCAAATTCATATCCCGCTGATTCGCCAGGCGAGCCGCCTCGATTGTCGACACGTCGAAGGCGATCTGCGTCTGTCCGGATGCGAAGAGGGCGGGCCCTTCGAACGTCCACTGTACGTTGTATTCGTAGCCTGCCGCGCTCATCTCTTCCTCGATGATTCCTTCTTCTTCCGCGTAGGCCAATGGTGGAATGTTGACAGGGAATGACGTGATACCCACCGTCTCCAGTGACTCACCCGAACTGCCACTCGATGCTCCATCTCCCCCGTCACTGTCTCCGCCACCATCCCCGCCACTATCCCCACCTCCGCTACCGCCACCGTCGCTACTCGCTCCATCGCTTTGACCTCCACTACCGCCGTCTGATTCGTTGCTTGAACAGCCCGCGAGTAGCCCTGCGATGCCGGCAGCCCCTGCTCCTTTGAGGTATTGTCGTCGTTTCATTGTCGGAACGGTAAGTATATCGATAAGATTACATAATAAACATTTCGGTGAAATATGGTCCTAACCGCTGAATCGAACGATTGAGTCAGGCCAAGAGCTGGAAGTCTGCGTCTTGGCGGTACTCGAAGACCTTGCGTTCGAGCGGTTTGAAGAAGCCGTATTCGATGATGAGGATGACTATCAGGAACAGCACCGCCCAGGCCCACGCTTCCTCGAACCGGTAGAGCTGGTAGGTCTGCATAATCTTGTAGCCGACTCCCTTGCTGCCGGCGAAGATCTCGACAACGGTGACGACTTTCCACGAGAGGGCGAGCCCGAACCGCATCGCAGTGAAGAGCGACGGAGCCGCGTTCGGGATAACGACTCGTCGGAGGATTCGGAACACACTGACGTCGAACGCCTTACTCATCTCGATGTAGTCGGATTCGAGGCTCTCGACGCCTTTCCAGACGTTGATAGCGACGAACGGGAACACCGCGATTACCGTCGCGACGACGGGTGCGGTCGACCCGAAGCCGAAGATGAGCGTCGCCGCGGCCGCCAGTGCAACCGCCGGAACCGATAGCCCGGCGATGATGTAGGGGGTGCCGAACCGTTTGCTATAGTGGTTCACTCCCATTGCGACGCCGATGGCCCCGCCGACGATCATTGTCCCGACGAAGCTCAACAGCGTCAGCCAGAGAGTCCAGCCGATATGTGTGAACGCGGCCCCGGAAACCGTGATGTCCCACGCGAGCGAGAGTGTCTCTAGCGGGAACGGCATCAGGCGGTTCGGGAAGACCGACGCGAGCCATATCCAGGCACCCAGCCCGATGAGTATCCCGAACAGGCGGGCAGCCCAGCCTTGGTCTACCAGCCAGCCGATAGCCGGGACGTCGTCGATGATTCGTCGGCCCCGTTCAGTTGCCATCGTTCTCCACCGAGTAGAAGTGGTCGATCGCCTTTTGTCGGAACCGAAGGAACTCGTCGGAGTCGACCTCCCGTGGTCGCTCGAGCGGTACCTCCAGGTCACCGTACAGTTCGCCGCCACCGAGCATCAACATCCGGTCGGAGAGCTGAATCGCCTCCGTGATGTCGTGGGTGACGAAGAACACCGTCTTATTGAGCTGCTTCCAGATGTCGAGGAGCAGGTCTCTGAGTTCCTCGGCCGTAATCTCGTCGAGGGCGCTAAACGGCTCGTCCATCAGCAAAATCTCGGGGTCGATCGACAGCGCCCGAGCAATACCGACACGCTGGTTCTGTCCACCAGACAGCTGTGTCGGGTACTTGTCGTAGTGGTCAGACAGCCCGACGAGGTCAAGGTAGCGCTCAGCGAGTTCGCGACTGTAGTCCGGGTTGTTCTCGTGAACGAGCTCGATATTCTGGACGCACGTGTTCCACGGCAGCAGCCGCGGCGACTGGAACACGTGTCCCAGGGTGGCTTCGCCGGACCCGTCCTGTTTCTCGAAGCGGACCTGGCCTTCGGTCGGTTCGAGGACGTTGCTGATGATGTTGAGCATCGTGGACTTCCCCGAGCCGGAGCGACCGAGGAGGGTCACGAAGCTCCCCGGTTCGATGTCGACGTTGACGTTCTCGAAGACGCGCTCGCGACCCGCGCGGGTCTCGAACACTTTGCCGAGTTCCTCGATGTGTATCCAGCCGGCATCTCCTGTCTCTACGTCCAGTCTGTCGATTTGTGATTTTGAGGATGACATAATTACTCCCACCCGAGTGTCGCGTCCTGCCGCCATTCGAATACCCGTCGCTCTATCTGCCGTAAGACGCCGTACTCGAGGATTAGCATCAGAATGGTGAACATGATCGTCCACGCGAAGACGTCCGTCAACGACAACCGGTCCATCGCGAACCCGATCATGAAGCCGATACCCGACTCGGCGGCGACCAGTTCAGCCAGCGTCGTGATCTTCCAGGTCAACGAGAAGGAGTACCGAGCGCCACCGAACCACTGCGGGAGTACCGACTGAACGATTATCCGTCGGATTGACCGCTGTCGGGAGACTTCGAACGACGAAGCCATCTGCAGGAGGTCGTTGTCGATGTTCTTCACGCCCTCGTATACCTCTTGGGCCAGGTACGGGAACGAGATAGCGGCCGCGGCGACTGTCGGCGTAAGATCACTCACTCCGAACCACATCGCAGCGAAGATGACAACGAACAGGGACGGGAGCGCGAGACCGACGGTCACGTAATCTTGCAACGCCTTCTCCCAGAACCGATTCATTCCCGTCGCGACACCGACGACAGTTCCCACGACGAGGGTCAGCGCGAATCCGTACATCACCCTTGGAAGTGTCGCCGAGAGGTGCGTCCACCACAGCCCCGTCTCGTAGAGTTCGACGAGTGAGGCTGCGACCAGCGACGGCGACGAGACGGTTTCTGAGAGTCCGAAGACGTTGGCCAGGATGCTCCACAGGAGGAGGATGGCGACCATCGACTCGATAAATACGACCAGCCGGTTCTCCACCAGCGGCCGTGTCAGCCGCTCCAACCCGTACGATCGAGACGTACTCATGAGTGGTCACTCCCGTGGCCAGTACCCTGCTGACCGGTTATGTCGGGGTGTCTAAATTTGGTAGTCGCTCTCATGTCCTACACTCCCCACTCTTTCCCAGTCGTTAATAATTTACGATGAGGACGGTATTCGTGGACTCTCAGCCCCCAAGATACGCTACTAGCTGTTCGCATACAGCTTGTCGTCCACCGACCAGGCATACACACTGAGCGGCTGTAGTCGTCGACAGTCTTCGCCGGGGTCTTTATTTAAAAACAGTACACTTAGGGCGATATGTCATGTTAGAGAAACCCAAACATTTATGATTAATTACGAACGTTGAAGTTCTATGTCTCGAGACAGAGCAACGCAGTCCCGTAGGCGATTCCTCAAAGCAGCGGGTGTCAGCGCGGTAGCTATGAGCGCGGCCGGATGTTCCGGCTCCGACGGTGGAAGCGGTGACGGTGGCAGTGGTGGCGATGGAGGGAGTGGCGGCGATGGTGGAAGTAGCGGTGACGGTGGGAGCACGGGCGGCGGCGGCATGCAAGATATTACGGTCGGGATGGCGCCCGGTGGGTTCCAGGGAATGGTCGCCGACCACATCCTCGAGGACACCGATATCCTCCAGACCGAGATGGAGGAACGGGGGTACTCGGCGGAGATTCTCCGGTCGTGGGAGGAGACTGCGCTGTTCGCGTCGGGCGGCCCAGACTTCTCGTTCATGAGCGTCCTCGAGGCCACGCGGCTCTCGAGCGAGCGTGGAATGGACCTCGCCGCGTTCGGTCGCATCGCACCGATGTTCATGGGTTGGTGGGTCGAGAAAGGCGGTCCCTACGACCCTGTCGACATCGGTGGCGCACAAGCGACGATGGACAAGATAGTCAACGACGGCGCGAACGTCGGCATCGGGTCGTGGGCTGGCGGGCACGTCCCGGTCGACCAGATCGGAATCGGTGAAGCATACGATTACACGTTCTCCGAGGACGAGAACGAGTTCGAAACCGTGACTGCGGACTACATCGCCATCCCACAACTGGTACTCCAGGGCGACCTCGACGTCGGCAGCACCGCACCTATCTTCGGGGTGGCACTCCACCTCGACGACAACGGCGAACCACGCCACCGTGAGGTGTTCAACGGGGCCGGACTGCTCGACGAACTCGGTATTGGTGTGCCGCCGTTCAACAACTTCATCACGACCCAGGGGTTCATGGACGAGAACGAGGGCGCTGCCGAGGCGCTGCTCCACGCCTGGCATCAGGGGATGTCTTGGCTCAACGACGACCCGATGGGGCGCGTGATGGAGGACGAACAGGACCACTTCGAGCAAATCGGGGTCGAGAACGAAGCCCAAGCGCAGTACGTCATCGACTGGGGGGTCGACATGAACATGGACAACGACTACCCCTACAACTACGTCGACGTGGAGTACACCGACGATCGAGTCGAAGGCGAACGGAACTTCCTCGACCAGGCACAACAGCGCGGCTTCGTCCCCGAAGGTTGGGGCGACCGTCTCACGCACGTCCAGGTCCCACAAGAGTAACTCAGTCGACGTTCCGTTTTTTCGACCCACACTGTCCCGGAGCCACTGTTAAGTCATCACACTGTGACGGGCTAACTGGTGTCATACACATGAGCGACACAGCGGACGAAGACGTCCCGGACGAACTCATCGGTCACGACCACGCGATTCAACTCAGCCTCGAACACGGCGACCGTCCCGTGGACGGGCGGGTTCGCGACCACACGTTCAAGGTCGACGACTCGGAGACACTGCCGTACGGCGGGCACGACCTGGCGCCGTCAGCAGTCGACTACATGGTTATCGGGCTCGCCGGGTGCCAGCTCGCGGTCCTCTCGCAGGCGCTCCGGAAGGCCCGAATCGAGGACTTCGAGATAGAGATCGCCGCCATCCCGGACGCGTGGTGGCGCGAGGAGATTCCCGAAGACCTGCCGGAGAACCAGGTCAAGCGCATCGAGCACATCGAGGTGTCCGTCGACGTGACGGTCCCCGAAGAGTACGAGTCGCGCGCACAGCGGTGCCTCGACGTGTACGACGAGGGCTGTATCGTCGGGCAGAGCTTCAGGGCCGGTGTCGAGTACACACCCAACACGTCGCTGAGCCTGAAAGAGGACTAGTCGCGAGATTCGACTACGCGACCCTGGAGTGCTGTCGGCGACCTCGTGCGCAGCCGCAGCCAGGTAACCCCCACGTTCAGTGGGTTTTAAGTTGATGACCGGTGAATAATTATGACGTATGTCAGAGTCAAACGAGGTCATCGCCCACAGTGACCTGTCGAAATCGAAGCTCGACGCCGAGGACCTCGAACTCGGTGGCGAGGGAACGCGCGTCTACCACGAGTCCGACGTCGGCGAGATGGATAGCCTCCACGACGGCCGTCGCAAGACGGTCCTCATCAACGAGGGGCTCGTCCCCGCCGCCGGTGACCTCCTCATCGACGTCGTCGACTACGACCCAGGTGTCTCCTGCCCGGTCCACTATCACGACGGGACCGACCACTTCTTCTACATCCTCGAAGGCGAGGGTGTCCTCGAAGTAGAGGGCGAGGAGATCGAACTGTCGCAGGGCTCGGTCGCCTGGATCGGCGAGGGCGACAGCCATCGCCTGTTCGCGCGCGAGGGGCAGGAGGGCATGCGCGTGTTCGAGTACTTCTCGAACGGCGACCACGAGTCGGTGTTCGAAGACGAGGAGTGCAGCTGGTCGCCCGACAGCGTCGACGAGTAATCGCTTACTAGCAGTAAACATTTTATAATTGGCCGGTGTCGGCCGACCTGTTGGTTGATTCCACATGACAGACACAGTATCCGTCGCAGCGGTCGGACTTGGCCGCTGGGCGAACGTGCTAGCAGAGCAGTACACGAAACTTGACAATATCGACCTCGTTACGTGCTTCACGCGGACGGCAGAGACGCGCGAGGAGTTCGCCGAGGAGTGGGGGTGCGACGCTGAGGAGTCGCTCGACGCGGTGCTCGACCGCGACGACATCGACGCGCTCGTCATCACGGTCCCGAACGACTTCCACGCGGACGTCATCGAACAGGCCGCCGACGCCGGCAAGCACTGTTTCGTCGAGAAGCCGATCTCGATCAACGTCGCCGACGCCAAGCGGATCGAGGACGCCGTCGACCGGAACGACATCACCTTCCTCTGTGGACACAGCTGCCGTCGGGTCGGCGGCATCCGGAAGATGAAAGAGCTCATCGACGAGGAGGACGTGGGCCAGGTCTCGCACATCGAGGCCGAATGGGCGAACGAACGCGGCCTGGAGATCGGCCCGGACAACTGGCGCGGCGACCCCGAGAAGGCGCCCGGTGGCCCGCTCATCCAGCTCGGCGTCCACCAGATCGACAACCTCCAGTACCTGCTGGGCCCGGTCAAGCAGGTCTTCACCTTCGGCAAGCCGATGTACACCGAGGTCGAGAACATGACGATGACCCAGACGGTGCTGGAGTTCGAGGACGGCAAACAGGCGTACCTCGGCGCGAACTGGACCTCCCCTGGCGTCTTCTTCATCAACGTCTACGGCACCGAGGGCGTGATGTTCTACGACATGGACTTCAGCAACTGGTCGAACTCCGAGGACACCGACAAGAACTCCACGCTGGTCAAACGGGAGTTCGAGGAGTGGACCGACGACCCGGACAACCGGCAGCTCCGTGACGTCGACATCGAGATGCCCATCAACAACCACCTCCGCGACGAGTTCGACGAGTTCGCGCGTGCTATCACCGAAGACGACGTCGAACCGGAGATCGGAGCGCGCGCGGCGATGCGGAACGTGGCCGTCGTCAAGGCAGCCCAGACGTCTGCCCGCGAGAACCGCCCCGTGACCGTCGAGGAAATCATCGAGAACGCCTGATCCACCGATGCCGAAAGTCTCCCTCGATGACGTCACGGTCGACGACGCCCCATCACGGACCATCCAGGAAGTGGCGTCCGGGAAGGTGATGGACACCGACGAGACGACAGTCCGCATCGTCGAGAGTTATCCGTACAGCGAGACCGGCCCGCGCCACCCCCACAAACACGAGCACATGGAGGAGGTCATCCACGTCCTCTCGGGGAGCGGTCGCGCCTACGACGACGGGGAGATCTTCGACGTCGAGGCGGGCGATACGATTCTCTTCGAGTCCGGCCACTACCACATGATCGCAAACAACACCGACGAGATTCTGCGACTCGTCTGCGTATTCCCGCGAGCCGATATCACGCAGGACTTCGTCTACGACGACGAGAACACGTTCCCCGAAGACGAGCTGTAGGACGAAGGCAGACACCGTCCGTTTCGTCGCCTCTCCTATTCTTTCACACAACACGCGCGCTCACGTTCGCGTGACCACCCACTCCGTCTACCGGAGCGTCCGATTGTCGTCAGTCGGCCTCGGCGGGCTCTACGGGCGCTGCGGGACCGACGTCGTAGACGCGAACAACGGCGAGGACGATAGCGATGGCGAGTATCCCGAACCCACCGATCAGGTAGAACGCGGCCCAGAAGCCCGCGTGATCGATGAGCGCGCCGAACAGCGGCGGTGCGATGCTGCCCCCGAGCGTCACCCCGACGGTGATGATGGCGAAGTTCACCCCGAGGTCGGCCCGCTCGGAGAGGTTGTCGAGGAGCTTGTTGCTCGGTGGGTTGCCCATGCTTTGGGCGCTCGCCGCGAACACGATGCCGAGCGCCGCGAGCAGCGGCGGAATCGAGAGTGATCCAGCGACCACTGCACCGACCCCGAGCGCGAGGTACGCGGGCACGATGATCGTGGTTGCCGAGAGCCGGTCGGTGAGGAGTCCGCTGATGAGTGTGGCGACGGCGCTCCCGACGAACATCAGCGTCAGCACGGTGTTCGCCGTCGTCAGGTCGTAGCTGTACCCGTCAGTGAGCAACACGACGCTGAACGAACGGAGCCCCCAACCCGACATCGAGGCGACCAGGGCGAGTAGGGTGAGTGCGAGTACCGCCGGCGACTGGACCAGCGAGCGAAGCTGGGTTCGGACGCGCTGGCCGAGCGGCTTCTTCTCGGTCGACTCCGTGGAGTCGCCGCTTCGGCCGCCGGCAGACACCTCTTTGGAGACGCCGCGTGAGAGCACTACCACGGCGATGAGCGCGTACACGACACTGACGACCGCCACGAGCATGAACACGTCCCGCCAGGTCCGTCCGGCGATAGCCGAGACCGTGACGATGAGCGCCGGGGCAGCCCCGTATCCGAGATGGCCTGCGGTGTCGTGGACACTGAACGCCCACGCCCGGTTGTCCTCGCTCGTCGCGTCGGCCATCAGGGGATAGTGTGCGGGGTGGTGTGCGCCGATACCGACGCCCACGAGCGCCTGGCCGGCGAGTAACACGGTGAACGTCCCGGCGATGGCGATGACGAAGACACCGACGGCGGCCGATCCAAGGCCGATGAACAGCGTGAGCGTCCGGCTGTAGTTGTCCGAGAGGTAGCCGAAGGGCAGCTGGAACGCGGTGCTGGTGATGCTCATCACGCTGACCGCCAGGCCGAGCTCTGCCAGCGACGCGTCGAACTCGGTCACGAGGATGCCGAATATCGGCGGCAGGAGGACCAGAAACATGTGGTTCAGGAAGTGAGAGCCGCTGACGACGCCGACGACCCGCCGACCTTCCGAGGAGAGAGCCCGCTGACGGACTGCTTGGCGCCACGACATGAGCGGAGCGTTCTCTGGAGGTGGTTATAATCGTTGCGTCTCTACCACCGAATCGCCCGCCGGAACTGCCAGTGGTACGGATTCGTGTTCGCGTCGCGACTCCCTGCGGTCCGCCAGAAGAGAATAAAATAACGTGGTCCGGCGGTCCGCCGGCCGACTGAACCGTCTCCGGTCCTGTCCTTACAGGTCCTTGAACGCGACTGTGCGACAGAACGCCGCCTCGCCTTTGTCCCACTTCCACGGGAACGAGCCGAGGTGGACGCGTTCGTTGAGAATCGCGGGGTTGTCGATGTCCCCGCCGAGGTTCTCGACCATCATGAGGTTCTCCGGCAGCGCGTTCTTGTGCGCGTAGAGCCAGTCCTCTTCGGGCAGTACCTCCTCAATGGGTTCCCCGAGGGCGTCCTCGAGTTCACCGGGCAGGTCGAGGTCCTGTCGGTAGTTTCGGATGGCGGTGTTGAGCGGGTGCTCGATGGCCGGTGTGTCGTTGCCGACCCACGGGAAGTCCATCTCGATCCACCAGTCCGTGAACTCCTTGTGCGGGCCAGGGTGGCGCGCGAAGTACGTGAGTTCGTTCGCCTTGTCGCCGGTCTGGAAGTACTCCTTCCAGCCGGTGTGCAGGACGAGCATGTCGCCTTTCTTGATTTCGAGGTCGGCCTCGGCGGCGGCCTCCTTACACATCTCGGGCGTGATGACGCTGTACTCGTCGACCTTGTCGGAGATGTCCAGCACTAGGCCGGTACCGAACAGGCGGTCGAGGGGCATCTCTGCGATGTCCCACCCTTCCGGGGCGAAGTGCAGCGGGGCGTCGATGTGCGTCCCGATGTGGATCGCCGTGTTGATCTTCAGTGAATGATTGACGTCTTTGCTGAACCTGTGGACTGACTGTACCTCCGGGTCGTCGAAGTACGGCCAGGGCCACGTGTTCGCTCCCCACGGTTGATTGAGGTCGTATAATTCGACCATGCAAAACCCTCAGTTGGCCATGTATTAAAGATTGTGACAGGCGGCACGGGGGTCCGATTGCGTCAGTTCAGATGTCGAATAGTTCCGCTGCAGTCCCACCCATGATGGCCTCCTGCTCGTCGGCCGACAGGTCGAGCGCGTCGATGCTGTCGAGCGTGCCCTCGATGTTTTCCATCCCGAACGGGTAGTCGGTCCCGAACAGGAGGCGGTCACTACCGACCGTATCGATGGCCGCCTGCATCGCCGGTGGGTGGAACGAGATGGTGTCGTAGTAGAACTCCTCGACGTACTCCGAGATGGGGCGCTCGGGGGTCGACTCGTCATCGGAACGGAACTGGTCGTAGCCCCGTTCGAGTCGGCCGACGAGGTGCGTGAGCGCCCCGCCCATGTGCGAGAGCACGAGGTCGAGGTCGTCGTGGCGGTCGAAGAACCCGTCGAAGATGAGCCGGGCTATCTGGTGGGTCGTCTCGGTCGGGAACACGGTCATCGGCGTGAAGATCCACTCGTCGTCGTCCAGCTGCTGGCTCAACTGGTTGCGCCCTGGGTGGACGAACACGGGGAGTCCCGTCTCCTCGAGCTTATCGAAGACCGGGGTCAGTTCGGGGTCGGACAGCTTGCGGTCGCGAACCGTCGTCGGGAGCATGACGCCCTTGAGCCCCATCTCGACGATACGGTCGAGCTCCTCGACTGCTGCCTCGGGGTCCCGGAGCGGCAGCGGGCCGAGCCCGCCAAAGCGGTCGGGGTACTCTTCCTGGATATCGGCGTACCCGTCGTTGATCGATTGGATAAGTTCCGTCGACTGTTCGACCGAGAACGGTCCCTCGTTGGGGTTCGGCGTCGACGGTGAGAGGAGCATGTAGTCGATGTCGTTCTCGTCCATCCACTCGACTCGGGCCTCTGGGTCGCGGAACCCGGGGAACAGCGGGAACGAACCCGTAGTGTGGACGACGAACGGCATCCCGTCGCGGTCTTCGATACGAACTGACATGTCCCACTCGCGGAGTCGGCGCCGGAACGGTTCCGGCAGGTAGTGCGTGTGCACTTCGATGCGCATGTGGCACGCTTCGGCAGGGGGGGACTAAAAGGTATAGGCGTCGTCCTTCGAGGTGAGCGCAGTCTTCGGGGACCGCGTGGGGTGTGTCCGTTAGACCAGCGACTCGATCTCTGCCTTGATGTCGTCCTTGTCCGGGATGACTTCCTGTTCCAGCGGCGGGCTGAACGGGATCGGGACGTTCTCGACGCCGAGGCGCTTGATGGGCGCATCGAGCCGCCAGAACGCCGCCTCGTTGATCTGTGCGACGATTTCCGACTGCGCACTCGCGCTAAGCGTCGGTTCGTCGACGACGAGCGCGCGCCCGGTCTTGTCGACGCTGTCGGAGATGGTGTCGATGTCGAGCGGGTCGAGCGTCCGGGGGCTGATGATCTCGACGTCGACGGTACCCTCCAGCTCCTCGGCCGCGTCGATGGCCTCGTACAGCATGGCCTGCGTCGCGACCACGGTCACGTCCGAGCCCTGACGGACGACGGCCGCCTCACCCAGCGGCAGGGTGTACTCCTCCGTGGGCACCTCGCCCTTGCGGTTGAAGATGTTCGCGTGTTCGAAGAAGAACACGGGGTCGTCGTGGCGGATCGACGACTTCAGCAGCCCCTTCGCGTCGTACGGCGTCGACGCACAGACGACACGGATACCCGGCAGATGCATCGCCAGCGAGTGGAGCGTCTTCGAGTGCTGTGCGGCTGCCGCGAACCCGCCACCGTCGACCGTCCGGATGGTGAGCGGGAGCGAGAGCTTCCCGCCGAACATGTACCGCATCAGGCCGACGTTGTTCATGATCTGGTCGAACGAGACGCCCATGAAGTCCGAGTACATGATCTCGACGACTGGGCGCAGGCCGGCCGCCGCCGCGCCCAGCCCTGTGCCGACGATCGCGGCCTCGCTGATGGGCGTGTCACGCACGCGTGTCTCGCCGAACTTGTCGAGGAGTCCTTCGGAGACGCTGAACGAGCCACCGCGGTCGGCCACGTCGATACCCTGGAGGAACACGTCCTCGTCCCGCTCCATCTCCTCGTGCATCGCCTGCCGCAGCGACTCGGTGACGCTCTGTTCTACTGTTTCGGTCTCGACGTCCGGTATCGGTGTCGACATCTTAGAGTTCCTCCGCGTACAGCCCGTTGTAGGCTTCCTCGACGTCCGGGTAGGGGGAGTCCCTGCCGAACTCGACGGCGGCCTCGAGGGCCTCGTCTATCTCCGCTGTCAGTTCGTCGTACTCGTCTTCGGTGAGGACGTCGTCGTCGAGGAGCGTATCGCGGTAGGTCTCGACGGGGTCGGCGGTCCGCCACTCTGGGAGGTCCTCGTTCTCCTTGTACCACTGCGGGTCGCCCTCGTAGTGACCCTTGTAGCGGTAGGTCTTGGCCTCGATGACTGTCGGGCCGTCACCGGCGCGGGCGCGCTCGATGGCTTCGACGGTGGCATCGCGAACTTCCTCGACGTCCTGCCCGTTGACGATAACGCCGGGAATCCCGTAGGCGTCGGATTGCTTGACGAGGTCGCTGACCGGGTGCTGGACCTCGGTGTTCGTCATCTCCCCGTAGTGGTTGTTCTCGATGACGTAGATCTGTGGGAGATCCCACGTCGCCGCGAGGTGCAGTGCTTCGTGGTACGGTCCCTGCGCGGTCGCGCCGTCGCCGAGGTACGAGACGGCGACGTTGTCCTCGCCGCGGATCTGTGAGGCCAGCGCGGCGCCGCCGCCGATAGGCGTCGACGACGCGGTGATGCCGTTCGCGCCCAGCATCCCCTGCTCGACGTCCGCGATGTGCATGCTGCCGCCCTTCCCTTTGCAGTACCCCGTCTCCTTGCCGTACAGTTCGGCCATCATTGGGTCGAAGTCCAGCCCTTTCGCGATACAGTGGCCGTGACCTCGGTGGGTACTGGTGATGTAGTCGTCGTTGCGCAGGGGCGCACAGGTCCCCACAGCGACGGCTTCCATCCCGATGTAGAGGTGGACGAATCCCGGGAGTTCGTTGTCGGCGAACAGTTCACCGACGCGTGTCTCGAACCGGCGAATCCGTTCCATCCGCCTGAGCAGTTCTACTTGACTAGTCTCTGCGCTTGATTCCGCCATGTACCCTATCCCATTCCCCCCACCATATTATAATTCACGACTATGATACTCTATTACCGGCGGATACTACCGTATCGAGGCACGGAATCCTCGTGAAAAATGACAGTCTGCCAGCGGGTGCCTACTCTTGAATCGGCGTCCGCTCGATCTCGGCTGCGTCTTTCCCGGGGTAGAGCATCACGCGGAACGCGCCGCCTTCCCGTTCTTCGAACGCTTCGAGGGCATCTGTGAACTCCGAGAGTGTGAACCGATGGGTGACCAGCGGGTCCGTCTCGATGGTTCCGCGCTCGACCATCGACAGGGCACGCTCGCAGATCCACTCGGGGTTGGCAACGCTGCCGAAGATGTTCTTGTGCCCGACGACGATCTCTCGGAGGTCGACCGTGAGCTTCCGGCCCGGACTCGTCGACCCCGCGAGCACGACGTCGCCACCGCGGCGGGCCATCTCGACGGCCTGGCGGGCGGCTGTCTCCGTGCCGGCCAGTTCGACGACGAGGTCTGGTCGGCTCCCGCCGAGCAGTTCGGTGACGTGGTCGACCACGTCGTCGACTTCGTAGACGTTGACCGTGTGGTCCGCGCCGAAGTCGATAGCGGGTGCCAGGCGCTCCTCGCGAGTACCCGTCAGAATGACGTTGTCGGCCCCGCCGTGCCGGGCGATCTGCACCGCGCAATGACCGATGGCACCGGGACCGATGACGACGACGTCGTCGCCACCGTCGATACCGGCTCGCTCGATCGCGTGGAGCGCGACGCCGGCCGCTTCACAGAACGCCCCCTGGTCGTAGGTCATCGACCCGAGCAGGTGCAGGGCGCGCGTGTCCACCGCGACGTACTCGGCGAGGCCGCCGTTCGAGGTGAACCCGATGTGCGAGTGACCGTGGTCCGACTCGCCGTAGTGCTCACAGAGGTTGTACAGTCCCTCCATGCATCTCGCACACTCCCCACACCCGACGTGGGGTTCGGCGGCGACGCGGTCGCCCGGCTCGAGGCGGACAACGTCCTCCCCGACCTCCACAATCTCGCCCGACCACTCGTGGCCGGGGATATGGGGGTACTCCGTCGCACCGTACTCGCCGTGGAGGATTTTCACGTCGCTGCCACAGATGGTCGACGACTCGACACGGACGAGGGCCTCACCCGGACCCGGTTCGGGACGTTCGACCTCGCGGATCTCTATCTCGTCAGGTTCCGGAAAGACTACTGCCTGCATGGCTACACGTGTCAAGACGTGGGGGCCACATAAATTCGTGGGGCCGTCCCGGTCGCGACGGGTGGGCTCTCTCTGAAACGACCTAAGGTAGTTTCAATGACCGCGACATCCCGCCGTCGTGATGTTTTGTTGTTCATTGATGTCCGTGGGAGTTTGGCACAAGTATAAGTGGGTTCGTTAGCAACGTGGAAACAGGATGGAACCGAAAGATTATGCTATCCGCCGGATACTGTGGTCAATACCCACACTGCTGTTCGTAACGGTGGTGCTGTTCGTCCTGACACGTCTGTCAGGCTCACCGATTGCGATCTATGTCGGCAGGTTCACCACGGAAGAACAGGTTGCACAGCTTCGGGAGACGTACCACCTCGGAGAACCGATATACGTCCAGTACTTCTACTGGCTCAGAGGTATTTTGCAGGGTGACTTCGGCTGGTCACCGAGTGCCGGAACGGCAGTCACCGACGCCATCGCGACGTTCGCCCCGGCGACGATCGAACTCGCCGTCGCGGGCCTGCTCATCGCGCTCGTGGTGAGTCTCACGCTGGGGACTCTCGCCGGGAAGTACCAGGACACGTGGATCGACCACGTCTCCCGGGCGCTCGCGGTCGGTGGACTGTCGACGCCGCAGTTCTGGTCCGCACTCATCTTCGTGTGGCTCTTCTTCGTCCAGCTGGGGTGGTTCCCGCTGGGACGGGCGACGCAGTCAGTCTTCCTGACCATCGACCACCCGACCGGGATGTACACGGTCGACTCTATCCTCGCACTGAATCTCGAGGCATTCATCGACGCGGTCAAGCACATCGCGATGCCGGCGATGGTGCTTGGCTACACGAACGCGGCGCTGATTATGCGTCACCTCCGCGGTGAGATGGTCGAGAAGAAGAACAAGGATTACGTCACGGCTGCCCGCGCACGCGGGGTCAACAACGACACGGTCTACAAGCGCCACGTCCGCCGTAACTCGCTCATCCCGACGCTGACCATCGCCGGTCTCAGTTTCGCGTTCCTGCTGCGGGGCGCAATCCTTGTCGAGATCGTGTTCAACTACCCTGGGTTGGGGACGTGGATTGCTGCTGCGGCGACGTCGAACGACTTCGCCGCGCTGATGGGGTTCATCATCATCACCGCCATCGCCGTCATCTCGGTGAACCTGATCGTCGACATACTGTACGCGTACCTCGACCCGCGAATCGAACTGGGTGAGTAATCATGTTGCAAACGATACTCTCCGTCATCAACCAGACGGTCGATCGAAGGTCGCTCGAACGGCGGTACAGCCGAATCAAGAAGATCTCGCGCGAGATGCTCGCGAACCCGCTCACTGCGATCGGGCTCGTGATCGTCGCCACGTTCATCTTGGTCGGCCTGCTGGCGCCGGTCATCCGACCGCCGGTCAGCGACCAGGTCTACCAGATGCCACGCGTCTGGGGCACCCAGCTGGCGCCGCCGCTGACGCCAGGCCACCTGCTTGGAACGACCCGGACCGGTGGGGACATCCTCTATGGCATCGTCTGGGGCTCGCGCCTCTCGATCGCCATCTCGCTCGGCGTCGTCACCATCTCGGTCTTCATCGGCGTCCTCTTCGGGACGGTCGCCGGCTTCGTCGGCGGGAACGTCGACGAGATTCTCATGCGAGTCGTCGACGGGATGATCGCGATTCCCGCCATCGTCCTCGCGCTGGCGCTGGTCGTCGCGCTCGGCCCGTCGTACCTCAACATCGGTATCGCACTCTCCGTGATGCTGTGGGGGACCTACGCCCGCATCATCCGTGGTGAGGTCATCCACGTGAAAAACGAGGAGTACGTCGACGCGGCGCGGGTGACTGGCGTCAAGGAGCACACCCTCGTGCTCAAAGAGGTGCTGCCCAACGCCATCCAGCCAATCTTCATCCAGGCGACGCTGGAGATGGGGAGCGTCGTCATCATCGCGTCCGGGCTGGCCTTCATCGGGCTCGCCGAGCCGGGACTCGCGGAGTGGGGCCGTCTGACCGCCCAGGGGCAGCAGGACCTGCTCCGTGGCGCCTGGTGGCCGTCGCTCGTTCCGGGTATGGCGATCTTCCTGTGGGCGTTCGCCTGGAACATGATCGGCGACGGACTCCGTGACGTGCTCGACCCAGAACGGCACGACTGAACACCGCGGCATCTTTTCGGTTTACGCCTCGCTTTGCAGAGCCGTTGGTCGCAGCGACACAGTGCCATCTCCATCATCTCCACTCGGCCGCGAGCCGAACGCTCAGCTGGTCTGTGGCGGCTGTCCATGGCGCGTGCGCCTCTCCGGCGCTGTCAGCACTGGTACGGAACAGTACAGAGGGTCAAGCACTATCTCTGGGTATCACCGTCCATCCCGCTGACTCAGAAGGGTTCTCGCTGACGGAGTGATGCTCGCACGCACAAATTAGAAAGCCGAACGGGACTTCGAAGTCAGACAACGGTTCGTTGGTCAGATAGCAGGAGTCCGCCATCGATGTGGGGTGGGGATGTCCCAGTCCGAGACCCAACCCGTCTGCTGGATACCGGGTGATTCCCTGAGGAAACGTGGGCTTACCACCAATTGACGTCTCATTCGAGAGAGCCGTTCGCAGCGAGGTGGGAGGCGACCGATCCGATACGCGACTCAACTGTCCGGCAGTCAATCGGATGTGCGCGCGGTGTACGTTCGGCGAAGAAGGGATGTCGGTGACAGCAGTACGCAGTTACTCTAGTTCCGCCGCGTACTCCTCGTCGTAGAGGTGACAGGCGACGGTGCGGCCCGGCTGGTCCTCGATGAGCTCCGGCGTCTCGGACTCACGGAACGAGAGCGTGACCGTCCGCCCGTCGACAGAGACGTCCGTGATTGCTTCGAAGGGAATCTCGTTGAACGACCGTAGCGTGTCGTCCTCACCCGCGAGTGCACGTCGCGCGTCGTCGATGTCGGTGCTCCCGTCGAATGTAAAGCTCGCCTCGTACCCGTCGAACTCCGTGTCTTCGAGCGTGTCGTTCAGCTCTTCGACGAACGGGTCCTTGGTCACGTTGGCCTGGACTATCGAGAGCACGTCTGTACCGCTCCAGCCACAGAACGATTCGGCCTTGTGACACCGGGTGTGGAAGAAACACCCCCTCGGCCGGTCCTGCGGGTCCGGGACGTCACCACGGAGTCTGATGCGCTCCTCTCTGTCCATCTCGATGGCCGGGCTCGACGAGATGAGCGCCTCGGTGTAGGGATGCTGCGGGTCCGAGAACAGTTCCGCGCGTGAGGCGTTCTCGACGATCTTCCCGAGGTACATCACGGCGATGTCGGTCGCCATGTGACGGATGACCCCAAGGTCGTGGGTGATGAACAAGTATGTCAATCCCAAGTCGGCCTGGAGGTCCTGCAGGAGATTCAGGATCTGGGCCTGCACGCTCACGTCGAGCGCGCTCGTCGGCTCGTCGAGCACGACGAAGTCCGGGTTCGTGGCAATCGCGCGGGCGATGGCGACACGCTGTTTCTGTCCGCCCGAGAGCTGGTGGGGGTACCGATACAGGAAGTCCGCACCCAGCCCGACTTTTTCGAGTAGGTCTGCAATGCGGTCTTCTCGTTCCTCGGCGGACATGTCCGTGTGGACCTTCAACGGTTGCTCGACCGTCTGTCGGATGAGCTTTCGTGGGTTGAGCGAGCTGTTCGGGTTCTGGAAGACGAACTGCGTGTTCTGGCGGTAGTGTTTCGCACGCTTGCCCGAGATGGTGTTGATCTCGTACTCCTTTCGGAGTTCCTTGAGTCGGTTTTTCTCCTCCTGCGAGCGCTCCCCTTCTGGCGTGGACTCCAGGTCAGAGATTTCGTCTGCAGTCTCTTCCGGGACGTCGAAGTAGATGTTCCCACCAGTGGGTGCATTGAGATTGACGAGGACGCGCGCGAGCGTCGACTTGCCACAGCCACTTTCGCCGACGACACCCTGTATCTCACCGCGGCGGATGCGGATGTCGACGTTGTCGACGGCTTTCACCTCACTGATCTTCCGTTGCAGCACGCCGCCGGTGACCGGGTAGTACTTCTTGACCCCGGTACACTGCATGATGATCTCGTTCTCCGTCTCACTGCTGAGCGATGCGCCGACATCCGAAACGGTCGATGTGTCTGTAGATTGAGCCATTATTAGTTACCGTTGTTCTCGTCTTCAGTGTACAGGTGACACGCGACTGTGTGCCCGTCCTCCTCTTCGAGTATCTCCGGACTCTGCTCCGAACAGTGGTCCATCACGTCGGGACAGCGGGTACAGAACCGACATCCCTCGGGGGGATTCGTCAGGTCCGGAATCGAACCATCGATTCCCTCCAGCCGCTTACCGACCCGCGCTTCGGACGGAATCGACTTGATGAGCCCCCTCGTGTACGGGTGAAGCGGGTTGTTGTATACCTGTTCGACGTCGCCGATCTCGGCCATACTCCCGGCGTACATGACGCCGACGCGGTCGGCGATGTCCCGGACCAGTTCGAGGTCGTGCGTAATGTAGAGGATGCCCGTGTCGTACTGGTCCTGTAGATCCCCGATAAGTTCGAGAATACGGGCCTGCGTGGTCACGTCGAGCGCCGTCGTCGCCTCGTCGGCGATAAGCAGGTCGGGTTCTGCCGCCAGCGCCATCGCGATCATGACCCGCTGGAGCTGGCCGCCGGACAGCTCGTGTGGGTAATCGGTCAGTACGTCCTTCGGCTGGGGCACCTGCGTCTGGCCCAGGAGTTCCAGACTCCGCTCCCGAACGACCCGGTCGATGGCCTGCTTGTGCTTTCGGAACGGCGGGACCGAACCGATCCAGGAGAGTATCGTCGAACGTTCCGCCGTCGCGCGGTCACGCGCAAGCGCGCCCGAGAGCGGGTCGAGATTGTCCACGTCGACGCCTGCCTCGCGCATCACGGAGCGGCCCTGATGGGCCAGGATCGCCTCCGCGAGGTGTGAGCGGATGGTCAGCGACGGATTGAGCGTCGCCTCCGGGTCCTGGAAGATCATCGCGATGCGGTCGCCCCGCATCTGCTCCATCTCTTTCGTCGTGATAGAGAGCAGGTCCTCCATCCCGTAGCCGGTCGAGCCACAGGCCTCGCAGCCAGCGCCGCCACATTCCGTACAGTCGCCTTCGGAGCGCATCAGCACTCGCCCACTGGGGTACCGTCCCGGGGGTGTCGGTACCAGCTGCATGAACGACCGGGCAGTGATGCTCTTGCCACAGCCGGTTTCACCGACGAGTGCGAATATCTCACCTCGGAAGAGGTCGAAGTCGACGCCGTCGAGCGCCTTGACCACACCTCTGTCGGTGTCGAAATGCAACCGCAGGTCTTCGACCCGCGCGAGTAATCTATCAGCGTCTGACTCGGTTCCCGCAGCGGGCTCGCTCATGTCGAGTTGATTGTCGCCAGTCGCAGCCCCTGGGCTAGTGGGAGAGTCTGACATTAACAATACACACAGTACGGTAGTAATTAGTCTTTTTGATGGATGACAGTCAGAAATTCGCCAGTGCAGCCGCTCAGTATCCAGTGAACGACAGAAACGGGCGGCGAAGCCCTAGTTAGAAGTCGATCGGGTCACACTGCGAGATGTCCCACCGCTTGGCGATGGGCTGCGACGCGACCGGGCTGGTCTCGGGCTCGACACACGGCAGCGTGATGCGGACGAGGCGCTCGCCGTTCATCGAGATGGCCGGCGGGTCCTCGTACCCGAGCGTCTGGAGCTCGGAGTAGAGCTCGGCACGACGGTCCGGGTCGAGCGACCGCCTGGCCTCTGCGGCCGCTTCGAAGAACCGCTCGTCGATGTAGTCCTGGTGCCGACCGCCGGCGCCGGGCGGACCGTTGAGCAGCTGGTCGTAGTACGGGGCCGGGTCCGGACCGAACGCCGGGAAGCCACCGATGTCGCACGTGAACGCCCACGGCTCTTCGTTCCGCCGCTCGACGTACTGCGACTCGGTGAACGTCTGGGTGTTGATAGTGATCCGGTCGTTCAGGTTCTCGATGCTGTCCTTGACATAGAGGACCGCGTTCGCCGCTTCGGCGAAGTTCTCGGACATCATCGTGAACGTGAAGCCTTCCTCCCAATAGCCGGCCTCGCGCAGGAGCTCTTCGACCCTGTCGGGGTCGTAGTTGAAGTTCGGCGCGTCCTCGTCGTAGTACTGGAGTGGACCCAGGTGACACGGCTGGTTGGAGATGTAACCGTTCCCGCCCCAGACGGACTCGATGTAGTCCTCGTAGTCCACCGCGTGGCCGAACGCCTGCCGGACGTTGGGGTCCTGGAAGAAGCTCGACGGCACGGTGTCGTTGCTCGGCATGTCGTCCCTGTCGTACGGAATCTCGAAGTTGAAGAACAGGAACAGCTGGGCGAGCGACTCGTAGTAGTTGAACTCGGCGCCGGTCCCCTCGAAGGAGTCGACGCTGGCGAGTTCGTACCCCGACGCGTGTGCGTCACCGCGGTCGATGAACGCCACGGCGGTCGAGACGTCGGTCGTGATGCGCATGAAGATGCCACCCGGACCGACGGATTCAGGGTCCCAGTAGTCCTGGAAGTAGTCGTATCGGAGGTTGGAGCCACGGTTCCACTGTCCCAGCTGGTACGGACCGGTCCCGGCCGTGTTCTGGGCCATGAACTGGTTCCGCGTCCCCTCCTGGACGCCACCGTTGTTCTCGACGGCCTCCTGGCTGACGACGACCATGTTCTTCGACGGGATTGTCCCAGTGAGGAACGACGCGTCGGTTTCGCTGATGGTGATTCGCACCGTGTAGTCGTCGGGAGTCTCGATGCTCTCGATGACGTCCAGGTTGCTGGCGCCGGGCGCGAGGTTCATCGTCCGGACGCGGTCCAGGGAGAACCTAACGTCCGACGAGGTCATCTCCCCGCCGGTGTGGAACTGGACGCCCTCGCGGAGCGGGAACTCGAACGTCTGGTTGTCGTTCGTGATGAGCCCGTTGTCGACCGTCGGAACCTCCTCTGCGAGGACCGGAATCAGGCCTGAACCGCCCTGTTCGTAGAACAGCAGCGGTTCGTACGCGTTCATCGGGAAGACACCCCAAGAGGTGTTCGCCGTCGGCCCGACCGCGTGCGGGTCGAGGCTTGTCGGGTTCCCGTTGATGTCGGTGATGAGATACTGGTCTATCGGACCGCTTCCACCGTCACCGCCATCGCCGCCGTCACCGCCATCGCCGCCGTCACCGCCGGACCCACCGTCGCCGCCGGACCCGCCGTCGCCGGACCCGCCGTCACCGCCAGATCCACCGTCGCCGCCGGACCCGCCGTCACCGCCACAGCCGGCTAGAAGGGTTGTTCCTGCGCCAATCGCTCCGAGGACACCACGACGACGGAATTTCCGCCGTGAGTCTGATTTGGTTTCGTTATCCGAGTTGTCTGAGCTACCCGATGGCATGAGTACATGGTACTGCCCCCTGTACATAAAAGTTCGGCTTAAATTATGAGGAACACCGTGGTAGTGAAACGAGGAAGAAGCAATTGTTGCTCACTCTCGACCTTGGTGAAACACTCTCAGTCTGTATCATTTGGCTCACGCGCCCGCTGAACGCGCGAGTATACGAGACCGCGGGCGTTACACCTGCTGGATTGAGAGCGGATACTGCTGTAACACTTCTGGGCCGTCGTCGGTGACGATGACGGCCGACCCCAGTTGGAGCCCGTGACGCTCCTCGGTCGTGACGACGTTTGGCTGAACGACGACGACCATCCCCGCTTCGAACGTCCAGTCCTCGGTGACCGGATCCTCGGCACCCGGCCAATAGTTCGAGGCCGACGTTCCGACGTACGGGGGCAGGTAGCCGCTGCCGTATCCGTGCAGCGCCACGTCGTAGAGTTTGTACGGCGATGCCTCCAGCGGCTCGAGCGCAGCGTGGACGTCCGCCACCGTGTTCCCCGGCTGCACCGCGTCGAGCATGGCGTCGTACGTCTCCTTGGCAACCGTCCACATGTCGACGTACTGGTCGCTGGGCTCCGTGCCGACGGTGAACGTCCGATGGACCTGGCTCCGGTAGCCCGCGAACGACGCGCTCATCTCCGTCGTGATCACGTCGCCCGACTGTAGTTTCCGTTTCGACGGCTTGTGCCAGGGGAGCGGCTCGCCGGGCTCTGCGTCGTTCATCGGCGCCGAGGTGATGAAGGCCATCCCGAGCGCCCCATCCGTTTCGAGGTAGGTTCGGGTAAGCGCGTCCTGGAGCTCCGTCTCGCGGACGCCCGGCTCGGCAGCGTCTGCGATGGTTTCGAGTCCTTTGTCGGTGAGTGCTGCGGCGCGTCGGATACGCTCCAGCTCCGGCTCGCTCCGACGGCTGACCACGTGGATGAACGGGACTGTCGCGTCGACGAGCTCACCAGCAAACGCGTCTTCGAGGGCGTCGTACTGTTCGTACGAGAGTGACTGCTTGTATCGTGGGTGATGTCCGACGAGTCCAACGGTCCCGTCGCCGACGCCGCCGGCTTCGAGTCGGGTGGCGACTGATTGCATCGGGTCGGGCAGCATCACGTCCACGTCGTCGGCCTCCGAGACCTCCCGAACGTACTGTTTGTGGTTGCTGAGCCCGGCCAGCAGCAGTGAGTTCGCCTCCGGGTCGCGGAAGAAGACGAAATAACTCACGAACGGGGGCGAGTAGTTCGTGAGGTAACTGATGTGCGTGCCACCGAAGCCGGCGTCGCCGCAGATGACCAGCGCGTCGAGTCCCTCACTCACCATCATCTCGCGGACGGCCTCGCGACGACGGTCCATCTCGGCTGCCGAGAAGCGTCCGTAGTACTCGCGACGGCGGTTCTGCTGTCCGAGCCGATAGTCTTCCATGCTGCGCGAGTTCGAGGGGCCCGATATTAAACACCGGGGCGCGACTGACGGCTCGCGAACTACGGCACCTTCGTCTGCGCAGCGGCCGGCCCCTTTCAGCGGCGTGACGACAGGCTTCAGTCGTCTACGTCGTCTACGTCGTCTTCCTCGATTTCCTCGACGTCCTCCAGCGCCGGCAGCCAGTACTTCGCAGCGACGTACTTGTTCAGCGCCAGGAGACCGAGCAGCACCCCGATACCGAGGAGGATGGTCGCGATCCTGATTTCGATCTGCATATGCACAATCATGCAGTTCGACGGTTAATAGCCGTCGGTCCCACCAGTCGGGTGGTCTGTCAGCGACTACAGCCCGAACACGTCGATCGCCGTGTTCCCGAGTATCGCCGCAGCAGCCTCCTCGGTCGGCGCTCTCGCATCGATATCTGCCACCGTCGCCGGCGCGTCTTCCATGTTGAAGGGGTAGTCCGTTCCGAACAGGAGATGGTCGTCGCCCACCGTCTCTATGGCAGCGCCAACCGCCGGCGCGTGGAAGGAGATGGCGTCGTAGTAGAACGACTCGATGTAGTGGTAGATGGAGTGCTCCGGGGAACTGTCGGGGTCGTCACGGAACCGCTCCCGGCCCCGTTCGAGCCGGCCGACGAGATACGGGAGCGCGCCACCCATGTGCGCGATGATAACGTCGAGGTCGTGCCGGTCGAAGAACCCGTCGAAGATGAGGCGCGTTAGCTGGACGGTGGTGTCGACCGGGAAGACGACGGTCGGGTCGAGGCCCCCTTCTTCCGGCTCGAACTGCTCGCTCAGGACGTTGCGCGTCGGGTGGACGAACACCGGTAGCCCGTGGTCCTCGATGCGGTCGAAGATGGGTTCAAATGCCGGGTCCGACAGCGTCCGTCCGCGAACCGCGGTGGGGACTGCCACGCCAGCGAGCCCCAGGTCGGCGATTCGGTCGACCTCGTCGACGGCCGCGTCGGGGTCACGGAACGGCACCGTCCCGAAGCCCGCGAACTCGTCAGGTCGCTCCGCCTGTGCATCGGCGAACCCGTCGTTTATCGCCCGGACCAGTTCGACCGATTCCGCGTCGGTGAACGTCTCGTCGTGTGGGCTCGGATTCGAGATGGACGCGACCGTGCGGTCGATGTCGTGTTCGGCCATCCACTCAGACCGCGCTTCGAGGTCTCGGAAGCCCGGCGCCAGTTCCCGAGCGGTATCGCCGTAGACCGCGTGTGGTGTGCCGTTCCGGTCTTCGACACGGACTTCTTTGCCCCACTCACGGAGCAGGTCACGATACGCTGCCGGCAGATAGTGCGTGTGGACGTCGACGCGCATACGATACTCCTGGACTGCACGGTGGTAAAAATATCCCTGTCTTCGGGAAGTCGCCTTCGAGGGTGTTCGTGGTCTGGTACCCACAACCATTATCAATAGGTCCGTCGAACCGGCAACGCAATGCAACACGATGTGATCGCGCTCGCACTACTGACCGCTGCCGGGTGGGGGGCCTCGGACCCGCTCGCAAAGACTGGGATGGAACGGGGTGGGACTCCGTTACAGGTGTCCCTGACGGTCGTCTTCGTGAGCGTCGTGGTGTACTGTGCCGTGTTGCTCGCCCGTGGCGTAGCCCTGTTCTCCCACCCCTACTGGGTACTCGGCCTGTTCCTCGCGACTGGCTTGACCGCGACCGCGATAGCGCGCCTGTTGAGTTACACCGGCGTCCAGCGCGTCGGTGCGAGCATCAGTAGCGCGACGGTGAACACGCGCCCGGTCTGGGCGATGCTGCTCGCCGTGGTGTTCCTCGGTGAAGCTGTCACCGCACAGGGGACCATCGGCATCGGGTTCGTCGTCGGTGGACTCGTCACGCTGGCGTTCTCGAAGGGCGGCGACATCTCGGGGTGGCATATCCGCGACCTGCTCTTCCCGCTCGCCGCGGCACTGACCTTCGCCGCCGGGAACGTCGCACGTCGCTACGCGTTCACGACGACGGACATCAGTGCCATCGAAGGCGTCGCTATCAACGAGGCGGCGGGGCTCTTCGGACTCCTCGTCTACCTCCTGTTTCGCCACGGGCGTGACTTCGGCGAGTTCATGATGGCCCCACGAGAGGCGTACGCGTACTTCGTCGGCTGTGGGCTGCTCAGCGCTCTGTCGCTGTTTACCCTCTTCGAGGCGCTGGACCGCGGGCAGGTGGTCCTCGTCGACCCGCTCTCGAGTCCGACGTCGCTGTTCGCGATTCTGTTCACCTTCATCTTCCTGCGCGAGGTCGAGCGCGTGACGAAGCGCCTGCTCCTCGGAGCGGTACTCGTCATCATCGGTGTCGTCCTCATCACCGGTCCGCAGGTGTTCACGCTGTGAGCGGCAACGGACGGGCGTACTGCCGGTGACACCCCTTCCGAAACGATGAGCACGGAGACTTCGAATCCGGACGGAGACTGGATAGAACAGGCCAAAGAGGTCTGGCGGTGGACGCTGTCGCTATCGTGGCCCGTGATGATACAGCAGGTCTTCCAGACGCTGATGCGGACCACCGACATCATCGTCACCGGACTGTTTTCCCCGGTCGCGGTCGCCGCCATCGGGCTCGCGGACCTCTACGCACAGATCCCGCTCCGACTGGGGCAAGGGTTGGGCGGCGCTGCCATCGCCCTCTCGAGTCAGGACACCGGCGCCGGTGCCGACGCCAACCGTGACGAGGCAGTCACGCAAGCCCTCATCATCGGAGCGCTCATCGGTGTCCCGCTGGCAGTCGCCGGCGCGCTGTTCGGCTCCACGGCCATCGACCTCCTCGGCGCGGCACCGGAGGTCGTCCGGCTCGGCGGGCTGTATCTCGCGGTCATCCTCGTCGCGAGTCCCGCGAAACACGTCGCCATCATCGGCGTTCGGGCCCTGCAGGGGACCGGCGACACGAAGACCCCCATGCTCATCAACATCGGGTCGAACGTTATCAACATCGCCTGTTCCGTCGTCCTCGGACTCGGAATCGGGCCGTTCCCGCGGCTCGGTATCTTCGGGGTCGGGCTCGCGACGGCGCTCGCCAACGCCTTCACTGCGGCGAGTATCCTCCTGGCGTTCACCACGGACCGAATCGGCCTCTCGTTTCGCCGGCCGCGAGACTGGACCATCACCCGCCAGCTCGTCGTCGTCGGGACGCCACAGTTCGCAGAGGGCATGTCGTCGACCGTGGCGATGTTCCCGTTCAACGCGCTCTTGCTCGGGTTCGGGACCGAAGTCGTCGCGGCGTTCCACATCGGGCGGCGGATGCGCCAGCAGGTGACGGCGCCCTTCTACCGCTCGTTCAGTACCGCTTCGAGCGTCATCACCGGTCAGACGCTGGGCGGTGACGACCCCGAGGCGGCGCGGTTCAACGGGTTGGCAGTGATCGCCCTGGCGTTCGTGCTGCTCGGACTATCGGGCGGGGCGCTCATCGTTGGAGCGGCCCCCCTCGCGCGCGTGTTCACCAGTGACCCGGCTACGCTGGCCTACGCGGTCGACTTCGCCCGCGTGTTCGGTCTCGGGGGCATCTTCTTCGGCATGTTCTTCGTCGTCGCCGGTTGTCTCCGAGGGAGCGGTGAGACCCGCATCCCCTTCATCGCGCGGATGGTCGGCGCCTGGGTGATTATGCTCGGGGGAACGTACCTGGCTGGGGAGGTACTGGACGTCGGTATCGTCGCCGTCTACGCCGTCCTCATCCTCTCGTACCTGTGGATGGTCTCCCTCGCCACCGTCTGGTTCTTCAAGGGCGACTGGGAAGCACGTGCCTCGACGATGATGGACGAACGCGGGACCTCGGACTCCGACTCTTGAGGAATTCGGTTCCCGACGCAGGCTTCTACAGCACCGTAACAATTATACTTGCGTTGCCCGAAGCGAGCCCATGGCAGTAGAAGTAGGTGAAACTATCCCCGAGAGTATGCAGGCCATCGTGCTGGAGGGCCCCGACGACTGGTCGATGGAGACTATCGACACACCGGAGCCTGACGAGGTCGAGAACGTTCTGTGCCGCGTCGAAGCCGCGTCGATCTGCGGGACCGACCCGAAGATCTTCAGCGCTGACGTCGACGGCTGGCCGCCAGAGTACCCGTTCATCCCAGGACACGAGTGGTCCGGTGAAGTCGTCGCAGTTCACGACAGTGTCGACCGGTTCGAACCGGGCGACCGCGTGTTCAGCGAGACCCACTCCGGCTGTGGCTACTGTGAGATGTGCCGGAAAGGACGGTACAACCTCTGTGACAACTACGGTGACTTCGACACTGGCCACCGACAGATCGGCCACACCATGGACGGGTCGTTCGCGGAGTACGTGACCATCCCGGCCGACTCCCTGTACAAGTTCGACGACAGCATCTCGTGGTCCGAGGGCGCGCTGCTCGACGTCAACGCCATCGCGCTCCAGTGTTCCGTCCGTGGGAACATCGAGCCCGGTGACGACGTGGCTGTCATGGGGACCGGCACTGTGGGGCTGCTCTGCCTCCAGCACGCCGTCGCCATGGGCGCAAACGAGGTCATCGGAGTCGGGAGCCCGAACCGAAACGAGCTCGCCGAGAAGCTCGGTGCCACCCACACCGTCTCTTACAAGGACGACGACGTCGTCGAGCAGGTCAGGGAGCTGACCGGCGGGACCGGCGTCGACGTGACCCTCGAAGCGGCCGGGAGCGAGACCGGCTTCCAGCAAGCGGTCTGGATGACCCGGAAGGGCGGAACGGTCAGCCTCGACGGCATCCCGAAGGAGAACCTCCTGAAGATCCCGATGGCCGACCTCGTCAAAGAGGAGATCGACTTCCGCGGTGCGCGAGCCCACGCCAACAAGGCCGAAGCCAGCGCCCGGATGGTCGAGAACGGACAGACGGACGTCGACTCGCTCATCACGCACGAGTTCGACTTCGAGGACTTCGCCGAAGCGTTCGATACGTTCAAGAACCGGAAGGAAGGCGCCATCAAGGTCGTCTGCCGGTTCTAAACGGACGAACAACCAGCGTTTTTTCGCGGTCACGACTCGACGAGTATCGACGACGGACCTCACTTGCGCTGTCCAACCGTCCCCGGCCACCACACCGTGCCGAACCAGAACCCTCCACCAGGGCTACAATTATAGGCCGTCGGTGAGTTGAGCGGCCATGGACTGTCTCGAAATCCAGCAGTGGGGTGGCCCGCTCACACGCAGCGAACGGTCGATTCCGGAGCCAGATGCCGCATCGGTACGCGTCGAGGTCGAGGCGACCGGCGTCGGCGGGACCGTCAGGAACGTCATCGACGGGAACCTCGGGAACGACCCCGAGGGCCTCCCGCGTATCCCCGGCCACGAACTGGTCGGTACCGTCGACGAGGTCGGTGCGGGCGTGACTCACCTCGACGTCGGGGACCGCGTCACCGCATACTTCCACATCGTCTGTGGGCACTGTCAGCAGTGTCTGGCCGGGCACGACTCGCTCTGTACGAACCATGCCGGGTGGATAAGCGTCGACACCGACGGCGGGTTCGCAGAGTACACCTGCCTCCCGGCGGGCAACGCCCTCCGGATTCCCGAGGGTATTCCGCCGACCGACGCGACGGTCATCCCCGACGCCGTCGCGACGCCGGTCCACGTCGCGAACCAGCGAGCGAACGTCGAACGCGGCGACCGCGTCGCGGTGCTTGGAGCGGGCGGTGGGGTCGGTATCCACATGGTCCAGGTCGCCGACTACTTCGGGGCCGACGTGACCGCCGTCGACATCGCGACGGAGAAACTCGACTCCTGTGCGGCGGTCGGGGCCGATATCGTGCACGACCCCGGCCCCGACAACGACCTCTCGGCGCTCGACGCGGGGTCGTACGACGCCGTCATCGACTTCACCGGCGCGACTGACCTGTTAGAAGCCAGTCTCGACTTGCTCGGGCCACGCGGTAGGCTGGTGAACCTGACGACGTTCCCCGGCAACGACATGTCGCTGTCGCCCCGTGCCGAGGTGATGAACGAACTGGACGTCGTCGGGAGCCGGTACTGCTCGAAGCACGAACTCAAACAGGCGGCGTCGCTCGTCGCAGACGGCGACGTCGAGCCGGTCGTCTCCGAGAAGACCGACCTCGATGGCACCGCCGCGCTGCTGGACCGCATCGTCGACAACGAAATCGTCGGGCGGGGCGCGATGCGGCCGGTCTGATTCAGCGTCCCGACTACAGCACAACTGTCGGCTACGGGGTCCACCTCGATATTTCTGGGGACAACACTTTAGTCGGCGCCAATCGACGGTTCGGGCATGTCAGAGTCCGAGGAGCCGACAGAGCGTGGCGCAGACTTCGCGACAGAGTCACTCGAGAAGTGGACACCGCGGTTCGTCGCGAACGGGATCGACTACAACGACCTCGCTCGACTGCAGGAACGCATCGACGACTGGTCGGACTGGTGCAGCGAGTTCGCCGCTATCGGTGACGAGCACGAGGCCCTGGGTACAGCCGCGCTGGACCGGGGGGACGAACTCGCTGCCGGACAGCACTTCCGCCAGGCGTCGATGTACTACCACTTCGGGTCGCACGTCTGGCACGTAGACGACGAGGAGCGTGACGAAGCACACATGGAGGCCGTCGACCTCTTCGAACGGGCCGGAGAGTACCTGGACCCACCGGTTCATCGAATCGAGGCACCGTTCGAGGACTTCACCGTCCCCGGAAACCTCCGGGTGCCGGATGCAAGCCCGGGCGGTGACGACGGCGATTCACCACTCGTCGTCCTCCTGCCGGGCCTCGACTCCATCAAGGAAGAGCTGTCCGCATACGACGCTGACTTCCACGACCGCGGTATCGCGACACTGGCTGTCGACGGCGCCGCACAGGGCGAAACCTGGTACGAACAGGGGATGTCGCCACGGTACCCCGAACTCATCTCGGCTGTCGTCGATCACATCCAGTCGCTGGACCCGGACGGCGTCGACACCGACAGACTCGGCGTCTACGGCGTCTCGCTGGGCGGGTTCTATGCGCCGTACGTCGCTGCCAACGAGCAGCGGTTCGACGCCTGTGTCGGTATCTCCGGTCCGTTCACCGTCGGGTCAGTCAGTGGCCGCAGTTCAGACTTGCTGAGAGAGCAGTTCCAGTGGGCCTGCAAGACGGACTCGCTGGTCGACGTCGACGAGACGACCGACGCGATGTCGCTCCGGGACGACATCGAGGACCTCACCGCCCCGTCCCTGATGGTCACCGGCGCTGACGACCATATCATCCCGCCGGCACAGACCGAGCGGATCGCCACGCGCGCGGAGAACGGTGAGTACGTCCTCTACGATAACGGCAACCACGTCTGTAACAACATCCCGTACAAGTACCGGCCGATGGCTGCAGATTGGCTTCGAGAACAACTCGCCTGACTCCGGCGTCCGCTGATGCCCGGTAACCGTGAAAGTATAACCCGTCCCACCCAGTACCGGTCGATATGACCAAGCGAACGCGCTGCAAAGTCGACGCCGCCGTCGATACGTACGGTATCGGCGCGCAAGGCGAAGCGTTCGATGACGTCCACGAGGAACTCGTTTCGCTGTGGAAAGGAGAGACGAATCGCGAGGCGCTCGGATACCGTTCGCTCGCCGACTGGTTCAACAAACACCTTCTACGAACGGTATACAAAGACAACAATCGATTGACGTTCGGCACACAACTGGACACGGAATACGACATCCTGACGGGGTCTGACGAAATCGCTCGCGGGGAGCTCGTAGACGAGCTCGAACTCGCGGACATCGACGCCCAGCAGGTCCGCGACGACATGGTTTCGTTCAGCACGATGCGCAGGCACCTGACGGACTGTCTCGACAGCGAGAAAGCGCGCCAAGAAGCTGAGACGGACTGGCAGCGGACGAGTGTCGAGATTGCTACAGACCAGTTGTTAGAGAAAGTACAGAAGGCCCTGTCTTCGTACGAACACGAGGGTCGCGTGGCCGGTGCGACAGAGGCCGAGGTGTCGGTACGGGTTCAGCTTTCGTGTCCACACTGCCCGACCCGGCGAAGCCTGGAGGATGCGCTTCGACACGGGTACGTGTGTGAGGAGCATCACGGCGGCGATTCCTGACGATTGATACCCACAATTTACCGTTTTCTGTTCCAATCATTAAACTCATACGTGAGGTTGTAGAATACTCTAGTAATGAACTGCACCATCGAGATTGAGAATATCGCGGGGATTTCGGAGGGGATTGCGACGGTAGAGTCCGGAGTCAATACCGTGAAGGCGTCCAACTGGCAGGGGAAATCTAGTTTTATTCGCGCCATCGAGACAGCCTTCGGGACGAAGACCGCGCTCACCGAGGGAGAAGACGAAGGGCACGTCGCTGTCGACATCGACGGCGAGCGCCACGAGGTACGCCTCGACCGGTCCGGCGGGACGGTCGCGCGACACGGGAATCCGGTCTTGGAAGACGAGTACGACAGGCTCGTCGCGGATCTCTTCGCGTTTCTCGGTGAGGACAATGCGATTCGGCAGGCGGTTCGGAACGGCGACAACCTGGCGCCGTTGCTGACGAAACCGCTCGAGGTCTCGGATATCAACGAGCGGATTGCGGATCTCAGGGAGGAACGGGACGCGGTCGAGATCGAACTGGCGAAGGCGCGAGCGAGTGCTGATGACCTCGTGTCGTTGCGAAAGCAAAAAAACACGCTGGAGTCGGAACTGGCGGACCTCCGCGAACAGGAGCAACGGTTCGACGACGCGATGGCCTCCGATGCCCGGGAGGAGCTGAGCGACCTGCGGGCGGAGCGCCAGCGTGTGAGCAGCCTCATCGAACGGCTCGAGAACACTATCGAACGGGCACAGGAGAAACTAACCGACACCCACGAGGAGTACGAGTCCATCGAGGTTGCCGACCCCGCTGACGTCGAAGACGGGCTCGCAGAGGTACGCGACAAACACGAGCGAGCAGAGCAGGACCTCGAGCTCTTGCAGTCGGTCTACTCGGCAAACAAACGGCTCGTCGAAGAAGAGCGGTTAGACCTCCTCACAGACGTCGACCACGGGCTGCTGGGGGACGCACACACGTGCTGGCTCTGTGGGAGCGAGACGACAGCCGACGAAATCGAATCGCAACTCGACGAGGTCGGTGCGAAGGTGCTCGACCTGCGTGAAGAGGCGAGGATGTACGAGGAGCGTATCGAGGAGTTGGAGTCGAAGCGTGACGACATCAGAGACCAACAGCGACGAAAGACTGACCTCGAGGACCGCATCACGGAACTAGAATCGACCGTCTCCGAACGGTCACAGAACCTCTCGAGCGCGAAGCAGCGACTCGAAACGGTCGAGGAGCAAATCGCGGAACTGGAAACGGAAGTCGAGGACGTCGACCGGGAGATCTCAGACATCCGGAGCGACATCAAGTACAAAGAGGCCGAACTCGAGGACGTGGTCGACGACATCCAGGCAGCCGAGCAGGCAGCCACAACCGTCGAGACGCTCGAAGAGGAGAAAGAACAGCTGTCCCAGGAGATCACCCAGCTCCGGACCCGGAAAGACGAGATACAGACCCGGATTCGGACGGAGTTCGACAACTCGATATCGACCATCGTCTCCATGTTCGAGACGAGCTTCGAGAGCGCGCGACTCACCAGCGAGTTCGAACTCGTCGTCGCCAGAGACGGGCGTGAAGTCGGCCTGAATGCGCTCAGCGAGGGCGAAGTCGAACTGATCGGGCTCGTGACTGCAGTCGCTGGCTTCGAAGCCTACGATGTCGATGAGGTGACGCCGGTCATGCTCCTCGATCAGCTCGGCGGGCTCGCAGATGCGAATCTCGAGACACTGGCGGACTATCTCGACGGGCGGACCGAGTCACTGGTGTTGACGGCGTACCCGGAGAACTCCACCTTCGGCGACCACAGAATCGACCCCGCAGAGTGGACCGTCATCGTCGCCGCGCAATCTGCAGGCGTCTGATTCTGCGGTTGCGACGACCGATTCGTTCCTATTCCCCGCTCTCGGAGACCGGGAGCGCACTGCCGTCGTTGAGAACTGATTTGGTTGCTATCGATGTCTCGTAGTTCGCGATCCCGTCGATGTCGTGGAGGGTCTCCGAACTGAACTCCTGGAACTCGGTAATGTCCCGGAAGTTCGCGTGCGCGATGATGTTGTGCCGGCCCGAGAGAATCCACAGCTTGTAGATGTTGTCGTACTGGCTGAGCAGATTTGCGATCTCGTCGGCCTTCCCAGGTTCAACAGAGAACCCGAACGCGACCGAGACGTAGCCCAGTTTCGAGGTGTCGAACATCGTGGTGAAGCGTGTGATGACGCCCTCCTCCTGCAGCCGTTCGATCCGTTCGCTCACCTCCGCGGGCGAAACACCGACTTGCTCTGCGAGCTCCTCGTCGGGCGTTCTCGCGTTTTCGTTCAAGAGTGCGAGAATTTCCTCGTCCGTCGGGTCGAGGTCGATTGTTTCCATAGTTAACCGTACCCGAGTCAACGCATATAGTCGTTGATGTTATTGGTGGGCACTCCCAGACGCTGGCTGTTCCTCGACCGAATGGCTACGAGCGGGTGGGTCCGCCGATCAGATCGACAGGTCGCTGGTCGGGCGGAAACAGATCACGCGCTCTTCGGTGAGCTCTTCGATCGCGTACTTTGGCCCTTCGCGGCCGATGCCGCTCTCTTTCGCACCGCCGTACGGCTGCTGGTCGGCCCGGAACGTTGGGATGTCGTTGATCATGACCCCGCCGCACTCGATGTTCATCGCCGCGGTGAGTCCCACGTCGTGGCTCGCAGTGAAGATACCGGCCTGGAGCCCGTACGGGGTATCGTCGGCCAGTTCGATGGCCGTCGAGAGATCCTCGTACGTCTGGACGGCGATGACAGGTGCGAACGCCTCCTGGCAGACGACGTCCATCTCCTGGGTCGCCCCGTCGACGATAGTGGGCTGGACGACAGCACCGTCTCGAGTTCCACCGAATTCCACGGTCGCACCGTCTTCTTTGGCCGATTCGACCCACTCGATGATTCGCTCGGCGTCGTCCTCGGAGATGAGCGGTCCGACGTCGGTGTCCTCGTTCAGCGGGTCGCCCACGACGAGTTCGGACGCCTGCGAGACCAGTTCGTCGAGCAGTTCGTCGTGGCGCGACTCGTGGACAAGTATCCGCTGGGTGCTGATACACATCTGTCCGCCGTACGAGAACGCGCCGTCGATGATCCGGCTCGCCGCGTCGGCGATGTCGGGGGCGTCCTCGTGGACGATCGCGGGTGAGTTGTTCCCGAGCTCGAGCGAGACGCCCGCAAGTCCGGACCGTTCTTTGATTCGCTTGCCGATGGCGCGGCTCCCGGTGAACGAGTAGTGGTCGATATCGTCGCTGTCCAGCAGCGCCTCGCCGACCGTCGACCCACTCCCGATGACGAGGTTGAGCGCGTCACGCGGGAGCCCGGCCTCGAACAGGGTCTCGGCCAGTTTTACTGCAGTCAGTGGGGTCGTCGTGGCCGGTTTGTGGACGACCGTGTTGCCACCGGCGAACGCCGGTCCGAGCTTGTGCGCGACGAGATTCAGGGGGAAGTTGAACGGGGAGATAGCGCCGACGACGCCGACCGGGAACCGCTTGGTGAACGCGAGTCGGTTGCCGTTACCGGGCTGGGCGTCGATCGGAATCTCCTCCCCGGAGAGGCGTTCGGCCTCGCCGGCCGAGAGCTGGAACGTACTGACCGCGCGTCCGACTTCGCCTCGGGCTGTCTCGATCGGCTTGCCTGCTTCGGCCGCCATGACCTCTGCGAACTCGTCTTTCCGCTCGTCGATGAGTCGACTCGTCTCTCTGAGAATCGACGCGCGCTCGTGGGCCGGCATCGAGGCCATCGTGTCCTTCGCGTCGTTGGCCGCCTCGATGGCTCGGTCGACGTCCTCACGCGTTGCTCTGGTCACCTCGTCGATAACGCTCCCGTCGAACTTGTTCAGAACCTCGATAGTCTCGTCTCGCTGTATCCACTCTGATGCGATATGGATTGACATAGTCTACAATGGTCGATAGACGTACTGCGTATTAAGTTCTGTCGGGAAGCCGGTGTTCCCGGGGAGTTCCGGTCGGAAAGTGGTGTCTTTCGACTGTCCCGTCGGACCGCGGTAGTCTGCTTTGTTTCTCTCACTCGAAGCCCCAGACCGACCGCCGACTATAGCGCAAAGCAGTACATTTAATAATTATGATTGAGTGCGTCGCCACTGGTATGGTTGACGCACCAGCCGTCGGGGAGCTTACACCACCGAACCGTACGTTGATGGGGCCCGGTCCGAGCGACGTCCATCCACGCGTTCTTCGGGCGATGAGCACGCCGCTCGTCGGCCACTTGGACCCGTCGTTCATCGAGGTCATGGACGACGTGCAGGACCTGCTTCGGTACACGTTCCAGACCGAGAACCAGTGGACGATTCCCATCTCCGGGACCGGATCGGCGTCGATGGAAGCTGCCATCGGCAATCTCGTCGAGCCGGGTGATACGATGCTCGTTCCGACCAACGGCTACTTCGGCGACCGGATGGCGAGCATGGCGAACCGTGCCGGTGGCGAAGTGGTCACCGTCGACGCGCCGTGGGGGGAGCCACTCGACCCGGTCGACGTCGAAGCCGCGTTCGACGAGCACAGCCCCGACGTGTTCGGGTTCGTCCACGCGGAGACGAGTACTGGTGTCCTCCAGCCGTCGGTGCCGGAGCTGACGAGTATCGCCCACGCGAACGACGTCTTAGTCATCGCGGATACGGTCACCTCCCTCGGTGGCGTGGAGTTCAGGACCGACGACTGGGACGTCGACGTCGCGTACTCGGGGCCCCAGAAGTGCCTCTCCTGCCCGCCGGGAGCCAGTCCACTGACGCTCAACGACGACGCGATGGACAAGGTACTCTCCCGCGAGACCGACCCGCGGTCCTGGTATCTCGACCTCTCGCTACTGGAGGGATACTGGGGCGACGAGCGGGCGTACCACCACACGGCTCCGATTACGAACGTCTACGCCCTCAGGGAGGCGCTCCGACTCGTCAGCGAGGAGGGCATCGAGCAGCGATGGGACCGTCACCGGTCGGTCGCCGGGGCACTGAAAGCCGGCGTCGAGTCCATGGGGCTCGAGATGAACGCCCCCGACGAGTACTGGCTCCCGAGTCTCAACACGGTCCGAGTTCCCGATGGCATCGACGATGGCACCATCATCCAGTACCTCCTCGACGAGTACGACCTCGAGATTGCCAGCGGCCTCGGTGCGCTCTCGGGTGACATCTGGCGCATTGGCTGTATGGGTCACTCCGCTCGCCCGAGGAACGTCAGTTATCTCCTGACTGCGCTCGGCGATGCCCTCGCCGAACACGGCGCTGACGTCGACGTTGACGCTGGACTGGCCGCGACCAGCGACGCGCTGTAAGGGCGACCGAATCTCGGTCACGGTTTACGCGCTCAGCCGGCTTCCTCTTGTTCTGACTCCGCAATCGGTGCCTCCCAGAGTAGAATGCCCAGAGAGCTGACGACGAGGACACCGCCGGCCATGGCGAGGGCGAACGACGGGGAGACGATATCCGAGATGATGCCGCTCCCGAGCTGGAACGGAACGACTGCCAGCCCGCTAACCATCGCCATCGCACTGAGAACAGTTGCACGGCCGGTCGTCTCGATACGGTCGTTGACGTACTGGCCGGCGAACGACTGCGTCACGTCAGACAGGCCGCGAATCAGGAGGAAGGCCGGCAAGGCTAGGACTGGAATGAAGTACAGTCCAATCAGAGCGGTGCCAACGACGAAGGGCAGCCACAGAAACCATCTTCGGAGGCCGAAGCGAGCACGGATTGCGCCCGTGTAGTAACTCAGTCCAGCGCCGAAGAGACTGTATGCCGCGTAGAACCACCCGAGCAGAGCTCTGACCTGTGACTGTGTCGCACCGAAGTCGAGGACGACCGTCTCGAAGATCGGCTGCAGGAACACGAACACCAGGTAGGTCACGGCAGCGTAGAGAACGTAGTAATACAGGACGAAGGCACGGATATTTCGCTGCGAGAGAGTTTTCCGGACGACCGAAAGCGTCCGACGGAGACTCAACGCTGCCGCGTCGGTCCGCTCGTAGGTCGTTGGTTCCTCCACGGTCAAGAGGACGGGCACACCGAGCGCCGTAACTGATGCGGCGACGAACCAGGGATACGACAGGTCGATGGTCCCGAGGTAGCCACCGACGATCGCCGCGCCGGCCCCGACGGCTAGCGAGACAGATTCGCCACGGCCACGAACGTGCGCGAACTCCGCCGCAGAGAGGTCCTCCGTGAGCGTATCGTACAACCAGGCGTCTTCGCTCCCCGAGCGGAAGTTGTAGCCCATCGACCAGCAGATGTACAGGCCGGCTAATATCACGAACGAACTTGCAAGCCCGATGCCGAGCAGTGTGAGTGCGATAAGCGTGCTCCCGATGAGGAGACTGGTGCGCCGCCCGACACGGTCCCCGATATAGCCGGTCGGAATCTCACCGACGAGTGTCGTGAGGTTGTACAGCGCCTCGAGGATCGCGATTTGGGTGAAGGAAAGCCCCTGCGCGAGGAAGAAGAGGTACATGACCGGCCGGTAGAACTCGACCGCCTTGGTGGCCTTGTAGAGATAGTATTTTACGACGCTCGTCGGCGGTCGGTTTGGGCGTGAAGACCAGGACAGGGCGGTCGTATCGAGCGTCATTGGAACGAGCGCGTATCTGATACCGCAACGAGAACACGGATAACACCTGTTAATACCGCAGTCGGATCGGCGTAATACGGGGTGTCTTGTGTATCGAGGGAGAATCGCCCCCTATGCGTACGAGTTTCAACATCCCCGACGCGGTGGTCGACGAGTTCGACCAGGTGTGGCAGGAGGAAGGCATGGAGAACCGGTCGCGAGCGGTCAGAGAGGCCATGTTGGAGTACATCGAGCGTCACTCGCGGCTCGAAGCCGCCACCGACGAGGTGGTCGCCCTCATCGGCTTCGATTATCGATACCACGACGTGATCGAGGCAGTCCACAGCGTCCAGCACGAGTACCAGGACGTGATTCTGAACACGAGCCATACCCATCAGGGCGAGTGGTGCCTCGAGTCACTGTTCTGTCGGGGTGACGCAGCCCGAGTACGTGGCCTCACCTACCGGCTCCGGGACTTCGACCGCGTGCGACGTGTGAAGATTATGAGCATCCGCGGTCAGAGCGAGTGACGGGACTCCGGTTGTTCTCTGCCAGCCAGCCGTCTCCGGTACCGCTATCGAGTGACGCGACGCGAACCATATTAACTCACACTCCAAATTTTAACAAACTGTATGACTTAGGCGGCACTTGATAACAGCCAATTTAATAAACCGCTGGCGGCTAGATCCATCTAATGAATACTTCCGGTTCGGACTGCGACGAGCGTCGTAGTTCCGACGACGGTGTGTCACCGGACACGCCGGATGGGAACACGACGATACGGCTCAGTGTCCCGGACATGGATTGTGCGTCGTGTGCGGGGAAGGTCGAAAGCGGTCTCGACAGTGTCGACGGCATCTCCGACTACGAGACACACCCGGCGACGGGCCGAGTCGTCGTCTCCTACGACCGTGAGCGGACTACAGAATCCGCCATCGTCGGCGCAATCGAAGGCGCGGGATACGAAGTTACCGACAGCGACGGGACCGAGACGGTGCGACTCTCGGTCCCGGACATGGACTGTGCGTCGTGTGCGGGGAAGGTCGAAAGCGGTCTCGACAGTGTCGACGGAATCACTGGCTACGAGACGCACCCGACGACTGGGCGAGTGGTCGTCTCCTTCGACGCCGACCGCACGAGCGAGCGCGAGCTCGTCGCTGCAATCGAGGGGGCGGGATACGAGGTCACAGACAGTGACGGTGGGGCTTCCGAGGAGGAGGGCGAGCAGGAGACCGCACCGGGCGTCTGGCGGAGCGAGCGTGCGAAGAAGACCGGTGTCGGCGCCGTCTTCCTCGCTGTCGGTCTGGCACTGGAGTTCTTCCTCGCGGGTCTCAATCCATCGATCGCGACTATCCTCGGGGAGCCACTCCACGTCGCCGACCTGCTGTTCCTCGTCTCGGTCGGGGTCGCCGGCCAGTCGATCGTTCGCAACGGGTACTACTCGGCGAAGAACCTGAACCTGGACATCGATTTCCTGATGACGGTCGCTATCGTCGGGGCGCTGTCTGCCAGTCTGGCCTTCGGCGAGGCGTTGTACTTCGAGGCGGCGACGCTGGCGACGCTGTTCAGCTTCGCCGAGCTGCTTGAACGCGCCTCGATGGACCGTGCCCGTGATTCTCTGCGGGAACTGATGGACCTCTCGCCCGACGAGGCGACGATCAAACGCGGCGGTGACACCGAAACGATTCCCGTTGGAAACGTGGCCGTTGGCGACGTCGTCGTCGTCAGGCCGGGCGAGAAGATACCCATGGACGGCACCGTGACCGACGGAACCAGCGCCGTCAATCAGGCCCCTATCACTGGTGAATCCGTGCCGGTTGACAAGACGGTTGGCGACGAGGTGTACGCAGGGACGATAAACGAGGAGGGCTATCTCGAACTCGAGGTCACGTCCGCGGCCGGGGACAACACGCTCTCGCGCATCGTCGAGATGATCGAGGACGCCCAGTCGAACAAGACCGAGCGCGAGCAGTTCGTCGAGCGCTTCGCGGGGTACTACACCCCCGTCGTCGTCGTCTTCGCCGTGCTCGTCACGGTCGGGAGCCCGTTCGTTCTCGGGGTGACGGTGTCCGAAGCGGTCGTTTACGGGTTGACACTCCTGGTACTGGCCTGCCCGTGTGCGTTCGTCATCTCGACGCCGGTCTCCGTCGTCTCCGGCGTGACCAGTGCCGCGAAGAACGGCGTCCTGATTAAAGGCGGTTCGCACCTTGAATCGATGGGTGCTGTGGAAGCCATCGCCTTCGACAAGACGGGCACGCTGACGAAGGGTGAGCTGACGGTGACTGACGTCGTGCCGCTCAACGACAACACCGAGACGGACGTGCTCCGGTGCGCCCAGGGGCTCGAGAAACGGAGCGAGCACCCCATCGGTGAAGCCATCGTCCAGCGAGCTGACGGGGCCGATGTCGCCGAGCGCGACGTCGACGCGTTCGAGAGTATCACCGGGAAAGGCGTGCAGGCCGAACTCGACGGGACGCCGCATTACGCGGGTAAACCCGGTCTGTTCACCGAACTCGGGTTCGACCTCTCGCACGTCCACGCGACGACCGACGGGGGCGTCGTCACACAGACGAGTCAGCAGCTCTGCGAACGAGCCGGCTGTCTGAACCTCCTTTCCGATACGGTCCCCGCCCTCCAGTCCGAGGGAAAGACGGTCGTCCTCGTCGGCACCGAAGACGAGCTAGAGGGCGTTATCGCTGTCGCCGACGAGGTCAGGCCCGAGGCGAAAGCGGCTATTGAACGGCTCCGGGCGTTGGGTGTCGAGCGAACGGTAATGCTTACCGGGGACAACGACCGGACCGCTGCGGCCATCGCCGACGCGGTCGGCGTCGACGACTACCGTGCCGAACTGCTCCCGGAGCAGAAGGTGACTGCCGTCGAGGACCTCGTCGCGGAGTTCGAGGGCGGTGTCGCGATGGTCGGCGACGGCATCAACGACGCGCCGGCGATGGCGACGGCCACCGTCGGTGTCGCGATGGGTGCTGCCGGGACCGATACCGCACTGGAGACGGCCGACGTCGCACTGATGGGCGACGACCTCTCGAAACTCCCCTATCTCTACGAGCTGGCGGGCGACGCCAACGGCGTCATCAGGCAGAACATCGTCGCGAGTTTGCTTATCAAGGCTGGGCTCGCACTCGCCGTGCCCTTCGGCTACGTCCCAATCTGGCTCGCCGTTCTCGCGGGCGACGCAGGGATGACCGTCGGCGTCACGGCCAACGCGATGCGTCTCTCGCGTGTCCGGGCCGATGCTGAGTCGAGCACCAGCGACTCGAGTCCCACGGCATAACCAAGGGTACAGCGCCGGCGTCGAATACGAAAAAAGGGACTATATTACCCAAATGAACCTCATTTGGAACAAATTAATACTCAGATTACCCCATATCGACCCATATGTATTATATAATGGCTCATATACCCCTCTCATGGGAACATATTAAAAACGAAATGGGCTTTTTGCAACTACTATTGGCAAAAAAGGAACTAGAATCGAATCCGTTGTTCATTAAGGCAGAAAAATACGTCTGCTTACAATGTATACATAACGGCAAAATAACAATGGTTCCCTTCGTGACTCGAATCGGTGTGCCTCGAACGGTGAACTCCATTTATCCAAATACCGTCACACGTTGTGGATGAAGTCCGGTCGATTGCATCGAAGGCTGATACCGAGTGGTTGCTACTCGGTGTGTTTCAGTATTTACGGGGTGACGATCACCTCAAGGGCAGCAATCCCGAGTGCGACCCAACGGATTGTGCCTTCAAGGAAGGCGAATGCAATGAGGGCGATGAGCGCGGCATTAACGAAGCTTATACCATAGCGAATGGCTGGATTGTCGACGATGGAGGACATCTGTGGGGTTTGATTAGGAGTACAATCATGTTCTTGTATATTCTCTCTGGGGATCCAACTCTGATCAACAGACGTGTCTTCGCCATCGGTTATCGAATTCGGATTTTCTAACTAGCTCCCGATGCCATCGAGTGATTCAGAAACCCCACTCGTATCGATACGTTCTGGGCTGTCTCCTTGCAGTTGTAGATAGGCCGCAGCGATCATCCCGTATAACAGGACGAATAGGATGCTGTTGAGCGTATTCACGATGAGCTCACCGACAATCGCTGCGTTGGTAATGTCGAACAGCGTTCCGACGATGCCGCTAATGAATCCGATGACACCAGAGATGATTACGAGGACAGCTAACTTCAATCGGTTTCCACGCGAAAGCGCCCAACTCTGTTTGAGTGCGCCGATGATTCCTCGATCCTCGACACCGACGACGAACGTGAAGAACAGGAAACAGACTGCAAGGAATATCCCGGGAAGGAACAAGAATGCGAATCCGATCATGATGGCGAGGCCGACAACAAGCCCGCCGACGAACATCGAAAGCGTTGCTCGCCCCATCCGATGCGTGTAGAGGTCACTCGGAAAGCTCGACAATTTTCCTGTCGGACGGGTGAGTGCCCGTGAAAGGACGACAAAATACGCGGAACTGAGGATGACTGCTCCGACGAACAGGCCACTGGCAACAGTGCCTGATACGGGGAGTGTCAATCCGAGGGCTGCTTCGATTTCACCAGCCGGGCCTTCTGGGAAGAAACTGATAACTGCCGTATTGATCGATGCCTGTGTCAGTAACTGAAGTGCGAGAAACGCGACGAGCAGTATCCCACCGGTCGGCGTGAGGACTCGCTTGATTCCATCACTGATCGCTCGCCCAAGTTGGAGGGTCATATTTTGTTTTGGGTATCGGCAGAGAATAAACACAGGGAAGACTCATATCGTGTTTTAACTCTTCCAGGCTCCGTTCTTGTACTCAAAGAGTCGTCGCACATCAGCATACAATACGTTCTTCCTACTCGTTGCGCTGCCGGGCTTCGCACTGGGTGCGGTTGGATACTTCGTGCTCAATGGGCCGCTCGCTGCGGGGGCGCTCGTCGGTGGGGGTGGGATTGTCGTTGCTGCCATCGTGGGGTCACAGACGGCCTCTGCGATTGTCCGGACGTCGCTGTATCGATACGCGACGACGGGTGAAGAGGTCGGTCCGTTCGATGCTCGGAATCCAGACACGATCTTCCCCGAAAGCTGACGATGCCGATTTACGACCGGCGGTCACCTTCGGAGTACGAACTCATCGATCGATGGGACACCGGAATCGGGTGGCTCGCGCACCCGAACGAAAACCGGTCGCCGGACGAGTCACGCCGTCATTGGAGAGGACGGTGGCGTGTGGCTCGTCGATCCGATCGGCGCGCCAGGGTTCGACGAAGAGCTTTCGACCCTTGGTGACGTACGCGGTGTGATCGTCTGCTCGAACTATCACGTCCGTGACGCAGACATTTTCGCGGCGCGTCTAGATGTACCAGTGTACTGTCCCCCGTGGCTTTCCCGAGCAGCATCTCAACTCGATGCTCAAATCGAAACGGAGAGGAAAACGGTCGGTACTTTCGCATTCGAACTACGTCGTTGCCGTCCGTTTCCAGGCTGGTCTGAAGCAGTTGCCTACCGGGTGGCTGATCGGACGCTCTACGTTCCCGACATACTCGGGACTTCACCGCTGTTCACCGTGGATGAGGAGCGACTCGGGATGTACCTTCTGTGTCGGTTCGCCCCGCCCCGACAGGTGTTCGAGGGACTTTCTCCCCAACGAATCCTGGTCGGCCACGGAACCGGGATCTTTGAGAACGCCTCCGCTGCCCTGCGGACGGCACTTGATGGAGCACGTCGCCGCTTACCTGCAGCATTACGATCCAACGGGTGGAGACAACTCCGGGCGCTGACAGCGGCACTTGGGGGTCGAAGTTAGATCGGATTCTATTCAAGGATAGACAGCTAACTCGAATTCGTACCAATTCCCGTCGTAGATCGCGTACAGATTCGGAAACGTCGTATATTCTGCATAATCGCTGTGGTCCCGTACGTGATCGGCGGCGTTGAGCTGCGTGAGGACTGTGTCGAGTCCGTCCGACAGTGGTGGCGACTCTTCATAGAACCCTGAGACTGGTCGCCCGTCCGTTGCCGTGTCGAGTACGTCCGTTGCTTCACTTGAGAGCGAAACCGTCGAAAAGTCGACTTCGAGAACGGTTTCGCGTACGTGTTGCTTGTATTCGGATCGTGACTCCCCGATTTCCTCGGCTGAGAACGTTCGTTCAGTAACGGAGATCGCATTCTGCTCGGCCTGGGCTTGGAATAAATGATCGTTGTGTTGGAGATATTCGAACGGGGGTGATGGAACGAGGTCGCTGGCTTCGGAATTGAGTAGATGGTGATATGTGACGCCGCGTGAACCGGGCTCCTGATCACCGACATCGATGGCTGGGTCTCTATCCGCGGCGGCGGCTTCCATAGCCTGCTGTAGTATCTGCTGGTCACGATTGGACAGTGACGTGACCGGTACTGTTACCGGATTAGTACTGTCGGGCTGTTCCGAGTCCTGTAAGTCGAGATAGAATTCCCACCAGTCTCGTTCGACAGTGTGGACCGTCTCGACGTGGATCCGGTAGTACTGATCGCCGTCAGTAGCGAACTGAGGGCGTTCCCGTTGCTCGGAGCCAAATTCGTACTCGTAGGCCAACTGATAGTTCAGCACCGTAACCGAGCCACTCGCAAGCAGTTCGTCGTAGACGGTACGCTTGTACTCGTCAGGGTAATCGATAGCGAACTGTGCTCGCTGTCCCGTCGGATCTGCCTGTAGGAACGCCTCGTACGGATCTTCTGTCGGATACGCACTCAATCGAAAGCGACTATCACCCGACGCGAGACAGCCGGCGACACTAGTGACTCCCGCTGCCCCGAGTGTCGTCAACAGTGTCCGTCGAGAATATTGAGCACTCATTTGCTACGTCTACCGACCACCGGTAGGGTTCGAAACAATTCTATCTCACGGAACGGTTCGAACAATATACGATACTGACGTATTATCACGAGTAGCCAGTTATCGCTGGGCGGGATGCTTCAAGACCCCGATAGCTAAAACCGAAACTGTGCTTTGCACCGTGTTCACGAAACAGGCGTTAGAGGGGGCTCAAAATGGTTAAATCTAGTTTTGATACTACGTTCGACCTAATATGTGACAGCGGCAATCCGTAGATACGATGGTCACAGTCTCCGCATTCAAAGATGGATTCACCGCCCTCCGTGCGAATCCAGTCCTGCTCGTCGCCGGCCTCCTTGTCGGGGCCGCCAGCCAGCTACAATACGTCGATCATCTGATTGAATCACCACTCCTCTCGGCAGGCGTGTCGCTCGCCTGGCTGATCGTCTTCCCGTTCGTTCTCGGCGGGTTCCTCGGCACTGCCCGAGCGGCGATAGACGGAACAGACCCGTCTCTCAGCGGCTTTTTCACTGCCGCCCGGGCACATTACCTCCGACTGCTACTCGCAACTGTGTTGTTCGTGCTGCTCGTCCTTGGAACAGCTATCGGACTCGGACTCGTTGGGTTCGTTCTCGGTATCGGGTCGATGGCGCTCGCTGCGATTCACGAGATGGCTGCGTTCGTCGCAGGCGTCATCTCCCTGCTTATCTGGCTGGTGTCGATCCTCGTTGTCATTATGTTCGTGCAGTTTTACGACACTGCAATCGTCATCGAAAACGAGAGCGTTACTGATGCGTTCCGGAGAAGCGTTGGGCTCGTTCGCTCGAACCTGAAAAGTGTCGCTGGATTCTCATTGGTGTGGCTCGTCCTGCTGAACGTCTTTTTCATCCCCGAATACTATCTCCAGTTTACGATGACGAGCGCTGGTCCAACTGACGTGTTACCGATTGACCTCGGGATTCCGGTCGCTGTCCTGCTCCCGATTGGGATTGCTCTTTCCGCGGTCGGCTTCGCGTACTTCTATACCGTGTACACGGCCTACTACATGCGATTAATCGCTGTCTCACCAACCGCCCCGAAATCAACATAAAGACCTACCAACAATTACGAACGATAGTTTCGACTAGCCACCGATCGAACCAGATCCCCCGCAACCGCCATTCACAGAACCTAACCCCACTATGCCACAAATCCTTCCGACACAAACGGACGCCACCGTCGAACGAAGCGATACCCCAGCTGTCCTGAGTCTCGACGACGACACGACGCGAGACGTGATCGAAGCATTGTCCTCCGAGACCGCCTACGAGATATTTCGGCTGCTCAACGAAACGCCAGCGACGCCGTCGCGGATCGCTGACCAACTCGACCAGAGCGTGCAGAACGTCCATTACCACTTGGAGAATCTCGAAGCAGCCGGCGTGATCGAAGTCACTGACACCTGCTATTCGGAGAAGGGCCGTGAGATGAGCGTCTTCGTCGTGTCCGGGGATCCCACGCTCCTTTTTCTCGGTACCGAGGACGATCGGCCGAGTCTCAAGCGCGCGTTCAAGTCCTTCGCCTCGCTGCTTGGTCCTCCGTCGATTCTGCTCGCGGCTGGCGAATCCATCTCCCAGTTCGTTACTGCCGAATGAGCGAACATACCGACACACCGAGCCGAAGGGGTTCTACCCCCGCCGACACAACCACGCGTGACATGGCACCGACGATCAAGGCCCGAGACGATGTCGATGGGTGTGGCTGTCTCGAATGCCGCAACATCGAGACCACCACCACCAATCGGACCGTCCTCGACGCGCTCGTCTGGTCCGTTCGCTTGTTTCGATCCTACCCATCGATCCTCGCCTTCGCTGGCGTCATTATCCTCGCCAACCGCCTTCTTGAGACCGATAGCATCAATGTACTCCCACTGCCCGCGATCGGCGTGGTCGAGGCCCTGACTGCGTTCGCGTTCATCATCTCGATTCGCGCTTACGTGGGAACGATCGTCGCCGGCGAACTATCGGGCGAGCCCGTCACGATACGCGAGGGACTGCGTCGAAGCATTGCCCGGACTCCGGCGCTAGTCGGCGTTATCCTTATCATCGTGTTTTCGGTGATGACGATCCCGTTCTTCGTGTCGCTTCCACTCTTCCTTCTGGTCGGTGTGCTCCCCGTCACGCCGGTTGAGATGGTCAGTTTTCCCGTCGCTGCAGCGGTCGGCGGGATAATGTTTGCCGTGCCGTTTCTATTTCTCCTGTTCAAGTTCTGGTTCGCGCCCGAGGCGTGCGTCATCGGCCAGTATGGTCCTCTCAAATCACTCCGAGTGAGCTGGCGCATCACGACGGACTACCGACGAAAGTTCGTCCTCATCGTCGTCATCGCTATTGGAAGTGCACTCAGCCTATATTTACCAACAGTTCTCCCCGGCCTCGAAACGGGATTGACGCTGGTACACCCTGTATTGCATGTGATTTCTTCGAGTGCCGGTGAACTCCTCTCGATCGTGTGGGCAAGTGCGTACGCACACATCTACGTCCAAGGGATCGTCTCGTGAATCCGGAATTGTGCTGGGGATTCAATTTCCTTGAATCGCATCGATTACGATCGCGGCGATCACGATTGGCTCTGTCGGGATCGAACTCGTATCGGTAAGACTAATCTCGTACTGATCGAAGCCAAACAGCGCGAATTCGCCCTCGATTGAGCCGACTGGATTGCCTTCTGATTCGGTTATCTCGTACTGGTGGGCGATCCCTTGACCGACTGGCAGGAATTTCCGTGCGAGGGTAATGAGTGCACCACGTGAGCTAATCTCAGCAAGCAGCGATTCATCGTCGACATCGCGGAGTCGCCACGTGTCTTGCAACAATGACAGGTCATTGTCGAGGATAACGAGTTCTTCGTCGGTACGGCTATCCGTGAGGAGATAATCGCCAGCAATGTCCCACGTATCGATCGCTTTCACACGACAGATCTCAGTCCCGTCGGCATCGACGAAGGGAAACTCGTCTTTTCCCTCGTACATCTGGTACGTGGTACGAAAAAGCGTATCACCCGTAACGTCTCTCGCTTCATACTCGGGGCGAAAGTTCTTATCGCGCCCAGTCTGCTCGACAGTATACTGGTTTCCATCGAGATCAATCGCGGAGAGTCCATACTGTTGTAAGTCTGTCATAGTTCGATGTGTTCAACCGTGGCAAAAGTAACTACCGCCTGTAGTAGCACACCGACGTGATTCGAACACCCCCTAACCGAAATCGACTCGGACCTGCCGGTTGAATCTTGCAACGACACGTGACAGCCAGCATAGGGACTCCGCGCGTTGTGGTACTGACTGGTGGGACGAGCGGTATCGGACGTGTCGCTGCAACAGAACTCGCTGCACAGGGAGTGTCCGTTGCGGTTATGGAAGTTGCAAGGCTAAAACCCCGCCCTTCAGGGCGGGGATACAGCCGACAACTCCTCCACTAACCACGCTCGATGGCATTGATGGATATTCCACGCTCAGTCGTTACTATTAATCTGAAATCATTCATAACTAGTTATGGACACAGTACGATGCTGGAGACAACTCGCACATTTCGAGCGAAAATCGTCAATCACCAACAGGTGAGCGGCGACCTCGACGAGTGCGGGTTCTCCGCATCCAAACTGTGGAACGTCGCCCGATACTACACGCAAGGTCGATGGGACGACGACGGGGAAATCCCCGACGACGGCGAACTCAAATCCGAACTCAAGGAACACGAACGATACAGTGACCTACATTCTCAGTCAAGTCAGCGAGTTCTCGAAGAGCTTGCTGAGTCGTTCACCAGTTGGTACAAAGCACGCCAACGCGGAGACGAGGACCCCAACCCACCCGGCTACCGCAAACACGGCGACGAACACCCGCGCTCCACCGTCACGTGGAAGCAGAAGGGTATCAAGCACGATTCCAAGCACAACCAACTTCGTCTAAGCAAGGGCTTCAACCTGAAGACCCACCGCTCGGACTTCATCCTCTGCGAGTACGAGACACGCCCGGACGTGACCGTGGAGAACATCCAGCAAGTGCGTGCTGTCTGGAACGGTGACCGTTGGGAACTTCACCTCGTCTGCAAGGTCAAAATACCCGTTGAGGATGCCCCCGGTGACAACACGGCGGGCATCGACCTCGGCATCACGAACTACCTCGCCATCGCCTACGACGACGGTGATGCGGAGTTGTATCCGGGGAACGTGCTGAAACAGGACAAGCACTACTTCACCCGCGACGAGTACGACACCGAGGGAGAGAACGGCCCGTCAAGCCGGGCGCTTCGCGCCCGTCAGAAACTCTCGCGTCGGAAAGACCACTTCCTGCACGCCCTCGCCAAACACATCGTAGAGCAGTGCATCAACCACGAAGTTGGTTGCATCGCCATTGGTGACTTGAGCGAGATTCGAGAGAATGAGAACGGTGACACGCGGAACTGGGGGAAGCGCGGGAACAAGAAACTCCACGGCTGGGAGTTCGACCGCTTCACCCGGTTGCTCGAATACAAAGCCGAAGAGCACGGTATCCCCGTAGACCGCAAGAGCGAGCGAGACACGAGCAAGACGTGTTCGTGTTGTGGGCGGAAGCGTGACGCGAACCGCGTGGAACGTGGGTTGTACGTCTGCGAGTCGTGCGGTACGACGATGAACGCGGACGTGAACGGCGCGGTGAACATTCGCAGAAAGATAACTCAGAGTCCTCCTACGGAGGATATGAGTAACGGTCGTTTGGCACGACCAGTAGCCTACCTGTTCAACCAAACCTCCGGGTCGTTTCACCCGAGGGAACAGGTGGGTTGCGAACCGTAATATCCCAACGCTCGGGAATCCTCGGCCTTTAGCGCGGGGAGGATGTCAACCCTGTGGTGAGTCGCCAGATATTGCTTGATTTGGCTCCGGTGGACCGACGTACCGTTTCGACTTCGACCCACAGCGTTCGAGCAGGAACCATCGGCACTGTCTGTCCCGGTTGGCGTCTGATATGTCACACATTCGCCAGCGGAGTCATACACGGATATCCGTCGCGACAGAGTCTGTGTAGGATGGACGGCTACACAGGCGTAGCAGACACGATTGTTACATATCACCAGAGTTAATATCTATTGGAGAGAACGGGGAACGGAATGGTCCCCAATCAAGCCCCTCCACTAGCATCGCACAGATGATCGGGTCGGTGCGAACGCGGTCTCCAGCATCGATTTGGTCCGTGATCGTCCTCACGTTACTCCTCGTCACAGTCGCTCCAATCGCTGTGGAGACAGTGTCGGCCGAATCCAACATCGCCATCACTAACGTGACACTTTCGACCGAACAGCCGGCCCCCGGCCAGCTGGTAGAGGTCAGGACGACTGTTCGAAGCTCGACGAACGAGTCGAAAGCGGTGAAGATAACGGACGTATACGTCCGACCGGCGGGTAGTGCCAACGACAGAGCGCGAGTAGAGAACATCGGAACCGTGAGTGGCGGCCGGAGTTTGACGGTCCCACTGACGCTCTCGTTCGACGATCCCGGCGTGAAGAACCTCCGCGTGTACGCTACCGGACGGATGCCCGACGGCGACTACGTCCGGCGCGAGTACCCCCTGACCGTCGTCGTCGGCGGCGATGGTCCGGGACTGAACGTGCGGGCACAGAATCCGAAGGTCGGTGGCGAAACAGAGGTGTCGGTCAACGTGACCAACGGCGAGACGAACGAGATCCGTGACGTCCGCCTCCTCGTAAACGGCTCTAACGTCGCCGTCGAGAATCCCGAGCGTATCGCGGCAGTCCTCGAGTCCGGTTCGGAGCGGTCGTTCACCTACACCGCGACCTTCCTCGAAGACGCTCCGAGCACGGTACGGGCAACGCTCCAGTACACCACAGACGGTGGGCAAACCAGAACTGTCACGAAGCAGATGAGCGTCGGAACCGACCGACTCTCCGCATCCGGTGACCGACCCCAGGTCGAGCTCTCGGTCCGTGACGCAGTCCCGGGTGCAACCAGGCCGGTAAACGTCACCGTTGCGAACGGTCTCGACGAGGAGGTCCGACAGCTGCGGGTCAGTGCGTCCTCACCGTCGGCGGCGTTCGACGTCACTCAGCGCGTCCGTGCCAACTTGTCGGCCGGCGAGACGGCCACGTTTACGTTCCCCGCGACCGCCGAAGAGGCCGGCACACTCCCGGTAAACGTGACGCTCGAATACACCCAGGACGGAGTGCGGCGCTGGACGACACAGACGATCCAGGCCTCGTTCACCGCTCCACCGAACCCCGCCGAGGTGACCCTGACAGATCTGGATGCGGTCCAGAGAGGCGGGCGGATCGAGATCTCGGCAACTGCCGGGAACGTCGGATCGACGGAAGCGGAGGCCGTCGTCGTTTCGTTCGGTGATGCACAGCGAGTTGGTGCCGCCGAGTACTTCATCGGCGAAATAGCGGCGAGCGACTTCGCCTCCTTCACCCTCCGAGCGAACGTCGATGGGAACGTCTCCTCGGTCCCGGTCGAGGTACAGTACATCGTCGACGGCGTCGAACGGAGTGCGGTTACCGAGGTCCCCGTCGAGCGCGAGGTCGTCACCCGAACGTCCAGTGGGGGCGGATTCCCGGTACTGCCCGTCGTCGGACTTGCCATCGTGCTCGCTCTGGGCGCGGTCGGGTACCGCGTGTGGCGGTGATCGATGGTGCCTGTCGACGACCGACCGGGAGACGGCGATGGCAACGAAGTCACCACGGGGACGCCGCTCATCAGTGGCACGAACGTCGTCAAGGAGTACCAGACCGGTGGGCAGACGATCCGCGCGCTCAAGCGAATCGACTTCCGGATCGATGAGGGCGACTCAGTCGCAATCGTCGGCCCCTCCGGCAGCGGCAAATCGACGCTCCTGAACCTGCTGGGTCTACTGGACGTCCCCACGTCAGGTGAGATCCGCCTCAGGAAACAGGACGTCGCGACGCTCTCGGACAGCGAGCGCAACCGCGAGCGAAAACAGACGATCGGGTTCGTCTTCCAGAGCTATTACCTCATTCCCACGCTGACGGCGCTCGAGAACGTCGAGATGCCCCGGATGCTCGACCGGACCCCCAAGAAGACGCGTGATCGAGCGATGGAGCTCCTGGAACGAGTCGGGCTCAGCGACCGGTTAGATCACACACCAGACGAACTATCGGGCGGACAGAAACAGCGGGTCGCGATCGCTCGCTCGCTGATCAACGATCCAGAGCTCGTGCTAGCCGACGAACCGACGGGGAATCTCGACCGCGACACCGGCGATCAGATCCTCGATCTGTTCGAGGAGCTCCGAGCTGAAGAGGGGGTTGCCGTCGTGATGGTCACTCACGACGAGTACGTCTCGGAGGCCGCCGACCGAGTTGTCAATCTAGTCGACGGCAACCTTCGAGCGCCAGACACGGCCACAGGCGCCGATGGAGGGTATCGTGACCGGGAATAGTGACGGTCGAGACCGCTCGTCGATGAGCAGGCTCAGGCACATCGCTGCCCTCGCACCGACTGTCTTGCTGGCGCGCCGGAACGTCTCCCGGGCGACCGCACGGTCGACACTGGCTGTCGTCGCTGTCGTCATCGGGGTCGTGGCCGTCGGAGCTATCGGCACCGGGGGAGAAGCCTTCAAACAGAACCAGGTCGCGGCGTACGAGGGTTTCGGGGGTACGGCGACCGTCCATCCCGTCGTGTATCCAGAGGCCGAGGACCCCAACCGTAACTTCTCCGATGCGGAAGTCACCCGGATGCGCCGGGCGGCAGAGGGTGCGACGGTCATTCCCGTCGTCCAGCCGTTCGGCTCGCTCGTCCGCACTCCAGCCGGAGAGACCGTCGTCACCGCGCAGGTCAAAGGTATAGAGGACCCCGGGACGTTCTACGAGACTGCCAACGGGTCGGTCCCGGAAAACTGGCGGCGCAGCGTCATCGTCGGTTCGCGGATTGCTGCCGACAACGACATCGAGCCCGGCGATCAGATGACGGTCGTCGTCGAGGACGAACTCGAGGGGACATTCCCGGTCGCAGCGGTCCTGCGACCACAGGGGTTTGCTGACCCGCTTTCGGCCGATCAGTCGATCTTCGTTCCCATCTCGAGGTTCGATGACGCGACGTACGACGAAGTGATCGTGAGAGTCGACCCGTCAGCGGGCTCGGTCGCCAGGGCAGCTACCGATATCGAGACTGAGTTCAATTCGCGCAGACGAACCGTCTCCGTCCAACAGGTCCAGCAACAGCGCGAACAGTTCGAGCAATCGTTCGAGACGGTCAACCAGTTCCTCATCGGCGTGGGCGCTATTTCGCTGCTCGTCGCGGGTGTCACGATCGCCAATACGCTGCTGATGTCCGTCATCGAACGTGAGGGGGAGATCGGTGTCCTGCGTGCAGTGGGCTACACCAGAGGCGCCGTGGTTCGCATGCTCGTCGCCGAAGCGACGATACTCGGCATCATCGGGGGCGTGATTGGCGTACCGATCGCTCTCGGTATCGGCGCGGTGATCAACGTGTTCCTCGTCGGCGATCCACTCGCGTTCACCCGGGCCGGGCTGCAGTACGTCGGTATCGGTTGCCTCTTTGGAATTGCGACCGCGCTCGTCGCCGGCGTCTATCCAGCGTGGAAGGCCGCGAACAAACGACCTGCGGAGGCGTTCGACTGATGCACAGAGCCGTCCCAGCAGTCTGGACCGACATCTCACTGGATAGGTTGTACGGCAAGCGAGGTGAGCGCAGATGAGCAGACTCTACCGGTTAACTGGCCGATTCCCCGTGGTCGTCATCGCGTGGCGGAACGTTTCGCGTGCGAAGGCCCGATCGGCACTCGCGGCCGCAGCGATCGTCATCGGTGTAGTCGCGATCGGGGCGATCGGGGCAGGCGGGGCAGCGTTTAAACAGAGTCAGTTCCAGTCCATCCAAGAGCAGGGTGCGACGGACGTCTTCGTCGCCCCAGGGATCGACAAAGAGCCCGGACACTTCGATCGTGAGGATGTGCAAGCGATCGAGGAAACGGTCGGTTCGGCAGGCGTCGTTGCCACCAGAGGGGGAGAAGCGGAGTGGGTGAGACGGGGCGACAGGCGCGAGTCAGTTTCGATCACGTACATGGACGATCCGCGGTCGCTGTACACCATCAACGACGGGGCGATACCTGAAAACTGGCGGCGGAGCATCGTAGTCTCGAACGAATTCGCCCGGGAACACGGACTCGGCCCCGAAAGCCGACTCACGCTCGCGCTCGACGAGGACACGGGAGCGACCTACCGGGTCGTCGCCGTGCTCGCAGCGACGCAGGGTTTCGGATCGAGTGACGTGTATCTCCCGATCGAGCAAGCGCCTGCCCGTGAGTACGACCAGGTCCGCGTTCGAACGCGGTCCGTCGACCGGGCAGAGTCCACCGCGGATGCCCTTCGGGAACGATTCAACGATCGGGAAGATCGACTGCTTGTCTTCGAACTCACGTCCCTGGTCCGACTGCTCAAGACGATCGTCAACGGAATCAACGTGTTTCTGACAGGATTGGGGTCTATCTCGCTGCTGGTCGCTGGCGTCTCGATCACGAATACGATGCTGATGGCGGTCATCAAGCGCCGCGAAGAGATCGGCGTGCTACGGGCGATGGGATATGGGAAAGCCGACATCGTCCGGATTCTTCTCGTCGAGGCTGTTATGCTGGGAGCGATCGGTGTTGTCGTCGGGTTGACGATCGCCTTCGTCGTTGCGTCGATTGCCAATGCGATATTTCTCGGCGACCCCCTCGCGTTCACGTCCGATTCGCTCCTGTATCTGATCGGCGCTGCAGCGTTCGGCATACTGACGAGCCTCATAGCCGGGGCGTATCCGGCCTGGCGTGCGGCGAACGAACGTCCCGTTGACGCGCTGCGTGGCTGAGGCTGTTCGTGATCGACTTCGCTCGGTCGGGTGTCACCGATGCGCTCTCTCACGGGAGCCTCGCCGCGGTCGCAGGTCGTCAAACACTTGTCTGTATCCGGCAAGGCGTGCGTATGGGCGCTACATACCTACACTACGCGCTTCTCGCGATGGGGGCGTACGCGCTCGTTTCCCCACTCATGCGCGTAGCGACGACCGGTCCCGACGCGATTCCGGTCAACGTGGCCGTCGTCATCTCTAACACCCTGCTTATAGTGATGTCACTCGGTGTGTTGTGGCACACGGACCAGGGCATAGTCCCGTATCTGTCGTCACGAAAAGTGGCGTACGTGCTCGCGGCGGGCATTTTTTGGGATCGGAATCATCTCGTTGTACCAGTCGTTGTCAATGGGCCCTGTAAGCGTGGTAACGCCCATCTTCGCGATGTTTCTCGTCTTCTCCTCGACGATCGGGCTTCTCGTTTTGGGCGGGGGGGTTACCACGCGCAAAGTGCTCGGCATATGCTTCGCCATGCTGGCCGTCTACTTCATTTCGGGCGCGTGACGAACGCGACGACACGACCGTGAGTAGTCCCCGAAACACAGGACCGACTCCATGCAAGATTCGTGCTCTGTATCCAGCACTGTCTCGATATATTGTCTGCGAATGAGTCTGTCAACAGCGCTAACTGGTCCGGGGAGTGTGAGGAGTACACTATACATGCTCTAAAACGAAGTGGCACTAGAACGGACATCGGCATTTCTTGATGTCTACGTCGAATCGGTCTCGCCGACCCACGTCGGCCGTTGGGGGTCAGACCCAGATTGGTCAAACTCGAACGAGATCCTGTACGACGTCGGTTCGTCGGTGAGCGATGCGACCAAGACGTACTCTGCGTACGTCCCTGCAGGTGCCGTGACGTCCCAGGTCACGTCTGCCGATTTGACCACGTGCGTGTCGGTATCAGCACGTACCGTACCCGAGGCTCCTGTAATGTGGTACGTCTCCAGCCCGTCGTACCATCCGGACTGTGGCTCGTAGACAGTCACCGCCGACGAGTCGCGTCTTTTGGCTTCGTACCCGGCGAGGAATAGACTGTTGACGAACACCGATGCCGTTCCCGAAACTGGTTGCGTGACGCCAGTGCCGTTCTCTTCGACGATGAACGTCGCGCGCTCTCCGTTCCGGCCCTCACGAACGAGTTCCCTTCCCTCATCCTCGGTGATCAGTTCCCGACGCTGCTTGGCCTCATCACTCCCCTCTATCGACAGTCTGTGATAGACTGTTTCGTTCGCAGTGGGTTGGTATGCCTCTGAAACGACGTCGTCGTCCACGACCTTCTGATACCATACTCCGTCCGAGGTTACGAAACCCTCGAATGCCAGTCTCACCTGCCCGTCCACGACAAGACGCCCACTCGCGGTGTAGGAGTCTGTATCGCTAACGGTGAATCGGTCGCCAGGAGGAGTCGCCGCGTGTGGGTCGGAGGTGGTGAGCGGGTACACGGCAGAGAAGATGAGTCCTAGACACACCACCGCAAGGATGCCAATCAGGACACCGGCAGTGCGATTCTTCATACTCATTCGCGGAACTCAACGGATTGAACGTATCAAACCACCGGAAACTGAAACGTGACTAGTATCCTGCACTGCCGTCACCACCGTGGGAGTAAGCACGTGGATTCCTCCTCAACCTATCAGGATGTGTATCTTGACTACAGAGAGTCTATCTTTCACTGAAACCTCGTATACCGAAAATAGAAGGCTAATGCCCGCTCCTCACAGTGCCTCTTTCACATACGAGTGCGTCCGCTGCCGTTTCCTCGGATGAATTGGTGATGACCGTGGGTCCACGCTCTTCAAATCGGAGCACCCTGTCGCTGTCCGTATCGGCAGTACTCTGGGAGTGAGCAATACAGCCACGCATATTTTTTGCGTAACGGAGAGTAGCCGTCGGCGTGCTCCGGATTGGTCCCCTTCCCCTATCCCTCCCGGCGAGTGAACCGTGGAAGTATGCACTGTTCGGTGGTATAGCCTCGATGCCGTTCACCGTCTGGCAGTACTTGCAGTCAAGCCCGGAGAACGAGTTCTCACTCGGTGCGGTGTTTTTCGGCGGTCTCTTTGCTGGCTATCTTGCCAGCACAGCGGCGACGGAGATAGACGTAATCGACGTCGGCTTTCGTGCAGGTGTCATCGGCGCTCTGCCGGTTCTGTGGATCCTGGTCGATTTCCTCGAAGCCGCGAGCGTACTGGGCGGGCCGCTCTGGTTTCAGGTCATCGCCGTCTCGATGGTCGTCCTCATCATCACGTCGGTGATACTCGGGTTTGCCGGTTTCGTCGGGCTACTCGGGGCAAAAATCGGCGGCTGGCTGGCGAAGAAGGCCGGAACACGCCAAACCGCATCGGTCGAGAATTGACGGCCCGCGTAACAGACGGATACTGACTGTTGCCACTCCCGAAATCCGAATAACTACGCCACGGTGTATCGCCGATAGCGTCGAACGGCATATCTGTACGAGCCGTACGACACCCCGACGGTCAGCAAAAGGTACAGACCGAAGCCAAGGCCGAATACGGGTGTCAGGCTCACGTTCCCGGTGACCCCGAACCAGGTTACGACCAGCCCGAGAGCCGTTCCACCACCAACAACGAACAGATACGCCACCATCACGAGCGTTGAGGGGACGACCGATTCAGTCCCCCAGAACTCTCGCTCCTCGTAGATGGGATACGCCGAACCGACCCCGACGGCGAACATCGATGCAGTGAGACACATTCCGGCCCCCACTAACCCGAACGATAGGACGTACAGTGGTGGCGTTCCGAGGCCCAGAGAGGCCAGCGGTACGAGCACGGCGACCGGGAGCCCGACGGCGAGGCCAGCGAGCAACCGGCCTCTCGTAACGGTTCGAGGACTCGTCTCGGTGAGCAACAGCAGTGGGAGCTGGGGTCGGTCGTCACCGAGCGGGTTCAATCCGAAGGCCGCGCCGGCGAGGTACGTCCCGAGACCGACGCCAGTCCCCGAAATCAGGGGCCCGATGGCGTCACCCGACGACTGCACGACAGTCGTCCCGAGCGGCCCGATGAAAAAGAGGGCCATCACGAGATGGCTGAGTTTCTGTGGGTGGCGTCGGGCACGGACGAGAAGCCCCCACGCGATGCGGCCGGCTCTGCTCCACGCAAACGGTCGCGGAGCAGTGAACCCACCGCTCGACCTCTGCACCTGCCGCGCTCCGCTCCGAGTCGGCGTCTCGGAAAACCAGAACGCCGATGCCTGCTTCGTGGCAACGGCCAGTCCGATGGGAATGAGCGCGATGAGCGCGACGACCACTGCTATCGAACGCATCGATGTCGGCTGTGCGAGTGGCGATCCCGCAAAGGCAAGCGCGACGTACTCGACGACGGGGCCGAACGTGATCGCGGAGGCGAATCCTCGTACTGCGCCTCCTCCCTCGACCAGCTGTCGCCCGACGAACTGCGAGCCGACGACGAAGCCGAGTATCACGAAGACCCCGAGTCCTCGCAGGACGCGACGGACGCCGGGCAACCGTCGTAACACCCGCAACGCGCCGATCCCACAGGCGTATCCCCAGACCGTGCTCGATACGATGATCGGGAGGAGCACGATGCCACCCGTGACGAGCAACATCGGTGATCCGAGCCCGAATGCAAACGCGGTGACGAACGCCCCTACCGGAATCCCGAACCACAACAGCAGTCGCCCGACCTCTGCAGTGATGAGGCCAACGACCACTGCTCGCGGATGGACCGTCGTCAGAACCAACTCTTCGGATTCGATGCGCGCGATACGTTCGAGCGTCCTGAGCGTTGCTAGGAGCAGGAAGAGCACTGGAAGCGCAGTCGCGGCGGGGCCGAATAACGGAATGGCGGTTACAGAGCGAGCGGTTTGCCCGAGCACGTACGCCGCGGGGAGCGCAACGAGGAGGCTCCCGCCGAAGAACAACACGACGAATGCGAGTCCGATGAGGTGGCGTGTATCCCCGAGATAGCCTCGCAGGCTTCGAACGAACTCGGCGCGACCGATCCTGAGTCCGTGACTGAGGTCCCGTCGGAGGGTCATGCTTTCTCGCGGCCCGCGCCCGCATCGGTCTCGCTGGTAACGGCGAGGAAGGCGTCTTCGAGCGAGCCGTCCCCGTCGGTCGCCGCGCGGGATTGCACCTCCGACGGCGTCCCTTCGGCGACCAGCCGGCCGTCGAACAGCACGCCGACCTCGTCGGCGACAGCCTCGACGACCGGGAGGATGTGTGTCGAAAGAAAGACAGTCGTTCCCGCGTCGGCGAAGTCGGAAATCGACTCGCGGATGGTCCGTGCCGCTCGGGGATCGAGGCCCGACGTCGGTTCGTCGAGGAACAGAACGTCCGGGTCGTGCAGGACGCTCTGGACGAACGCGGTCTTCTGTCGCATCCCCTTCGAGTACGCGTCGATGCGCTTGTCGGCGTCGTCAGTCAGGTCGAACGCGTCCAGGTACTCGTCGATTCGCTCCCGGGCGGTGGCCCGCGGAATGTCTCTGAGGTCGGCGACATACTCAAGCTGTTCGCGAGCGCTGAACTCGTCGTAGAGGGGCGGTTCCTCAGGGAGATAGCCGACGTGTGGCGCGAGTGCGCGTCGGTCGGCGACGTCCACACCGCAGACGCGAACGGATCCACTTGTGGGCTGTGTCAGTCCCGTCAGGAGCCGCATCGTGGTCGTCTTCCCCGCGCCGTTCGGGCCGAGAAACCCGTAGACGGTGCCGGTCGGAATCGAGAGCGATACACTGTCGAGTGCGACCTCGGAACCGTACGTCTTCCGGAGGTCTGTCGTCTGAATGGCGAGGTCGATGTCGGTGGAGGGCATCGAAGACACGTCCCACTTGTACGGACGGCCCTCTATTCGTTACGGAGGACGTCGTATCCGAACTGAACCCGTCCGGGATCTCCCATTCTCGAACCGTGCGGCGACTAGCTCCCCACGCGTACGCCGACTCACTTCGCTCCGAAGCGAGGCCGGGTTCTGTGGTCGGATTCCAACCTGCGCGATGGTCCGAAACTAGCCACTGCGGTACTGTTTCAAAGTCGCCGCACTGCCAAGCAGCGTCAACACCACCCCGATTCCCACTGCTATTAACGGGGCAGTAGACGTCTCCTTTTTCAGAAACGCGTTCCCCGGCTCCTCAGGGTCTACGTGCGCTGTGACCGTCTGGCCGGTCTCGTACTCCTGTACGGCCGCTTGGGCTGCCGACCGTGTATCGTAATTCGGAGGGATGTCTGCGGGGAAGAGATTCGTTCCCGTGTGCGATTCCCCTCGATATTCGTATGTGAACCTGACACGCGGTTCGTAACTAACCGATGTACTCGAAGAGCTGCCCGAAACCGACTCGACACCCACTTCGGTAATCGTCGCCTCGATCTCGACCGAGTCCCGTATCGAGTCAGATTGCTGCACGTAGTCGAACGCCCCGTAGCCCGTGATACAGAGGGCGACGAGGAGGAAGGCCACCGAACCGCGAAGCGTCTCTGGACCGTTGATACTGAGGCCAGAACTGTCGGACATATTATCGTCCACCCGTACTCGGTTGTGTGGTGAGCGAACGAGACTGTTGGAGGGCTCTCGTCATTCGGTGGATGGTTCTCATCAAGGATTAAATATGCTATGAACGGTTGACAGAACGGGAACAGAGCTGATAGGATTTGTTGAACTACTCCGAGAATTACATGGTTGCCCGGTGATGTGACCGAATGCAGCCCCTCTCGAAGTCGCGGTTACTCCAACGCATTTGCGGAGTTCCATCGTGCGGAAACGGCGTTCGCTATTAATCCACCAACACGGCCGAATACCAGACCGAAGATTGGAGCGACGCACAGTACCAGTCCACTAGCGAAGACGAAGAAAACGACTCTCGACAGCGGCCACACCGTCGTCGTGCCCACCGTAAAGAGGAACGTGACGACGCCGACGACAGCACCAAGGAACCCAGCACGGCGAATTGCAGCGATAACACCTGCGATGAACGCGCCGATTATCATGATACCGCCACCAACAGTCGCCTCCGAATCTGGTAGCCAGTTCACAACGACACTGAGGGGTAGCGAAACGAGTGCGCCGAGTATAGCGAATCGCCACGCTACAGAGAGAGTGTAGGTGCGGAGGGAGGGCAGGGACATTAGTGGCAAGGAATTCACAAGGGCGTCGGATATGATTTTCGTAGGGTTGCGGACACCCGTCCGAGAGGCAATTGTTGAAGACACCCACTTTGTGGAGCACGCACTTCCATCACGTTCTGAGGCTTTCAACAGAATCAGCTGGTCGGATTACCTGACGAACCTGGAACGCTTCGTGGACTTCGACAGAGCCAGCACACACTGGACACCGGCGACGATATCGATAAACAGGGGTTATCCAACAACCTATTTCAGCAGACATAATTACCCAGCATTAGGGGATTCGCAGGATGCCCTCCACGAACGATATCGACCGGCCACAGGAGGCAGTCGATGTCGCAAAGCGATACCTCAGACGCGAACGTCCGCTCAGTGCACTCCTAGTCGTGCTCGTCGTGTCTATGTTCCTCGGGACGTTCCTTGTTACCTCGCTGTTGCCAGCGCTCGTCGTCGGGGTGATCTTGGTCATCACCGCTCGCGCACCACTCATTCAGTCCCGCGGGACGGCTCGCCTCCAAACTAAGGACACGCCGGACGTGGTCGTCGATGCGTTCACCGGGCCCACGCCGCCGGTACTCGCGTTTCAGTGGGGAATCGCTGACGAAATCACTGCAGACGGAAACACGGTAACGTACGGTATCTCCTATCTGTTCGGCCTGCGTTCCGTCGAGTCGAGAGTCCGTTCACAAACAGAGACCACACCAAGCGGCGCTCGTCGAGTCGAGTTGGACGTCACGGTAAACGGTCAGCCCTGGGCGACGTACACCGTAACGGTCAGTACGGACAACGACCAGACCAGTATCGATATCGAGCACACCTTGAACCGGCGTTTCGGACTGCGGCGCATTCCACAGCAGATCGTCGCAGAACGCTACCGCACTGAGGCGCTCACAGCGCAGGGCTACACCGTCGTTGAACGCGACACCTATTTTGGCATGTGAGATATCTGGCTCTGTTGGATCCTTCAGCAGCGTACAGTACTGGCGTGACCGATACAGTAGCACTACTGGTCGTTCGGTGGCTCGTACTCGTCTGAGAGGAAGATGCTTTCTCGGTCCGGGTCGAAGTATACTTCTAACGCCCGAAGCGTGCCGGCATAGGCAGCCCCCATCACGAACACGAATCCAATCAGGGCTGGCAGGAGGTACTGAAAGACCATTGCTTCCACTTTTTCAGGGCCGTGGATAAACAGATACTGGTCACGAAGCAGACTCAGTGAGTCGTGTATAAACCACTGAATCGACGAAAGAAACGAAGCCGTCTTACTGACTGACTCCTCGCTATTTCACAGGCCATTCCTATTACCGGCAGAGGATTCTATCGGACAAGCAATTTTCAACCGCCGTGGCGAACCAGCGCACGAGTGCCGTAGTCCCCTTAGAATTACCACTCGTGGACTCACAGTATGTCTTGTGCCCTCCAGACGTGAACTGATTACGGGTGTAGCTGGCATCTTGAGCGTGACCGCTGGCTGTCTCGGTAACGGGGAGTTCATCGCTCGATGTTCTAGTCGAGGAGTGGGTAGCGGCTCGCAACACCTCCGCGAGATTGCCCCAATACAAGGTGACGAACAGATCGCTCTCGGGATTCTGGTTTCTGAGCAGGCTGTTTCCGGTGAACTGTATCACACAGTACGGATACGAGATAGTGACGACACTCTCGTTGCTTCGGTCCCGCTCATGACGGATCGTGGGATGAGCAGTCTTGATCCCGAAGACTACTCGGTATTCGGATCCAGCCGTGGCGAACTATACGCGGTACCGTTGGGTCCGCCACCGGTTCATGGTGAGTACACGGCATCGTTGATGAGTTCGGAAGGCGAGCAACTCGCCACCGCGAGTCTCCGGTTCAATTGCTACGCGGAGGACGGAACGCTCCCGTAACTGAGATTGATCGGTTGCAATGAGGTGGCTATGTGCTGTATTCACGCTCTGTATCGGTCACACCTGTACTGACAGACTCGGAGTGAGATCTGAAAGCGGTACTGTACGCAGAGTGCGAGTCGGTCGCACATATTTTCGACACACGGCGGTCGGTAGCTCTGCATCGTTATGCTCTGTATCGCTGGATCATCATCCATCCGAGTGACGCAATACCAACCAACAGGAATGCGCTACCGAAGAATACCGACTGGTTCCCGAGAAAGTCTGAAAGACCGAAGAAGTCGGTTCGATTGAGGTAGCCAAGGCCGAAGAAGATCCCGATGACGACGATTCCAGCACCGATACGTAGGCCCAGATCACGCAGAAAACCTTCTAGCGTTGGCTCCGGAACCATACACATCGGTCCCTGTCTGCGCTCCCTTATGATATTTTTTCCGAATGCCGGATGTGCTTCAGCCCGAGAGAACAACGGCAAATCGGCGGCCTTCCATCGCACATCGCTGGGTCTATCGCGGGGGTTCTTCTGCCGACTCACTCCAATCAACACTCTATGATGGAGACCGCGAACTTGACTGTCAAGCGTTCGCTCGGTTTCGTCGTCAGAGCGTGTTCCTGGTTCTGTGAGTTCCGAGTAATTACACTGCTGTAGGTCAGCTATAACACCAAGCGTGCGGTAACGCGTGTATCCCACCGTCCTATAGCGATTCACCATAGCCATTTACAACCAGACTGCTCAAGATACGTTCGATGGGGCTTTTTTCACATCTGGGGAGGAATTGCACTTGATGCCCTCCTTCATCAATCAAATTGTGTTCAGTGAACCCGCCGGTCGGCCCAATTCAGTAGTTCAGTTTACAGCCTCACTCGTTTTCTTGGGGATGTACCTATACGCTTGGAATGGTGGTAACGGCGACTCCAGCAGTTGGTTACTTGTAATGATGGTCGGATCAGCCTTGTCTGCAATCGCTGAATCGCTGCCGAAAGATCAACAACTTACGGCCGGTATCCTTCGGGCGACAGCGGTCACCGTATTGCTGTGTCTTCTCGCCGCTACGGTCTTCGCTCCGGAGTTCGTTGTTGGATAATCACAAAACATACTACGCTACCACATATCTATGCAATCGTCCCGTTTGGGACCTATCCGAGCCACCATTCCTGGTTGCTTGGTATAGTGCCGGGCTTGCACCCCGACATTACTGCTTTCATCCGATATCGCCTGCTCAGTGCTTAGAAATCGAGAGCGCTGGTCGTCCAAACCAAATAATTTGAACCCACTGGCTTTGTTGAAATACTCAGAAGATGACCGGTTCTGGCTCTGTGCGGTCAATACAGGTGATGCACGTATCGACCCGTACAGGCAGAAAACCTATTAATATCATCTATCTTCACTGAGGTAGAATAATACCATGCCCTCCATCAATAAAACAACCATCGCCGCTGTTGTCGGCGTGTACGTTGTTCTGGTACTACTTTGGGGATTATTTATCGAACAGCAAATATTGTTGTCCGTTTATATTGCGATTCTGGGGTCACTTATTATGGGGCTCGCATATGTAGCGTGGCAATACTTTGGAGGCCCGGGTGGTAGCAACGGTGAAAACCTACGGACCTGATCTTCTACAGATTCCTCGGTTGGATGAAGGGGTATGGTAGATACGCACGTCTACTGACCGGCTGTTTCGCACGAGAACCTGTCTGAAGAATAGGATTTCAACGGAGCCGGTTATTGATATATGGTGCCTTTCTTACTGCATGGACCCACTATTCTTCGAGTCTCAGAACGAGTTCCGTATCTGGCTAGAAGAGCACCACGACACGGAAGAGGAGCTGTGGGTCGGGTACTACAAGGCCGATGCCGAGCGAGTCGGTATCGGCTACGACGAGTCAGTTGAGGAAGCGCTCTGCTTCGGGTGGGTCGACGGCCTGGTCAAGGGCATCGACGATGAGACGTACACCCGTCGGTTCACGCCCAGGAGCCCCGACAGCAAGTGGTCGAAGGCCAACAAGGAGCGGGTCAGCGCGATGATTCAGGCGGGAAAGATGACCCCGGCCGGAATGGAACTCGTCGAAGTGGCGAAAGAAACGGGCGAGTGGGCAACTGCATATCGCCTCGGCGACGACCACGAAGTCCCGGCCAAACTTGAGGCAGCGCTGCGTGCGGACGAAACCGCCTGGGAGAACTTCCAGAACTTCTCGAATACGGACCAGTATGCTTTCATCGCGGCCGTCGAGGAGGCCAAGACGGACGAGACCAGGCAAAAGCGGATCGAGCGAACGGTCAAACTCGCGGCGCAGGGCCTCCGAGCATACGATGAGAACAACAAGCGGCGGCTGTGATGTGCTCTTTCGGAGGTACCCGTTTCTTAAGAACTCTCTTCTCTCGGAATGATTAGGGTTGACGGAGTGCTACTAGACCGGATGGAATCTCGGGCAGATACGCAACAGTCGATGACACCAGATGGATCTAGGAACGACGATCTACCTGGGTATCCGAATACCGTTGAGGACGTGTCGACAGGCGCGTCTATCAAGTTCCTTGAACACAGTGTTGACGAACAAGGCGCGTACTTGTTGATGGAAGGTGTTCTCCCACCGGGAATAGACAGTGGCCCCGCCCGTTTTCACCCGAGGGCGGAGGCTCACTCGGAGGTCGTTGCGGGTCAAGCCGACATAACGGTACGCGGCGAAATCCACAGTTTGCTTCCTGGCGAGTCGCTGACTATCGAGATTGGCGAGGCCCATAGTATCCGGAACAGCGGCACCGACACGCTTGTCGTTCGGACGACGCTACGCCCACCAGGCGAATTCGAAGCCGCGATTCGAGCGCTCTATGAAGCCAGTGCAGGCGGGAAGCCGGACGTACTCGCGGTGGCGGCGGTGCTATCTCACTACCGGGCGGACGTGCGTCTCGCGGCGGTCCCATGGTGGCTGCAACGCTCTCTCTTGAGCGTGCTCGCCAGGATCTCGACAGTGCTCGGTCGGAATCCGATCAAGTAGTCCGCAGTCCAGACACACTCGGTGTGCTGTGGACGATCTTGTTTCTCGACTGTGGGGCAAGACCGCGAGCTCGTCTGAATCGTCTGGATAGGGACGAGGACAGTCTGATTAACGAGTGCGGCACCTGCGACACCCTTATCTCCTCAGATGGCTATTGTAGATTAAGTGATATAAAGTGGTATCGTCTACTAACCAAGCAGTCGAGAGTATTGAGCGGCCGACCGGTGTGAGTCGGTGGAACTACCTGCGGATCGGCGGGCTGGCAGCGCTCACCGAAGCGGCGATCTACGTGGCCGGCATCGTGTACTTCCTCGTGGTCCTTGACTTTGCGAACGTCACCGGGCCACTCCAGCAGATCGAACTGTTCGTGGCGAACCAGACGAGTCTGTACGCGATGTACCTACTCATCTATGTGGTCTTCGGCGTCGTTTTGGTAGCGCTCGTCCTGTCACTCCACGCGCGCCTCAAGACAGACGCACCGATGCTGATGGGGGCGACGACCGCGTTCGGACTGATCTGGGCCGGGCTCGTCATCGCCAGCGGTATGATAGCCACCATCGCGATGGGCGTGGTCGTCGACCTCTTCGCCACTGACCCGGCGCAGGCGACAACGGTCTGGCTGGCGGTCAGCCCAGTCATCGACGGGCTTGGCGGCGGCAACGAGATCGTCGGCGGTATCTGGACCCTCCTCGTGAGCGTGGTCGCACTACGGACGCGGGCACTGCACCGAGCGCTGAACTACGTCGGCCTCGTGGTCGGCACGGCAGGCATCCTCTCTGCCATCCCGGCGCTCGGCGAGATCGGCGGTGGCATCTTTGGCCTCACCCAGATCGTCTGGTTCGTCGGCCTCGGCATCCTCCTGTTACGCGCGAGTCGGCGTGAGGCGGCGTCTGTACCTCGATAATCCACGTGGACACTATCTCAGTTATGTCCAATACAAAGAATAACAGCGACGGTTGCGACGTGTTCCGTCGTCCACTCTAGCTGTGAATCGGTGGAGGACCTGTCTTTGAATCCTAACGCGACGATGGGATGTGTCGGCGTCTGCCGTGGACCTGGTGGAATCCTTGTACTGCACATACTCTCTGTATCTCGCACCCCCTATGTCTCAAATTCTGAGGATGTCAACAGAGCTTCCTGCTTCATACAGACCGCGTCGCGGTCACTGTTCGGTTGCCATCTGCCATACAAATGAACTGTAGAGCTAGTTTCTATGCCCGGCACTTCCGAACCGACCGACGTTTTTTCACCCCAAACACTCGTGGTGTGCATATGGATGCCGCCGGGGACATACTCATTCGTATCGATGCGTGGCTGTTCCATCTGTCCAATGTCCTCGTCGGCGTCGCCGTCCTCGTTACAACGGTTCTATATACGCCACCGGGGACAGTCTCTCTTGACCTCCTTATAACACAGATAGACCCGTTCTATGTCCTCGTTCCCCTCTCAGTGCTGTACGCTTGCTGGAGTGGTGCTGAATTGTGGCGATGGGTGAACGGAAGCGAGCTGCTGTGAAACTGTGGACGGACGTTTCCACACAATCGGCCGGTTCGCTCCGCTTAGATTGAAACAGGACAAACTACTGAGGGCACTGTCTGTATGCAGCCCTATAGTTGCCTCTGGTTCGAAGGATGTCAACAGGGCCGGACAGTCTCAAACATTCAGGTCAATTACCGGATTAGGTATCGGTCCAAACTTCTAAGCAGAGACGGTGTTACCGTATCGCCTCGTCGATGGCCTCGACGAACTCCTCCGAGTGTTGTGACCCAACAAGCACGTCACGCTCGTTCATCCGTTCAATCCAGACCCCTCGACTACCACGTACGTTGTAGGCAAGTTTCCCAGGTGCCCAGCGAATTCCCCAGCCGCCGAACTCACGGAGTGGGCTGTACCCTTTGGCTTCGTAGCGTTCGATCTCTGACCACGGTATTCGACGGAACGAACGATGGATCGGCCACATTTTGAGGTAGATGCCGTCACCTCTCACTTCCGTCGTGAGACGAAGACTGAAGACGAACCCGGCGACCGCCCCGACGACAACGAGTCCGCCCCACGAAACGGGCCCCAACACGATCATGAGGAGCGCAACGCCCCCGAGGAGTGTCCAGAGCCACGGCTGGCGAAATCGCTGGACTTCACGGAACAGTGGAGTCTCTTCCATGAATGGGTGATACGCGAGTACCGCTATTCAGTACTGGCCTCGCCGGACATCGAGAGACGACTGAGACAGATGCACACTGTGTCTGCAGTAGCCAACTGATCTTCGCTCAGCGGAGCTATCACGTCAAAGGAGAGTGTTCTATGTGGCCTCTGTGGGTGCTCGTTTGCCTCGGCGATAGCTCCGCATGAACGCATACAGTAATCCAAGCAGGCCGCCCACACTCAGGACACCCGGACCGAGGCTAATCGAGATCTCATTTGGGGTGTTGACGAACGCGAAGAGATACGTGAGGGTTCCGGGTTTCCCGACCGTTATTGACTCGACACCGAGCGCCGAGAGGAGTATCGGACCAGCAAGTGCAAGCAGAATCCCCACACCGAACAACGCCACTGCTGCTCCGGCGAGTGCGTCCCAGACGAGCGATGTTATCGACAGTGACCGCGGTCGATCACTATCCCGTCCGAGGATTCTAACGCCGTTTTCGTGATCGACGATGCGAATGTGTGCCGGGTAGCTTACCACCATGAGCGTCATCCAGACGTCCGCGACTGCCCCGGCGGCGTTCAACGTCAATGGAATGGCCAGCCACCCCCACTCAAGTAGAAGCATCAGGGGAACGCCGACGAGCGTCATCACGACGAGGGGCGTCAAGAGGACCACGATGAATTGGTTGCGTGTGAACTCGTGGTCGGTCGTCGCGTACGCATACGGGAGGACGAAGTGAGCGACACCGACACCGTATCGAGGTTCGCCACCGTAATATCGGATTGCGAGTCCGTGGAGCAACTCGTGGGGAACGAGAATCACCGTTCCGAGAAACACGAGGACGAGAATATTCAGTGGGGTTGCAAGCCACCCGACCGATGCCGGCGCAAATTGAAACGTTACGATGTTCCCGGTTGTAACCTGATAGAGGCCGCTGAAGAGCGTCCATCCGACGAGCATCCCCAGAGTGCCGATTGCTAGCATCTGAATCGTAAGCCCGCGAGTAAGTTCGAGATCAGCGAGCACTCGCTCAGGAGGCACGTTATTCATTCACTAGGTTGACATACCTCTTGCAGAAAAGCGTTCCCACCATACTCCATACGCGCTTTCGTTTTCCTCCCGTCTGAACAAGCTCTCAAACCTCAGTCAAAAGCAGCGTGACCGATACAGAGAATACAGTCAGCACACTGGACCTGCGAATTCCAGTCCGTTGGCGGTGAATCGAGAACGTTGGCTGCGGGGCTACTCGCTGACTTCTGTCTTTATCACCGTCGCTGGCCGCGTCGTCAACCGGAGGACCCGATCGGTGACGCTCCCGAGAAGCGCTCGGTACTCCGCGGGTCGGCGCTTCGTCCCGAGCACCAACAGGTCGATGTCGCTCTCGTCAGCGTACGTCACGATCCGCTCCGCGGGGCGGCCTTGCTGTAGGGCCTTGACGACCTCGATGCCGCGCTCGTCTGCTTTGGTGAGGATATCGTCGATTGTGTCTCTGCCCAGCTCTTCCAAGCCGTGCTCCGGACCCTCAGATTCGTCGACGTACTCATCACCACTATAGGACGTCACCACATCCTCGTCGACGACGTAGAGCACGTGCAATACGGCGTCGTGAGCTGCTGCTAATTCGATTGCATGCGATTCGGCCTCCTCAGAGGCGACCGTGCCGTCGGTCGATAACAAAATTCGGTCGTACATTCGAGGGTATTTCGACGACGATGGAGATAAAACCAGTCCTGGCTCTTATGGTCCGAGGAGTACGTCGAAAGGACGAGCGCTCCACCGGTAGGCTGCTCGACCGGTTTCCGTCTATGTTTGGTTGCGTTCAAACGGAGGGACCCATGCCCGACGGGTGTGCGTCTCTTCTCAGAGAGTTCGAACGTGGCCTAATCGACCGCCCTGGCTCGGTGAATTCGAACTGACCAGACGCGTTTTTCCGCACCAACATCCAAACAACCGCGACCGATTTGCGCTCTGTATGCAGCACGGCCTCAACAATCTACCAGTGTCCAGTCAGTACCTCCGTGCAAGATATAGAGAGTGTAGTCAGCAGTAAGCCATCGTTGGTTTCACATCGATTCTGAGGTATCAGCGGGTCAGTAAACCCTCCGAGTCTTGCACGCTGATTCTGACAGCTTCTGGAAACATTGAATCGGCCGTGCGAGATACAGGGCACGTATCGGCCAGTGTCCTTCCGCTCAAAGTCAGAACCCTATATCGGTCAATACAGAGCGTGTATTCAGCACTTCGGTTCTGCGTATAGTGCCGGGCACACGGTACATTATTTCATACAGGGAACGACGTTTCCATCGAGTATGGAGTTATTCGGACGAATCATCGCCGTCTGTAAACAGTACGGCCCGGACCGGCTTCCGTACTCTCATCGGCGGGATGTCGGCGCAGGCTATGCGATGGCAACTGTCGCAGCATTCGCGACGACGGCGTTTATTCTGGTGACACAACTCGTCGGTATCTCAACGATTATGTCCTCATGGTATGAAGCGTACGATGGACCGCTTCTGAGCAGTTCATCGACTTGTGGTCGACAAATAGTTCTACCGCTGTTTCGGTATCGAGTGGTTCGAAGTTGTCGTCATCCGCGGTCATAGTTGACACGGACACCCGTTAGACGGTTTCTCGCGTGCAAGATTGTGGGGGAAAAGTTCGTACGTAGTACATACCCTTCCCGCCCCGTCCCGCTCGACCGGTGGGATTTGCTCCCCAATTCTCCGTCCGGTCTGCTCATAGCCGGTCTGGGCGTTGAGCGACGGTCGGCGACCCGTAGTGTCACGGCTTTATCTAGTATTGTCGCCAATTCGTGGTTATGGGAACTGCATCAAACAGCTCGCAGCACAGCAACGCGCCCTCTATGCCGGTTCGTGCCGGTGTCGCGATTGTTCTCGGTGTCCTCGTTAACGTGGGCATCGTCCTCGGCGCGACAAGTCTGGGCGTGGCGCCGGGCTTCCGGCCGTTGAGTGTGCCTCCGGTCGCCATTTTCTCAGCCGTTGGTGCCGTCGGTGCCGTCGTCGTCTATCAAGGCTTCCGCCGCTACGTTGACCGGGCGGACTACTACTTCGTCCGCGTCGCCGCTGTCGTGCTCGTCCTCTCGTTTCTGCCCGATGTCGGCTTGCTCTTTGGTGACCCTGCGGCCACTGTCCCCGGCGTCGTCGTCCTCATGTTGATGCACGTCGTGGTTGCGACTGCTTCTGTCTGGGCCCTCGTTTACTGGACTCGTTCAGAGTAATCGAGGCGGGGATGCTGTTACTGATACGTGCTCTCTGTATGCACTCTCACGAACGAACTCCTAGCGTTCCACCATATCCCGCCTGACCGGTCTATAGGGTGTCTCAGTATTGAGTAAAACAGGCGGCCTCAAACCGCTTCTGGGCCCTTAGTGCCTGTGCGGATCTGCTTTGCGTCATTGACTGGTAGGACGAATACTTTACCATCGCCAGGGACGCCGGTATGTGCGCTCTCCGAAATAGCTTCGACGACATTTTCGGCAGGAATCTCGGCGACGACACATTCGATTTTGACTTTCTGGTGGAGGTCAACAGTGTACTTCTCGCCGCGATATTGGTTGACCTGTTCGGCCTGCGACCCACGACCGGAGACATTTGTAACCGTCAGCGAGGGAGCGCCAGCCGCCGCCAACGCCGTCTTCACGTCGCCCAGTTTGTCCGGCCGGACGAACGCGACTACCAATTCGATTTCAGACACTTACGTCCACCGCCGTCACAGCGTCGCACGGTCGCAGACGCCCATCTCCAATCCGTGCAGTTCTCGGGCCGATATGGAGTTTAACGATGGCCATTATCCACCTCAATAGTGTACATAACTCTGACTGTGATATCTTTCCCACTCTTATTTAACAATTTCTTACTATATTACTGTATAAATTCGACATCCTAATACAGTATAGTCGTTGTTCCACGCGAAAGGATGTGCCTCCTACCCATCCGACTGCAGCTGCGTATCCAACGGTATCCGCCTCAATACGTCTCGAAGAACTCCTGCAATTTTTCCGGGTCCGACGTTTCGGTGAGCCCTAACGCGAGCAAAATCCGTGCTTTTTGCGGGCGAAGAGTATCCCCGCCGATACCGTAGCCGCCCGGGTAGTCAGTGACACGCTCTCGGCCGATGCTGCCGTAGCTGCCGCGAGTACACATGACCACGGGGACTTCATTCTCAGCGGCGCGCTCCAGCGCTTCGGACTGCGACGGCCCCTCCGGACTTGCAGCGCCGCCTGTCAGGAACCCTGCAACGATGATTCCGGCCGCATCTTCGGCGATTGCGTCGACAACCGTCCCTGTATCGCCCATCGAGGCGTAGACGATGTGAATATCGGTCAGCGGGAAGTCCTCGACAGGTGTCTTGTCGATATCGAACACCGTCTCGGGCGCGGTCGTCCGGTCGACCGATCGGTAGAAGGTAACCGGCTGCCCTGGAGTCGCGAGCCCAATTTTCCCGAAGTTCGAGGACTGCCAGGCGTCCGGACGCTTGCTCGCTAATTTCGAGACATCGCGCGCGTGATGTATCTCGTCGTTTGTGACGAGCATCGTGCCACGCCCGATTGCGTCGGGCGAGGCGGCGGTCCGCACAGCGTCGAACAGATTTTTAAATCCGTCAGAACCGGTCGCGTTTACGCCTCGCTGTGCAGCCGTCACGACGACGGGGAGGTCTGTTTTCAACGTCAGGTTCAGGAAGTAAGCTGTCTCTTCAGAGGTGTTCGAGCCGTGGGTGACCACGAAGCCGTCAGGTGGGTCCTCGCTTTCAGCCTGCGTCATTATCTCGTCGTACGTTTCGTACCAGACGGCGGGGTTCAGCGAAGAACTTCCCAGCCGTGAGATACCTGTTGAGGTAACATCTGCTACCGCTGCCATTTCGGGCATCTCCTCTAGTAACGCGTCTGCAGTCAGGAAGCCGTCGGGACTGTCGTAGTCGCCGGTGACATTTGCGATCGTCCCGCCAGTCGCTACGATGTGGACGTGCGGTTTCGCTTCGGCGCTCATCGTTCGCGCACTCCAGCACCTGAATACTTTTCGAACATCTGTTCAGAACAATCCGGAATTTCTCCTATTTTTAGCATAATTGTCCAATATTTTGTAGGATAACCTTACTTATAAAAGACTAGTGCGCTATAATTTAATCATATGGTGGGATACTAGAGGGCTGACGAGTATCTTGGGGCGCATCAGTCGCCGGGGCTGCTCTCGCGAGCGTCCATCATCCGCCCTGCGCGGGTATACCAACCGTCTCGGGCGAACCAGGCCCAGACAAACACCGCTCGCCAGACACTGTAGACGACGATGCCGACGCCGACCATCGTGACTCCGTAGCCAAGCAGAACACCACCGATGTAGGGCACCCCGAGCATGAACAGCGAGAGACCACTCAGGTCAACAAGGAATGGGACGCGGGTCTCGCTCCCACCCTCGAGCGCTCCAGCGAAGATGCGAAAGAGCATCGCAAAGGGTAGCGAGACGGCGAACGCTTGGACGAAGAACGTCGCCGCCGCAACCGTCGACATATCGTCGGAGAATACCTTTGCCAGCGGGACGGCACCGAGGTACAGTCCAGCACCCATAGCGACTGCGATAGCGAGGCCCAACAGGGCCGTAGCACGGCCAATGAAGGTTGCCTTCTCTGGATCGCGTTCACCGACGGCCTGACCAACGAGAATGCTGGTGACCACGTTGAAGCTCCGCGCAACCGGCGCGGACACTTGCTGAAACACCCGTCGACCCACGTGATAGCCTGCGTTGACGTTGACGCCAAAGGAAAGCAGTATCGCGTTGAGTGGGAATTCCACAGCTGTCCGAGAAAAGCCTTGCACTGCCCTGGGCGCGGCGATTGTTACAACTTGCACCGCGATTTCAGGGTTATCAGGCCGCACGAACGAGATATCAGTGCGGTTGCTTAGCAGGACGGCGACGGCCATCGATGCTGCCAGGACATTCGAGACGGCGGTGGCGATGCCGACACCGAATACACCCAGCTGCGGCACCGGACCGATACCGAGCCCGAGGCTGACGGTCCCAACGATGTTCACTATGTTCGCGACACCGCGGATGTACATTGGCGTGAGTGTATCACCGGTCCCCTGAAGCGCCCGGGCGAGGACGAGCGTTACCTGCCGTGCCGGCGCTGTCAGCAAGACGACTGAGAGATACAGGCTGCCCGCCCGCACGACTTCGGCTGGCGGCCCTAACAGCTCCATCGCGTCAGTCGAAAGTACGTAGCCGAAAAGCGCGAACGGGAGCCCCAGCAGCAGGGCAAGCAGACATGCCGTCGAGATGGCCTTATCCCGAGACACAGTCGACCCCCGGCCCGTATCCTGGCTTGTGAGTGCCATCGAGCCGCTTCCAAGCCCGATACCTAGAAATAACGGAAATTGGGTGTAGAGGTTCGCAATCCCGATTGCAGCGATAGCCGCCGGCGAGATCAATCCAGTAACCAGCAGATCTGTCGTCCGCATCGCCGTCCGAAGCATGGACTGGAGCGCGATCGGCCAGGACAGTGACCCCACCCGCCGCCACACAGCCGTGAGGCGGCTCGAGGTGGTTTGGCTCACGAGTTAGTCGCCCTCGGTTCCTGGAGACTCCGCGCTGAGTCGAAGGCATGCCGCGCGATGGTCGTCTGCTACCGTAATCGACTGTGGTGGTTCCTGCTCGCAGACGCTTGTGAATTCAACACGCATGATTTCGGACGCGTTTTCTATCTCTCCATTGGCGACGAACGTCAGTGCATTTTCGACGGCGTCCTCGGCGTACTTGTCTTCGAGTGTCTCTGGAATACCATACAATTCGCGGAGGAACGAGGTGACCGCTGGTTGGTCCGCCGGATTGATGTTCTGTGACGAGACAAGTTCTCTCAGGGGCACCGGGTCCAGTTCGCCATCGCCGAGCGCGATTTTCATGTCGAGGACACTGCGGTACGCTTCAGTGTCGATGTCGGTCTCTGCCGGCGGAATTACTGCCTGACAGCGTGTATGGAACCGACAGCCCGACGGCGGGTTCCGCGGCGACGGTACATCTGTCTCCAGGGTTTCGACCTCGCGTTCGGCCTCCTCAACCGTTACGCGGGGGACACTGCCCAGCAATGCCCGCGTATACGGATGGGCCGGCTCTTGGAACAGCTCGTCTGTCGGCCCAATCTCGACGATTTCTCCGAGGTACATCACTGCGATTCGGTCACAGAGGTGGCGCACAACCGAGAGATCGTGACTGATAAACAGGTACGTCAACCCAAACTCCTCTTGGATGTCCATGAGGAGATTGAGAATCTGGGCTTGGACGCTGACGTCGAGCGCACTCGTCGGTTCGTCGAGGACGATGAACTCGGGGTCGAGTGCGAGTGCCCGGGCGATTCCAACCCGCTGTTGCTGGCCGCCGGAGAATTCGTGGGGGTAGCGGTCCGTCTGGTCAGCTGATAGGCCGACTCGTTCTAACAGTTCCCCTGCGCGCTCGTTGCGCTCGCTCTTTGTCATCGCTCCATGAGCGTCGAGCGGCTCGCGAACGCTTTCACCGACGGTCATCCGCGGGTCGAGGCTCGATGAGGGGTCCTGGAAAACGATCTGGACCCGGCTGGTGAAATCTTTCCGTTCGTCGCGATTCAGGCCGTGGACGTCCCGGTTGTCGAACCGAACCTGTCCGTCCGTGGGCTCGTGTAGCCCGAGAAGTGTCTCAGCGGTCGTTGACTTGCCACAGCCGGACTCGCCGACGAGCCCGAGCGTCTCCCCCTGTCTGATCGTAAAGGAGATATCGTCGACGGCCCGGACCTGTTCGGGTTCGTTCCCGAGGAGTCGGTCCAACAACCCGTCACTGTCGACGAAGTACTTCGCAAGGTTATCGACCCGGACGAGCGTCTGGGTGCTAGTCATCGGCTCGCCCCTCCCCAGGCCTACTTTCAGCATCAGTCACGTTCATACCTCTGACCTCGTCTACTGGTGGCTCCGTCGGCACTTCCTCGCCGTCGGATTCGTCCGATGGGCCACTTTCGTCCACGAGCACACACCGGGCCTGATGGTCTGGTTGACCGGGGATCGACCGCTCTCGTGGTTTGGCCGCGGTGCATTCCGGTTTGCGCTCTGGACATCGGTCAGCGAAGTAACAGCAGTCACCAAGCTCGCTGTCTTGCAAGCTCGGAACGTTGCCCGCTATCGGCTCGAGTGACTTGCGCTCGGATGCGTCGGTGTCGATACGTGGGATGCTGTTCAGCAGTCCGACCGTGTAAGGATTGTGCGGGTTCTGCAGCACATTCTCGCGGGGTCCCCGCTCGACGACCTCGCCAGCATACATCACGCCGATTCGGTCCGCAAGCCGTGCGATAACGCCGAGGTTGTGGGTGATAAGCAGGATGCTCATGTCTGTCTCAGCCTGCATTTCCGACAGCAGTTCGAGCAATTGCGCCTGTATCGTCACGTCGAGCGCAGTCGTCGGCTCGTCGGCGATGAGAATATCAGGATCGACTGCAAGCGCCTGCGCGATCATCGCTCGCTGGAGCATTCCGCCGCTGAACTGGTGGGGGTACTCCTCTGCCCGGCGGGCTGGATCTGGAATGTCAACCCTCGCCAGCAGTTCGACGGCTCTATCCTTGCTGGCGTCACTGACATAGCTCTGCCAGGGGTTGAGGCTATCGAGCAGGAACGAACTGATCCCGTAGTCGCTCGTCCGGGTTCGGGTGGAACGGGGGTTCGCGCTGGCCCGCCGTTGGCTTTCGACCGCTTCGGCGATCTGTTCCCCGACGGTCAGACTGGGATTGAAGCTACTCAACGGATCCTGAAACACCATGCTGAAGGCCGTTCCACGGAGATAATCCCGCTGGCGCTGAGGGACTGTCCGGAGGTCGACGAACTCCCCGTCGACGGCCACTTCGCTGTTCCCGGCGAAGGTTGTCGCGAGCTCCTCAGATCGGTACCAGATCTCCCCGTCGACGATTCGACCCGGCGACTCGATGAGGTCGATGACCGACAAGCCTGTAACGCTCTTGCCTGAACCGGATTCGCCGACGATACCGAACACCTCGCCCTTGCGGAGGTCGAACGACACATTCTCGACGGCGTTTATCTGTCCCTCCGCAGTGAAGAACCGTGTCTTGAGGTTCCTGACACGGAGTAGATCTTCTGTCATGAGTTCGCCCCTCCTCTATCAATGCCAGGGTCCAGCGCATCGCGGAGCCAGTCACCGATGAGGTTGATGCCGATCACCGCGAGGACGATCATCACGCCGGGCACGGTGGCGATCCACCACGACGTCGCGAGATAGTCACGTCCCTGCGCGATGTCGAAGCCCCATGAGAGCGTCGTTCCCGAGAAACCGAGAAACGATAGCGAGCTCTCGATGATAATTATCGTCGCTATCTGGATGGTTGCGAGAACGATTATCGCGGTCATACTGTTTGGCAACACGTGTCTGATGATTGTTCGGGCGTCGGACAGCCCGGTAGTACGAGCAGCCCGGACATAGTCCTCGTTCGCCACCGAGATAGCCTCACCGCGGGCAATTCTGGCGATCCAGACCCATCCAGTCGACGCAATGGCGATCGTAATCGTCGCGGGAAGCACAGCCGTTCTGGGCATTCCCTCGGCGAAACCGAGCAGGACGATTGGATCCGGAATCTGTATCGCAACGTTGCCAAAGACACCGATGAGCGACAGCGAGACGATCAGGGAGGGGAACGCGAGTATCACGTCAACCCCACGCATCATCGCATCGTCAACTCGCCCGCCGTAGTAGCCGGCGGTGAGTCCAACGGCTGACCCGACCAGGGTGGAGATCAGCATCGCTGTGAACCCGACCAACAGCGAGGTCCGCGCGCCGTATATCGCCCGGGAGAGCATGTCACGACCGAGTCCGTCCGTGCCGAGCGGATGGGCCCACGTCCCACGTCGGGTCGACTCGACTTCGGTTATCTCACCATCGACGAGTTGCGTCGAGGAATCACTGAGGGTCATGCCGATTGGCGGCAACTGCGCTCTGCTTGTCTCCTGGACCGATGGATTGTAGGGCGCAATCAGTGGCGCAAAGACGGCGATGAGCAGGATGAGCGCCACCAGTAGGAGGCCGATTTTCGCTATCAGGCTTGCACTCAACTCACGTCGAAGGTTCGAAATCGTTCGCGGCGACAGTAATGCCATCAGGTCACCACCACCTGTGGGTCTAGCTGTGCGTAGACGAGGTCAACTCCGATGTTGACGAGGACATACGCGATACCGACGACGATGAGCGTCCCCTGGATAATAGGCCAGTCGGCTGTGTTGACCGCCCGGATGAACAGCGAGCCGATACCGGGCCACGCGAACACGCTCTCGATGACGACTGATCCGCCGATAAGCCTGCCCAGCTGGAGACCGACAACTGTCACCACCGGGGCCAGGCTGTTTCGGAGTGCGTGTTTGTAACGGTTGAGCACCTCGGGCAGTCCTTTGGCTCGGTTTGTCTGGACGTACGGCTTCGACAGCTCCTCGATCATCCCACTCCTCGTCAGCCGGGTCATCAGTGCCATGAGATAGGTTCCCAGTGCGAGTGTCGGGAGCACCATGTGGCTAACCCAGCTGACAAGCGGGTCGATCTGGAATGCTGCCAGTGCGCCGATTACGCCGAGGAATCCCACTGGTCGGCCGCTCGTCGGTAACAGGTCGATCTGGACCGAGAGCAGCAAGACGAGCATTATTGCGAGCCAAAAGTTCGGGGTCGAAACGCCAACCAGGGACGACAGGTTCGCCACGTAATCAGGTGCTTCGTTACGCCGCGTCGAACTTATCACGCCCAGGGGAATCGACAGTACCAGTGCGAACAGAATCCCGAAGACGGCGAGTTCGATAGTCGCGCCAAGCTTGCCAAATATCTGGGGGGCCACAGGGGTACTTGTGATGTACGAGTAGCCGAGATCTCCCTGAGCGACTTCGATGAGGTACGCGAAATACTGCTCGTATATCGGCCTGGTTAACCCTAGCTCTTCGGCGATTTGCTGGATCTGCTCTGCCGTCGCGTCGGTGGGTGCTGCGAGCTGTGCCGGGTTTGTCGGAGAGATACCTCGAAGGACGAATACGGCCGTTATCACCCCCCAGACGACGAACACACCCTGACCGAACCGCTTGGCCAGGAATTGCGAAAGTTGTCTCATCGTCTATCTCACTTGGGAGCGATATCGTTAGCGTTGAGTAGCTCATCGGAACGCGCCCGCCATTCGTAGTCGGTATTCTGTCCGTAGATGCTGGACTGTCCGTGCATGAAGATCCAGACGGCCTCTTCGTGGCACCATCGGTTGGCCTCCTGAAGGAGCGCCTCGCGTTCATCGCGATCGCCAGCGCTGTCGGCCCGATCCATGAGATCTCGGAGCTCTTCGTCCCGGAACGTACCGCGGTACTCGCCGGTGAGGTTCGATCGGATAGTTGCACTCGCGTCGAAGCTCGGCTGGCCGTAGCCCCAGATGAAAAAGTCCATGCGCTGGTCGCCGGTCGCTCCGAGTCGGCTCACGAACGATGCCGAGTCCATGAGGTTCGGCTCACAGCTGACGTTGGGGAGCGCGTCGATCTGGTTACACCAGGCTGTCATCCATTCTTCGCCCTTGAGATACCGCCCCAGCCGACAGGGTGGGTTCAGCTCGACGCCCGCGAACCCACTCTCGTCGACGAGCTGTGCGGCCCGCTCTGGGTCGTAGGGATACGGTTCGATGTCGGGGTCGTGGCCAAACATCATTGGCAACGTCGGCTGACCGGTCGGCGTCCCGAAGCCGGAAAGCACGTCGTCGATGACCCCCTCGACGTCGATCGCGTAGTTCATCGCCTGACGGAACTTTTTACTGGTGAATGGTTCGACAGTCGGTCGCATCGCAGCGAAGCAGATCCGCGTACTGGGAACGTTTTTCACCGCGGTCCCCTCGTTATCTTCGACACGCGGGACGTCCTGTGGTGGGATGTTTACAGTCAGGTCCTGCTCGCCGGCTAACAGTCCGTTCACCCTGGTTGAGGCCTCCCCGGAGTAACTGAAGTTCGCCGTTGCGATCGGTGGGGTGTCACCCCAGTAGTCGTCGTTGCTGCTGAACGTCGCACTGACTCCCTGTTCGAAGCTCTCCAGCACGAAGGGTCCCGTACCGTTCATGTCCAGCGCTACCTCTTCGGGCTCCCGTGACTCGATCCACTCCTTGTTCATGATTGCGACGCCGAGGAACGAAGAGAACGCTGGGATGATGAGTGGGTTGACCGAGTCCGAGATGATGTCGACCGTGGTTTCGTCGATGACTTCCGCGCCAGTCACACCAGGAACGTAGGACTTTCGCTGAGAGGTGATTCCGCCGACGTCATCGTCGACAATCCGTTCAACGCTGTATTTCACGTCATCAGCGGTGAAGGCGTTCCCGTTGTGCCACTGGACGTCCTCGCGCAACTGGAAGCGGAAGCGACCGGGTTCTTCCCGCCCCCAGTCGGTCGCGAGCATCGGAATGAGTTCGCCCTCGGCATTCCGGAACATCAGGTTCTCCAGGCTGTGGTAGATGATATGGGAGTCTGGAATTGCGCCAGTCATGTGTGGGTCAAGCGTCGTCGCCGGCTGGCTCGTCATCACATTGAGCGTCTGAAGGTCGCCGTTGCTCGACCCACCATTGCCGCTTCCACCATCGCCACTGCCGCTCCCGCCATCGCCACCGCCGTTCCCACCATCGCCACCGCCGCTCCCGCCATCGCCACCGCCCGAACAGCCAGCAAGGAGTGCCGCAGCGGTGATTCCACTCGTTCTTAGTATCGTTCGTCGGTCGTATCGGCTCATTTTCTCTTTGCTCATCTCTGGTCTCGCTTAGTACCGAATCGTTCAGATTTCATCTTACAACTCGACTGTTCTTACAGCCATATATAAAACTACTGGCTAATCGTCTACTAATTATATTATTACGTAAAAAATCAGAAATTGTATAGCAGGTACTGTCGGAAAATCCCACGACTGTATGATTTTGGGGGGTTCTTAGTCGTCTGCCACCGCTGCTGCCGTCGCCCCAATTTCGTCCACAACCTCTTCGACAGGGAGTACGTCAGCGTATTTCATATCCATATCGAACAACGAAATCTTGTGCGAGATAACCGACCGATCAGCAGCTGCCTCGATCGGAACGACTACTTGGAAGTTCGATGAATGGCCATCGACGACCGACGCACGCACACACCCGCTCGTCGTCATGCCGGTTACGATGAGTGTGTCCACGTCATAGTGGTGTAACAGGTTCGCGAGGTGCGTATCAAAAAATGCGCTCGCGCGTGGCTTTTGAATGACTATGTCCTCTGGTTCGGGAGCGATGTCATCGTGAATCTGATTGCCCGTCTCCCACATCGCCGCGAATTCCTCGTCGCGGTCGCCCGCAGATTTGGTCGTTCCCTGGTACGCTGGTGGGAAGTGGTCGGCGTCGGTTCCACGCGTATAAATAATCGGCGCGTCGGCCGCACGCGCAGCCTCGATGAGTTCCGCGTTGGCGTCGATAGCTGGCTGTCCGGTATCTGAGCGTCCGAGGTAGTACTCGTCACTGACAAACGCGTTCGTCATATCGACGACCAGCAGTGCGACGTTCTCGCCCCACTCTCGTCGCAGTGACTCGACCCGGTCGTCGCTCTTCGCGAAATATGCTAAATCCTCGTCCGGAACCTCGTCCGGAACATAGGCCTCTGTCAATTGGTCAGACATCAACCTTATATCCACAATACCCTGATAAAAGTGTACTGTTCCTCGCAAAAATTGGATATATATGTACTAGTATTAGAAATTATTAAAAATTCCAAAACGAAGAGGCACCGAATCCGAAGCCAGTCAATCCGCACAGAACTTGATCGGCCAGGTTCTCAATTCCACGTCGATGACGGTGTAGACCGGGAAATTAGCCGTTTGCTGACACGGCTGCGGGCAGCTGATCGCTGTGTTCTTACATTTGATGTGTACACCATGTAAACAGTCAGTACTCAATCTCTGATTTCAGACTACTCACCGCTAACGTCCCGTTGAATCTGGTCTCTCTGATGCAATACCATCTGTGTCGCTGGTCGCACAGTCAGTCGTTACTAATACTGCCCCGAGTCTGCATTCCGTCGAGGGCGGACCGCATCCAACTGGGGTCGCGATACCAGACGAATACAAGCAGTAGTCGTGCCAGTCCAGAAATGACGATTCCGGCGTAGGTGGCCTGTACGCCGACACCAAGGAGGACACCGACGACGTAGGTAATACCGAGCAGCAGTCCAGTCCCGCCGATGAGTTCGGCCAGGAACGGTTTTATCGTCTCTCCACCGCCCTGCAGAGCTCCGGCGTAAATCCGTGAGAGGGTCCTGAGGACTGCTGCGACCGCGAAGGCTTGAATGAACACTGACGCTGCTGCCCGGGTTGCCTGGTCGTCACCGAAGAGACTCGCGAGCATATCACTCCAGTAGAACATCCCAGTGGCCAGTGTCGCCGTCGTAAGGAGTCCGAGTAGTGCCAGTGCCGCCGTGTTGAAACGAACCTCCTCGAGCTGTTGGGCGCCAAGCGCCTGTCCGATCTGGATGCTGGAGACCACGTTCAGACTTCTGGCTAGCGGGCCAGTCAGCTGCTGGGCCACCCGTCGGCCGACCTGATAAGCGGCGTAAATTTCGACACTGAAACCTACAAGAATCGCGCTCAACGGGAATTCGGCAGCAGTCTGAGAGAGACCCTGAACGGCCCGAGGGAAACCAACAGTGACGATCTGCTTCATAATGACTAGGTCGTCTGGCCTTACGAGGGCGACATCAGACCGCGGACTCAGCATATATGCGATCACAGCCAGGCCCGCGAGAACGTTCGCTCCCCCTGTTGAGATAGCGACGCCGATGACTTCGAGGCGGGGGAGCGGCCCCAGTCCCAGCCCCAGAGCCACTGTCCCAGCGATGTTCACCAGATTCGCCCCACCTCGGATGTACATGGGCGCCATTGTATCACCCGTGCCCTGTAGCGCCTTCTCACCGATGAGCGTGACATGTCGAGCCGGTGCCGTACCGAGGACGATTACCAGGTACGGGACACCGAGGGCGATGACATCGGGCGTCGCCCCGAAGATACTGAGGGCCGGTCCTGAGAAGAACACCGCAAACAATGCCAATGGAATCCCGATCAGGATGCCCAGAAACAGTGCTGCCGAGATTGCCATATTCTTGTTCGTCTCGGCGCCGCTACCGGTATCTTGACTCGACAATGACAGCGCGCCGGTCCCGATGCCGATCCCGGTAAACAACGCGATCCGTGTATACAGGTTTGCGAGGCCGAGAGCAGCGATGGCCGCTGGACCGAACAGTCCGGTCACGAGTAGGTCCGTCGTCCGCATCCCAGTCCGAATCGACGTCTGGACAGTTATCGGCCATCCGAGGCCGATGACGGTGCGCCACTTTTCGACGAGTCGTCCCCGTGACCACTCGCCCTTCACACCACTCATTCCCCGGGTGAACGCTTGTTAACCACTGTTCGTCCCAGCCTGTCGCCGTCCTCAGACGTTCGGTAACCACTCGACACATCGGCGCAACCAATGGTTTGCCCGCCATTCCATCTTCGCAGAGTAGATTGTAGCACGTATTCATTCAAAAACTGACTCGAATATTTAAAATCATCACTTAATTTGCCTATAATATTTTGAAAATTGGTCGAATATCCACATATGATTAAATAATTATAACACTTGTTCCAGCCTCTGCGGTCCGCTCAGCCGTCAGTCCGTGCCATCGGCCATCTATTGGTGTTTCGGCTCAAAGAAGTGGGTTACAACAACAACTGGCCCACGATTGGTGTATTAATAATATCGAGTAATCAGTATCCATAATCCAAAATATTTTTATAATATACTGTAATTTCGGACATTGAATGGAAATAAGACAAAAAAATTGCGCATTTGTGCTTAAAATACGATGACTGCATCGACAGACGCGGAGACGGACCTTTTCACCGACATCCCTGAGCATGCCGGTATCGACGGCTACGAGCCGAGCTTCGTCGAGGTCGATGGTCTCCGGACCAGGTATTACGACGTCGGCCGCGGTGACCCACTTGTGCTCATCCATGGGAACAACTGGAGCGGTTCAAGCAGCGCGAACTCCTGGTCCAAGACGTTCGAGTATCTCAGTGAAGAATTCCGGGTGCTTGCCGTCGATCGAATTGGTTGCGGATTGACCGACAACCCCGACGATCCGTCGGAGTTCCGGTATCAGTCGGACATCGACCACATCATCGGGTTCGTCGAGGCCCTCGAGTTGGACTCGTTCCATCTTTCAGGCTGGTCACGCGGCGGCGGTCTCGCGACCCGTGTCGCCGTCGAGATACCGGATCTGGTCGACTCGCTTATCATATGTAACAGCGCGACCCTCGGCCCGGCCGCTGGCGACGGCATGCATCGGCGCAATATCATCTTCGAGATGGACGAGTTCGGCCTGCAAAAAACCGACCCAGAGTGGATGGAATACTTCTATTCGCACTACTCCCACGAAAAAACGTACATCACGGACCTGCGGTGCCGCACCGCTGCCTATATGGAACGGCGGGAGAAGGCTCGAGAGACTGCTCGAATCATGGACGACCAGGGGGAGATGGAGCACTGGCAGGCTTCACTCGACGAGCACATGAACGAGACGCACCAGCGTATCAAAGCGGGGGTCCTCGACATGCCCGTTCTGTACGTTTTCGGACGCGACGATCCGACCGTGCCGCCGGTTATGGCGTTGGCCGCGTTCGACATGATTGGGCAGGAGAACGCCGACATTCGGATGAAAATCTTCAACCGATGCGGACATATGATATTCCTGGAGTACCCTGAGGAGTTCTCTCAGACAGTGACCGAGTTCATCACTCACTGGCACTCGTAATCGACTTCCGTCGAATTGCTCGAGTCACTGGGTGTCCAACCCAGTCGGAAAACCAACCACGATTGGGAGCAGAAAGCCGATTTTTTGGCGGTGAGATTCTCGTCGTGACTGCAAGCCGCGTCTCTCGTAACAATCCCTGCCATCTACTTGCTGTATCACGGTCCGTTCAGGCTCGTTGCGACATCGACCTAGATGTAGCAACAGGATTGAACTCGACTTCGTCACCAACGGTCCGAAACTCAAGTCGGTTACGACGTGTGGCCAGTCCGTTGTTTGTTCGTTCAGAGCGAGTCCTATCCGAATACGTTGACAATCTCCTGGAGAAGATCACCCAGCGCAGCAAGTATCCCGTCGCCCGACTCCTCAGAGGGGGTCGAAGTCTCAGTCATAGTCATTTCGGCGGGCGTCTTCTCCGTAGTGGCGGGAGCAACCGTCTTCGCTGTCTCGGTCTGTACTTCTTCAGTGTTGCTGACTGTCTTGGTTACCGTCGCAGACCCACCCGCGTCGTCGACGACCAGCAGTTCGACGTCGCGTGAGCCCGTCTCCGTTGCGTCGTAGGTGACTCGCTCGCCCGTCATCACCGTCCCGTTCTCGAAGGTCCAGACGTACTGGGTGATATTCCCGTCGTCGTCCGCGGACTCACTCGCGTCGAGCGTCACGGTACCGGCTTCCCGGTCGATTGACGAGGTGAAATCGGCAGACGGGCGCACGTTCGGAACAGTAACGTCGATACGCTTTTCGCGAACGGCGGTGTTCCCGCCATCGTCGGAGACCGTTAGCCGAACAGTGTAGTTCCCGCCACTGGTGTACGTGTGGGTCTGGGTCGCCCCGGTCGCACTCGACCCATCGCCGAACGTCCAGCGATACGAATCGATGGGGCCTTCGGCATCGGTCGACCCACGGGCATCGAACGACACCGCCTCACCCGTCTGTGAATCGAACGTGTTTGGAGCGAACGCGGCTTTCGGTGGTGTGTCTCTCACGGTTACTGTCGTCGTCGCAGTGTCAGTGTTACCATTCCCATCCCGGACTGTGAGCTCGACGGGATACGTCCCCGGACTGGTGTACGTATGTGTCCGACTGGCGGTTGTGAGCTGACCCGTGGTGCTACCGTCGCCGAAGGACCATTCGTAGGCTGTGATACTCCCGAGAAGACTGTACGACTGTCCTGCTGTCAGCGTTACCGGTTCGCCGACGGCAACGGTCGCCTCGCTCGCCTCGAACCGCGAGGCGACGAGCTGGACATCTTGTATCTGGCTAAGGTCCGTTTCGAGCTGAGCGTCGGTGATGTCTGTGTTCGTGAGTAGAAGCTCCGGCTCTGAATCACTATCACCCGATGTCTCGCTCGTCGAGGTGTCAGTGGTTCCGTTGAGCGACGTGTCGTCCAGCGACGGCTCGGCGATGCTCGTGATGAGGCTGTCGTTCACCAGTTCGGTCGAGATGGTATCACCCGCCCTGACGTCGGTGAACTGACTCGGAGCCTTCCCGTCGGCACTGATGAACACGTCGTAAGTGCCTTCGACCCACCGCTCGCCGCTCCATGGCGTCACGCCGACGACTTCGCCATCGACGAAGACGGTCGCGCCCGGGGTCGCGGTGCGGACCGTTATCGGTTGCTCGATCTTTGACAGTCGTGTATCGATGTCACGTGGCTCGGACATGCGGCGCGTCTCAGGGAGATAGCCCTGGTCGGCCACAGTGACGCGGACTGGGCCGTCCCTCCCCACGTCGGTCGGAACCTCTCCGCTCCACGGCGTCGTCCCGACGCGCTCTCTGTCGATCGTGACGACGGCTCCGTCGACGTTCGACGTGACGGTCATCGTCTCGGTCTGGTCCTGCTCGGGGGATTCGACCTTCAGCGGCTCGTCGGGGACGAACACGAACGGCGGTGTGCCGTATAGCGAGTCGAATATGGCGGCGAAGCCCTGGTCGGGGATGTCAGTCGGCTGGAGGCATGCATCGAAGTCTTTCCCCGTCAGTGATCCTCTCGCTTCTGGATCCCAGCAGGCTTCGAGCGTGACTGATTCGATGGTCGTTCGCTCCTCGTCTGGTCCGAGAAACTGCGACATTCCGATGGCGTGACTCTCGTGTGTCCACGCCGACCCCTCGCGTGCGGTTCCGACGAAAAGCGGCGTTTCGTCGGCTTCTTCGCCGGGGCCGAGGTACTTTTTCGGGCCGATGGGCCGGTACGTCACAACATCGCGGGTCCCGTCGGCGGTAACCGCTCGCACCACTTGGCCGGGGGCGAAGAATTCATCCGACGCTTCTTTGGTGAAGAAATTATGCAGTTTCTTGAACGGACCCCCGATGAGGACCGAGAACAGTTTGGCTGTCGACCGCCCGGCCTGGCCGTTCTCTTTTGGGTCCTTCGGACGCGTGTCGCTGACGACCTTGAGGCGGAATCCCGATGCGTAGCCGTCACCATCACGGTCGACACGCTCGACAATGACGAGTTCCTGTACCGCTCCCGAGCCTTTCGTCTCGAATTCGACTTGCGCCGCCGGCGCTACTCCCCCACCCGTTCCCACAGACGGTCTCAGCTCCGGCGACTCTCGGTGATCCGCGGGAGGGGGTGACGGTGTGGTCGCTCCCGTTGCTGGTCCGGCAGCGAAAACGACCATGATGACAAATAGGAACGTTAGCGTGGTATACAGTGGATTTTTCATACTAGTAGCTGATCATTAAATGCATTGAAACATCTGAAATATAGTTCTATGGGGTGATAGACAGCAGTTTCATCTCTGCGGATTCTGAAACCCCTCGGCACCCTCAGATTCGCGTGACGAATTTTTCGATGTTGGCTACTCAACGTCCCAGGGAGGGACTGGGTACGGACTAGGTATCATCAGGGAAATTGTCGAGGCTGATGGGTGGAAGGTCAACGTGACCGGCGGTGATGAGGGGGGCGAAAGGTTCGAAAGTAGCGATGTAGAACGGGTAGAGTGATGATTCGCCCCCTCTCTGCAGCACGTCCTCGACGAACTACGCGAGTGCTGTCAGGGATAAGGTGACCGATTCAGAGGCTTTAATTTGCGTTTTAGTTTACCGCGTGGCTATGCCGATTCGGTAGTAATCCTCGAATATGCGCTCCGATTGGTCCTCCCTCCAGTCTGCGGCTACCGACGCGACTATGTTCCTCGTTGTGACGGTGGAACGAATAGCCGGTGCTATCCGTTCGATGACGCTGACGATATGGGACCTCCTTCATCGACTCACTCGCGCGGTCTGGTCGCTGGAGCCAGTGCCCACAGCAAATCGAGGATGGTCCTCTCCGGGCCTGTCAAACAGTTCGTGACCGGGCCGCTACGAACCGTCGTCCTGGGGACGCGTCACGACGTTTCGCTGGTCATCGCGCTCTTATCCCCGGTATTGGCGCTCGTAACGTCCTGGGGAGTCGTCTCGACAGTCGGCTACGAGACATTGACCGTCTGGGTCCGTGGGACGTGGTTCGGCACCGACCCATCGCTGGCTATCTTCCTCGCCGTCGGCAGTTTGCTCGTGCTCGGAGCGATTAGTGCCGGTGCCAATTCGGGACTGCTCCCGACAGGCCTCCTCGTGAGCGCACCCATCTTTGGTGCAGCCGTTACCCGATACGGAACGACCGTCACCTACACGTGGGGAAACCAGGTCGTGTCGCTTCCAAACGCAGTGGGTATGGCGATACTATTCGCAGCTGGATTTGGACTCCCCGTTGCGGTCTGTGGGTTCGTTCTCGGGCGTACACTCCGTCACATAGTACGGATGAATGGCGTCCATCTGGGATGGCCTCGATAGTAGAACAGACTTGATTCTTCTCCTCCGCTTTCGAAAGTACTACCAGACTCTGTTGCCATCCCCTGCCTGGTACGAAACCGCACCGTAAGACGCGTCAATTTCAGGCGAAGTATCCGGCCGAGACGCGCGCTGTATTCAGCAGGTGTATTCTGCTGGCTTTGACAGGGGTTTCTCCTCTGCGTGATACAGCCTTGGACCCTATGGACCGGATTGTGACTTGTGAGAGAAGTCGCTACCGTTGTTTTGGTTCATCTCAAAGCGAGGGTGAGTGGTTACAGAAGTCAGTAGGTGTGCAGATTGATCGCTACTCCAAAGGTATGGTGAGAGTCAGGCGGTGTGGTGCCAGTAATCGGTGGCGCGGTACAGGAGATACAGGATAGCGTTAAGCACACCAGTAACAGCAAAGACCTGCCCGAGTTGGAGCCAGAGTTGCTCGAAGGGCAGTCCAAGATCACTCACTCCGTATGTGAACACCGCAGAGATAACTCCCCAAATGATGAGAATCGCCGCAATACGTGCGCCGTCTTCGATATATGACGATACCGCTTGTGCCTGAGGAATGGAGGGCTTACCAGACATGTCGGAACGGTTCTAACTTCACTGGTAAATATCCCCCGGACTAGATAGACTAGTACGGTGCCTGTTCCCCGTCGAGAAGTGCTCCTCCTGCACGTATCGCCCATCAGCCTTCACTGATTACCCCCCGAGCGTGCTGACTCTGCGCTGTAAATACAGCAAGTTTGCAACGAACTATCAGCGACGGGTTTCAACAGCGTCATGTCACCGGATACTTGTATACGAGACCGTTAGCGAGCACAGTGACAGACGACCACGGCGGGTTCGAACACGTCCGGGAGAACGTCGACGGTCACCCGATGGTGAGCTTGCTCGGCTACGCCAAACGCTACTGGCCCACCCTCACGCTCGGCGTGCTCGCGGCGTTCCTCACGCGGTTCGCCCGACTCGTCCCGCCGATCGTCGTCGCGGCCGCTATCGACCGCGCGATTCGTGGCTCGGCCGACGCGGGACTGTTGACCGACCTGGGCTTGCTCCCGCCAGGTGAGATCACCGGCGAGGCGGCCCGCCTCGCGCTGCTCGAACAGCTCGTCCTCATCGCGGTCCTCGCGTACCTGGTCCGGTCGGTCGCCCGCTTTGCCTCCCGCTATCTGCTCCAAGCGACCGCCCAGAAGGTCCAGCGTGATCTTCGGAACGACACGTACGACCACCTCCAGCGGCTCTCGATGGATTTCTTCACCGACCACCAGACCGGCGGGATGATGTCGATCCTCAACAGCGACATCAACCGCCTCGAGCAGTTCCTCAATACGGAGTTCCGACAGCTCATCCGGGTGGTCGCGACGGTCGGCGGTATCGCCATCATCCTCTGGACGTACTCGCCCAAACTGGCGCTCATCGCGCTGGCACCGGTCCCGATCATCGGGCTGGCCAGCGGACAGTTTCTCACCTGGATCGAGCCTCGATACAAGTCAATCCGCGAGACCGTCGCCCGGCTGAACACGCGACTCGAGAACAACCTCGGCGGCGCCGCGGTGATCAAGGCGTTCGACCGCTACGGCTTCGAACACGGTCGGGTCGCCGAGCAGAGTGAGGCCTACCACGACGAGAAAGTCGCGGCGCTGCGAATCCGACGCGGGTTCTTCGCCACCCTCCGGCTGCTGACTGGCGTCGTGTTCGTCCTCGTTCTCTATATCGGTGGGACCGACATCATCACCGGTATTCCCGGCGAGGCAGAGGCGCTCACCCTCGGTGGGTTCGCACTCTTCTTCCTCCTGTTGCGGCGGCTCTACTCCCCGATGCGTCGGGTCGGGAAGTCGGCGAACAAGTACCAGCTCGCGAAGTCCAGTGCCGAGCGCGTGTTCGGGCTGCTCGGCCGCGAGCCCACTATCACCAGCCCCGACCCGGCACACGTCCCCGAGATGGTCGACGGGGACGTCACCTTCGAGGACGTCACCTTCTCGTACGGGGACCGTGAGCCTGTCCTCCACGACGTTTCGCTCGACGTCCCCGCGGGGACGACCATCGGGCTTGCCGGGGCGACCGGGGCCGGCAAGTCGACGCTCCTGAAGCTCATTCCCCGGTTCCACGACGTCGACGAGGGGGCAGTCCGGGTCGACGGGACCGACGTCCGGCAGTACGACCTCCAGTCGTTACGGGATACCATCGCCATCGTCGAGCAGAATCCGTACCTGTTCTCGGGGACCGTCGCGGAGAACATCGCCTACGGCGACCGCGAGACCCTTGAGGCCGAGTGGTCGGGAGCCGACGACGGGAGCGCCCGGGCCCAGGTTGAGCGGGCGGCCGAAGCCGCCGCGGCCGACGAGTTCATCGCGGAACTCCCCAGCGGGTACGACACCCAGATAGGCGAGCGGGGCATCAAGCTCTCGGGCGGCCAGCGCCAGCGCCTCGCCATCGCCCGGGCACTGCTCAACGACCCCGAGATCATCGTCTTCGACGAGGCCACCTCCGACGTCGACACGGAGACCGAGGAGCTGATCCAGGAGAGCCTCGAGCGGCTGGTCGAGGAGCGGACCGCGTTCATCATCGCCCACCGGCTCTCGACGATTCGGAACGCCGACGAGGTCGTCGTGATGGATGAGGGCCGTATCGTCGAGCAGGGGGCACACGAGGAACTGGTCGCGAGCGGCGGGACGTACGCGAACCTCTGGCAGGGGCAGGCCGAGGCTCCTTCCGCCGACGACTGACCTTCGATTGGCGTTTCCATTAGCACGCGGGACAGACTCTTCGCTGGTCGTCGAGCCGAACTGCCGAGCCGGTCGACCGGCGAGCAGGAGTGGACGGGCTCTCTCTGAATGGGTTCAGCATGAGCGGGGTTCAGTCGTCGACTCTTTGCCAACAAGTCAACGGCAATCCCTACTTCGGGGATCTGATTCCGTCTCCGAGCCACTTCCTATCGCGCTCACTCGTACTCAATTTTCAGTTCGAGCTCGTTCGCGGTACCGAGCAGGAGATTGGGGATGTCCTCGCGCCAGACGTCGTCTTTCAAGCGGTGGGTCGGGCCCGCGACGGTCAGCGCCCCTAGGACCCGGTCGTCGGACCCGCGGATGAGGACGCCGACGGCGCGGAGCCCCTCGACCAACTCCTCGTCGGCGAAGGCGACCCCGCGTTCGCGGATATCGCCGAGTTCCTCGAACAGTCGCGCTTCGTCGGTGATGGTGTGCTCGGTGAATGCGGGCAGGCCACGCTCGGCGATGATGTTGCGGACCCGCTCTTCGGGGAGTTCGGCGAGGATGGCTTTGCCGGCGGCGACGGCGTGCATCCGCACCCGCTTGCCGACGCCGGAGGTTGTCTTGACCGCCCGGTCGCCCGTGGCGCGGTGGACGTAGCGGACGTACCCGTGTTCCTCGACCACGAACTGGGCGCGTTCGCCGGTCTCATCGGCGATCTCTCGGACCTTGGGTTCCGCGAGCCGAAATATCCCCTTGCGGCCCCCGACGTAGTCGCCGAGTTCGAGGAATTGGAGGCTGAGGACGTACTCGTCGCCCTCCCTGACGACGTAGTTCTCCCGTTCGAGGGTCGTGAGGTGGCGGTGGGCGGAGCTCTTCGAGACGTCGACGGCGTCGGCGACTTCGTCGACGCGCGCCCCATCGCGCTCGTACAGCGTCTCGATAACGGCGAGGGCGGTCTGGACCGACTTTATCCTCGCTGCACTGTTCTCGCTCATCCGTCTGTGTGATATGGTACCGCGTCGTGCTTAAAGTTCCGCATCGCGGGACGAGCGCGCGCAGTTTGCATCTTTAATGGTTGTTAATATCTCTCCCCTCATGATACCTGTATGGCACAAGAGAGCCAACGAGGGATTCCGGACGAGATGGAAGCCGTCGTGCTACACGCCCCGGGCGAGTGGGCAGTAGAGAAAACCGAGACGCCAGCGGTCGACGAGGTGGAGAACGTCCTCCTCCGCATGCGCGCCGTCGCCATCTGTGGCACCGACCCGAAACTGATGAACGGCAAGTACGACGAGTGGCCGCCTTCCTATCCGTTCATCCCCGGTCACGAGTACGCCGGTGAGGTCGTCGACGTCCACGACTCCGTCAACCGGTTCGAGCCCGGTGACCGTGTCTTCGGCGAGACGCCCTCTGGCTGTGGCTACTGCCGGATGTGTCGTGAGGGCCGGTACAACCTCTGTGACAACTACGGCGACTTCGACTCCGGCCACCGCCAGATCGGTCATACGATGGACGGTGCCTACGCGGAGTACGTCACCGTCCCCGAAGACATGCTCCACCACCTCGACGACACCATCCCGTGGGGCGAGGCAGCACTGCTCGACACCAACGCGATCGCCCTGCAGTGCTCCCACCGCGGAGAGATAGACGCCGGCGACACCGTCGCCGTCATCGGGACCGGGACGATCGGTCTCTGTCTCGTCCAGCACGCCGTGTCGATGGGCGCGAGCGACGTCATCGCCATCGGGAACCCGTCGAAAAACGAGATGGCCGCCGAGCTGGGCGCCACGGACACCATCTCGTACCACGACGACGACGTGGTCGAACAGGTCCGCGAACTGACTGGCGGCCACGGCGTCGACGTCACCCTCGAGGCCGTCGGCATCGCCCAGACGGTCCGACAGGCCGTCGAGATGACGCGGAAGGGTGGCCGAATCAGCGTCGACGGCGTCCCGACGGAGGCGCTCAACGAGATCCCTGTCGCCCAGATCGCGCTGGACGAAAAGGAGTTCGTCGGCAACCGCGCCCACGCGAACAAGTCCGAGCCCAGCGAGCGCCTCGTCCGTTCGGACCAGGTCGACCTGACCCCGCTCATCACCCACGAGTTCGACCTCGAGGAGTTCGACGCCGCCTACCACGCGCGGACCGACCCCGACGAGAACGCACTGCGGGTCGTCCTGTACAACGAATGACCATGCCCCGCGAATTCGACCCCGTCTCCCCGCAGGAACCCGCGGTCGTCGACGTCGGACTGGACCTCTCGGTCGAGGCCGACGAGGTCGACTGGGACGACGCCGAGCTGCTCGGTCTCCCGGAGGGGTTGCAGGTCAAGATAATCAACGAGAACGAGGCCGAGGGACGCACGGACATGCTGGTGAAGTACCCCGAAGGCTACTTCGAACCGGAGCACACCCACGAGAGCGCCCACGCCTGCCTCATTCTCGAGGGCCGGATCCTCGTCGACGGCCGGGAGTTGACTGCAGGTGACTACATCTACGGCCAGCAGATTCCCCACGGTCCCTGGAAGTTCCCCGATGGCGGGATGAACTTCGTCTCCTTCGTCGGCGGGTCGCCCACCCACCAGTGGGACGAAGCGTAAGGCTAAATCGGGTCTTCCGTTCACCCGCTTCTCGTGTAGACCGTCACTCGCTCAGGTACTGGTCCCGGTACAGCACCGACGTCCGCACGGCGCCGCCGTCGACGGGCAGGTCCACACCGGTGACGTACGAGGCCAGGTCCGAGGTCAGGTAGAGAACGGCGTTCGCGATGTCCTCGGGTTCCCCTAGGCGGCCGAGCGGGATGGCGTCTATCTCGTACAGTTCGCCCTTCTCTTCGAGGAGTCGCTCGATACGCTCGACACGTGTTAACCCCGGGCTCACTGCGTTGACGTTGATTCCGTGATGTGCCAGTTCGCCGGCCAACCCCGGGTGAGTCCGTACACGCCGGCCTTCGTCCCGCAGTACACCGGCATCGCGGGGACGCTGAGGTGGCCCACGATGCTCGAGATGTTGACGATGCTCCCGCCGGAGCCGTCGCCGTCTATCACCGCGTTCGCGAAGGCCTGGGAGAGCAGAAAGACGCCGCGCAGGTTGACGCCGAGCATGGCATCGATGTCCTCGACCGACCGCGAGAGTGGGTCGCCCGCGACGTGGACGGCGGCGTTGTTGACCAGCACGTCGAGTGTGCCGAAGTGGTCGGTCGCAGCGTCCACCAGTGCCACTATCTCCGCCGGCTCCCGCAGGTCCGTTGGGACTGCCAGACCTGTCGACCCGCGTTCCTCGATCCCGGCGACGGTCTCCTCGATCTCCGACTCGGTCCGCGCGGCGGCGACGACGTCCGCCCCGGCGTCGGCGAAGTGGTAGGCTATCTCGCGCCCGATTCCGCGGCCGGCGCCAGTCACGATCACCGTCTCGCCCGTGTGGTCGATTACCATGGAACTGGTTACTACCTTCGGTCAAATAAACCGCACCCAGTGAGCAAACTGCGGGTCGGGATTCCACGTCGCGGGACGGCGGCAACGCCGCCGACGGGCCGGATGGCAGAGAAACACGGAACCGACCAGCCGCCGGAAGCGGACGCCACACACCGCTACGATATCCCCGCCGCGCATCCAGCCCTGGATTTCCTCAATATCGAGGGCACTCCGAATCCGGGGTACCCGCGACTTCGGGAGGAGCTTCTATCCAATTAGAGTACCGTGCGAACTTGTACCTCTCCGTGGATTCCAACAGAGCCATCGTGAGTAATGACTGCTTCGTCTCGATCACTCTCACCGACCACCAGACGCCTGCTGGCCCACGACCGATTCGCGCCCTGTATGCAACAAGCGCCGCTGCTCGATTTTCATTGGCAGGTGTCGCCCGAATTCCTGGTCCTGACAACAGGACTATCTGTCTGGAGCGTCATTGTTATAGGATGGCAGACAACAAATCGGGTCGAGACAAGCAAGCACGAGACGCTGACAGACGCCAACGAGAACGTGATATCGACACAGAGCTGGAGCGCGGTGACGAAAAACAGCCACCGGTGGACGATGCAGCACTCGTCGATTTGGATGCAGAACTCGATGAGTTACAATTCCCGACGACGGGAAGTGCGATCGTCGCGGCGATCGGCAATCGCGAGGTCGAATCTATCGAGGGGAGCTACACTCTCAAGGAACTGATCCCGGAGACTGACGAGGAGACGTTCGACTCTTCGGACGCCGTCCGAGTGCAGGTACAGCGACCGACAGTTGCCGCGGCAATGAAACACATCGTGGAAGCCAGCAAGACGCTCTCGAATACGGAGTTCAGTTGGACACAGCGCAAAGCGTACGAAATGACGTTCAAGGAACTCAAATCGATCGACGCCGATGACGACGATGAAGGGATCCAAGCCATTCGCGATTGGGTCACCGAGCAAATCCGTGAGAAAGAAAAGCTCCCGTCGTCCCGAGCGGTGCGCCGACAGGCGGCGAAGTTCTGTCGGGCGAACGGATATCAAGTTCGGAACGACGAGTGGCTCGGGATATAGACCGACGATCCGGGCGATTGTTGCCCCGCCTGTCTGTCACGTGCTACGCGTAGTCGGTCTGCTCCCTCCATCCATACCGGTTTTGCGAGACCCGTCTGCCTCGTATCGAACTGCATGGGGTTTATCATGTCATCAGTGTAACTACTAGTATGGTGTTCGACATCGAGGTCCCGGAACCACCAGACCTCTCGAACCGAGGAATGCCGCGCGAGTTCGAGTGGCAAGAAGAGACGCTCGGATCAGAAGACTTCTACCGCGAGGACCTCGAAGACTTGCTCCAAGAGGGCGCGTGGAAGGAGGGATTCAACGAATGGACCGAGTACACGAATCTCAATGAAGAGCAGGTTCGGATCGTCAGCGATCTCGGCCTGTTCCAGGCGTTCGACTTCTACTGGGACCCAACTGAAGACCGCCTTCGTTTCGACGCTCCAACTATTTCGGACGCCCAGCGGGGCGAAACGTGACTGAGTCGCTCGATTCGAGCACGATTTCGATGATCGATGGTGAGTTAGATGACCTCGGCCGAGTGGTACACGAGATGCTGGAGGACCGAATCGACCGCAACGGCGAACTGTCAAACGCTGGGTGGGCTGAGGAAACGGACGGCAACCGCGAGGAATGAGACCAGCCACACAGCCTGTTCCGGTGTCCGAGTTACTGACGTCCTCTGTAGTACGCATTTGTCTGTCAATCTCGGCGTGACTCATCCAGAGGGTGTATCTATCGTCATCGCCCCGATTATTGCAACATCTCTCAGACGAGCCAACCACCCAGCACATCTGCTTACTCGGTAAGGTTAACCGTCTCAAGCGGGAATTAGTTGTATGATTGAACAGTTCGTCGGTGATGTGATGACACAGTCAGCTCGAACGATTCCGCCAGAGACGACGGCCCGTGATGTGGTAAAACTGTTCGCGGATCACGGCATCGGATCGGCAGTCGTGGTGGACCCCGAGACGGGCGAGTATAGTGGAATCGTAACTGAAACCGATATCATGCAGCAGGTGGCAACCGGGGCTGATATCGACTCCGTACGTGCGGGTGAGTTTCTGAGTACGCCACTCGTCACGATCGCCAGCACGGAAGACATCCACGTCGCTGCCACACTGATGAAAGAGCACTCGATCCGGCGGCTCCCGGTCACCGAGGATGGTGAACTCGTCGGCATCCTCACGACATCTGATCTCACCCATTATCTGCCCCGGCTCAGGAACACAATCCTTCGTGAACGAAACGACCTAGCTACGCAGTGAGATTGTCTCCCCGAGGGGGAGTCACAGTATGAAGAGTAGATGTAGAACTCCGAGTAGAGACGCGCCGAAGATCCAAAACCGTGAAAACCAGTTATCGAACTCAACCAGCGGGTGATTCCGGAAGGCGAGATGCAACATGCCATGGACGATTGCAAATCCGTCAAAGCCGATCTGGAACGCTAAGGAGTTCGCGTAAACCAGGAGCACCGCGAACAGCGGCACGTGCAGTGCCGTGAACACCCAATACGCACTCTCGTCGCCGATTGACATCGGTGCGAAGAAGAACCGCCACTCGTGTTGGCGAATCGCATCCAGTTCGTGTACGAGGAGAAACCCGACCGCCATTGAGAATAGAATCTCTGTGCCCCGTACCATAGCGAACACGCGAACACGACACCGAAAAAAGATTGGGTGGGGTGCGGGTGACGAACTCACCAGCTCAGACGCGCTCTGTATTCAGTAGACCATTGATTGAGCACTCAATATTTGACAGTAATAGTATGACCGATACAAAGAGTGTATGCGGCAGATGATTAGCGATGAAACAACTATCTGTGGGCTCAATTTCGCCACACTGAGCACGGGTTGAGTCACTCCAGTGGCTGTGCGAAGTCGACTTGCTTCGGTCGGAAGCCTGTTTCACGGTAGAATCGGCGTGCGTCCTCGTTTCGCCATTCACAGGAGACCTTGAGGTGGTCGCAACCTTGGTCACGGGCGATGTCTTTCACCCGTTCGATAATTTCTTCGCCGTGACCTTGACTTCGGTAGCCCTCATCGACAGCAAGGTTCACAATGCGAAGGTACTGCGAGTACTTCCGGGATGTGTGGTTGCCCTCTCGGAGCGTGACAAACCCGATCGTCTCCTCCTCGTGGACGACGAGGTAGTCGGTGACCGCCTCGTCGTCGAAATGAGTGCGAAAGCCATCGTGGGGGACTTCGTCGACATCTGCGTAGACGAGTTCGTTCAATTCGTCGTGCGCTTCCATCGCTTTCGCGAGTGAATACCAGCGTTCGACGAGTGCATCGAGGTCCTCTGCGGTAGCTTCGACGAGTTCCATACTGTGACCCCTCAGCGTTCACCCTTTACGCTTTTCCGAGTGTGTTCACTACTAGCACTCCTCTAAGATACTGCGGACGCACAGAGCAATGCGTCTGGAAACCAGTATCCAGCCCACTGCTTGACCGACTCGCATTCTGTATGCAGTACGGCCGTCAAAACGCATCAGTCCTCAAGACGGGTGAATCCGTACATTCACACGACGACGACGGGTGCATCTCGAATCGTAGCGGAATCGATTTACGCAAATTGGACGAAACAGCCGTGTTAGGTCATCTACTGGCTAATATCTCGATAGATAATGTGTGGACTCAACGGGAGACTATGACACAGCGTGAACGCGTGAGCAAACCCCTGCACTAATCGGCGGTTTCGAGAACTCTCAGCGTCCCACCGGTCTCGCCAGTTTGCGTATTGCTCTTCGCCGCTGCTCCACTCGCCGCTGTGCCTCCGAGAACCAGTCCACCTGTTGCCAGTGTTCCTTTCTTTAATACGCTCCGTCGCGAGAGTTTGTTCTTTTCAGTCATCGTTTTCAACCACATCACGGTCCTCGGATATGCACACCATCTAAGCAGCAGGCTCGGTGAGATCTACGCTGAGGCTTTCAGTATCGGTGTGACCCACCGTTTTGCTCACGGCACGTGAGTTATGAACCAGGTGTTGCGATCTTCATGCCGACTGTTATCTGCCCAGTGGCTGGTCTCAGTCTGAGAGGGCTGAAAGCGTAACCTCTTCTCCACCGGTGACTGTGACTTCCAGACCTGCGTACGGAAAGGAAACCTCCAGCGAGTTTGGTCCAGAAGTACAGAGGCGGTCGAGTCCGACAGCGTCAATTGTCTCGTTCAGGGGCGGCAGTTCGTTCGGTGGCGTATCCAACCGCGAACTGACGGCTTCGACGACACGTATCATCGGCCCACTACTGCCAGTATTACTGTCTGTCGACATGAGGAGATAGCAAACACGACGCTGGGCGCCTATATTAAGATAATGGTGGTTATCCCACGAAAAATGCACATCCGCATCTCACGCTGTTGTTCGACTACTCTGAGTCAAACCAGTTCGCTGGGGCTCGCTTTGGTGGTCATAGAGGACTGTGAGCAGGGGCGTGATCGTTTCGAAATCCGGCCCTCTGGAGAGTGTTCCGGTTTCTCGCTCCCAGTCGACGAGCCCGTACTTGTTGAGTTTGGGTAACTCCGTATGGTACAACGTAACCGAGTCAAGCGAATCCGAATCGGTGATCGCTCTGGCATTCACCGGGTCGTCATCCGTTGGGTCCCGGAGATACAACGCTAATAGCACCTGGCGCCGCAATCTTGTCCCGATTGCGTCTAACTTCTCTTCCGGAGTAAGTATCAGTTGTCCCACGTTCCCGATAACCATATATACAGTAAATAGCATTAATCTGCCGATTGTTTTATATTGATATGTAACTTTGACACTACTCTGTCAAATGTAGACCCAGCTGTATGATTTTGCGTCAGTATTCTGCTAATACGTCTCATCAAAGCATGTCTGAGTAGTTGTCTTTTGGTTCTACAGATATCAATAAAGTGTCAAACTGTAGGGGTGAGTGGTTCTCATACGAAGGTTTTTCAACACCAGCCTGAGCAAGAAATGTATGGCCCTCCAACTTGGCCGTGCGATTAGCAACGGCATTCGCCGGAGTCTCTCTCCGGTTGGTATCGCGCTGATGGGGCTCACTGCCCTCTACGTTGGGATATTCACCATCTCAGTGAACACGGTTGTCGCCAACCAGTTACCGCCGGCAGTCCGGCAACAAGCACAGGTGGGGTTGGCACTCCCCCTCTCCAGTGCTTTCGCCGGGATACTTGCCCTCTCGGCCCTCGTGTTTGGGATGGTGATTTACATCGCTGCCGCACGGGCTTTCACTCGCGAGGGGCCTGATAGTGGGGCGATCGACGGATCGCTGTTTACCAGGCGAATCGGTCGAACCGTCGTCTCGGCCATCGGCGCGAACATTATCGTGGGCATTTCGACGTCCATCGGACTGGTCCTGCTGGTGCTCCCTGGGATCTTCCTCATGGTGAGTTTCGCGTTCGTCCTGTTCGTGATCGCCGTCGAGGACGCACGTGTCATCGAATCGCTCCGACGGAGCTGGGGCCTCGCCCGCGGGAACCGGTTGCGCCTTGCGGCGCTGCTCTTGCTCATCGGAGTCCTGACTGGGCTCCTCAGTAGTCTCGGTTCGGTGGTCTCCATCGTGAACCCGGCGGCTGGCACGGTGGTCAGTCTTCTGGTGACGGCCCCGCTGGCGATCGTCGGGTACGGCATCATCGCCGATGCCTATCTGCAACTCCGGGACGCCGACTCGGATGTTGGTGAAAGCGAAGCGGCAGTCGAGGGTTTGTAGCGTTTGATATCCACCTAGGTACTGTTTTTCGGACTGTCGGCTACGGCTGACTGCGTTCACTGCCGTCGGCTGGCGGTAAAGCCCCCCGAATCAGGGGTATCGCGTTCATCACGAAGTGCATTATGAGGCCCATCCCGACGCCGCCGAGTCCGTCCCACGGAGCCGTCTCCTTCACTCCCTGGGACTGATCGCCTCGGATTCGATCTCGACCAACATCTCCGGTTGGGCCAGCGAGTCGACGCCGATGAGTGCGCTCGTGGTCAGATCGTCCCCCAACACGTCCCCACGGATGTCCTTGAACTCCCGTGCGTAACGCATGTCGGTCAGAAAGACCGTCATCTGCACCAAGTCCGACAGCTCCGCATCCGCCGCTTCGAGCGCGTACTCGATGCGCTCGAAACAACGTCTCGCCTGCGGCTCGAACTCCCTGGAAACGATCTCGTCCTCGCCCCAGCCAGTCTGGCCGGCGACGAGTACGCGGTCGCCTACTCTGATACACTGCTCGTACGAACGGGACTTGGACTCCTCGAGTTCCGGGACATCGATTACTTCCTGTTCTGTCATACCACTCTCTCGTAGGGATGGTGCATAAATCTGGTTCCCGACCCGTTGATGTTGGACACCTCCCCGTTGCGGATGACGTCTCCGACGTTCCGTCGAGGTAGATGCCGCTGTTCGCGAAGCACACTGAATGCGAAACTGTTCGTCAGGAACCCGTATCTGCTCTGTAGCGCCTTTCTGCGACGCTAGTCGAGATCTGGACTCATCGCTCTTTCACCATTCGACTAATCGAGTCTACTACTGCCTCTGCTGACTGTGCGCTCTCTATACCGCAGCGTCCTCTCGAACGACGCAGTCTCTATGAATACCATTGTGGCCGATACAGAGTATAGCGACAGTAACGAGGACTGCCTCTAGAGCATGGCGGTCACGGCCGGTGGAGTCCTGGGTTCTCATCGAGAGAGAATCCGAGAAACCCTCAAATATATGTGAGATAGATTATATACTATGCCCTCCCGTATCCGTAGACGAATCAGTGACCGTCCCGTGACGACGTTCTTCGTGGTCGCGTACCTCGTTTCGTGGTCGGCGTGGGCACCGCTGGTCTTCAGCGACTGGTGGGCGACGTGGTCGCCACTGGTCCTGGCAGACGACATGCAGACGATGGTGTTCATCATGGTCGGTGGGTTCGGACCGCTCGTCGCTGCAGGGCTCGTCACCTGGGTCATCGGTGACAGTGTTCGCGAGTGGGCTGGTCAACTCTTCCGGTGGAACGTTTCCATCAGGTACTGGGTATTCGCCCTGCTGTTCCCTGCCGTTGCAGTCATCACGGCGAGTGCTGCCCACATCGCCGTCTTCGGCGGCCAGTTCGACCCCGAATCGACGGGCGTCTTAGTGCTCTATCCCGTCCTCTTCCTCCAGGTCTTCCTCGTCGGTGGGGGTAACGAGGAACTCGGTTGGCGTGGCTTCGCGCTGCCACGGCTTCAGGAATCGTACTCGGCACTCGCCTCGAGCTTGCTCATCGGCGTCGGCTGGTTCGCCTGGCACTTGCCGCTGTTCCTGGTCGGGGGGTCTTCCCAGGCTGGTGTCCCGGTCTACTACTACGGCGTCGCGGTCATCGCACTCTCGGTCGTGTTTACCTGGCTCTACAACGAGACTGGCGGGAGCGTCCTGCTGACGATGGTGCTCCACGCCTCAGTGAATACTGGCGGTATCCTGTACCTCGCTGGCGGTGGTGCCGCGCTCCAGACCAACCTGCCGAACGCGCTCTACGCGGTCGTGTTCCTCGCCGCTGCGCTGGTCCTCGTTGCGACATACGGCCCCGAACGGCTCGCCGACGCCGAGATTCCAACGCGACTGTCCGGAAGTCAGTAAGGTGCCGGGAGGAGCGCAATTACGTCGGCGGCCCGGCGTGAGCATCGGCGGCACCAGCGATGATGGCAGCGACGATTGTCACCCACCACGCTTCCCGAACCGCAACGAGGGCGAGTGTTTCGGTACCGAAGGGAACCCTCCGTTCGTGCGTTCCAGGTGGACAGTCGGAAGCAGGACTAGTCGAGCGACAGCTGAGGTGGGCGCAAGAACATCGGTCCTCGCTGAGGGAGGCTCCCATTTGACATTATATAACTGCGATTCGAACGGACACGTGTGAGTTAGCAATGGGATCGTTACGCCCGTTTGTCCGCCGCCATCGTTTCGCCACGTTCGTCTTCCTCACATTCGTTCTGACGTGGGCCCCCTGGGGAATCGTAGCCATAGACCTCCAGACAGGACGTTCGTCGTTCGTGACGCCACTCATCTTGACCGGGGGGTTCGGTCCCTTCCTCGCAGGTATCATCGTCGCCGTCGCTGGTGGGGACAGCCGCTCGTGGTTCGGAAACCTCGTCGACGTGAGGGCATCACCGTCCGTCTGGGCCGCCGCGGTGCTGATACCAGTGGTACTGTACGTCGGTGCGCTTGTCCTATTCGTCGCCGTCGGAGGCGGGTTCGATCGCACCAGCGTCCTCCCAGCCGCGGCGCTTCCGGCGGTCGCGTTCGCGACGCTCATCAGAGGGGGACTCGAAGAACCCGGCTGGCGCGGTCTCGCACTCCCTGTCCTCCAGCGGCAGATTGGCGCATTCAAAGCTAGCATCGTCATCGGCGTTATCTGGGCACTCTGGCACGTCCCGCTGTTCTTGCTGCCCGGGAGTTCACAGGCGGGGACACCTTTCGCGCTGTACGCCGGCGTCGTCGTCGGGATCAGCGTCATCGCAACGTGGCTCTACAACGTGGCTGGAGGCCGAGTGCTCATTGTCGTCGTCTTTCATACGCTCTCAAACGCGGTGTCGGTGACGACTGCGGGCGGCGTCATCGGCGACGAGGTGACGTCTCAGGTCGCACTCCTCGTAATCGTCTGGACGACAGCGGCGCTGCTGGTCTGGCGGTACGGTGCCGAACGGCTCTCGCCTGCCCCGCTCCCGAACGGTGGGCTGGACTTCACGGCCACGACCACGGCACCCGAACAGGCAGAGAGTCCGAGTGAAACGCCGTCCCAGTCGGACAACCCCAGGTGAGCTCTTCGGACGCTCCCAGCGTTCTGTCCCTCGTACTGGAACCGATTTTATTCCCAGTCGGAGATTCCTTCCGCGATTAGCGTTATCCGTGCTCGGGCGACTAATCATTATACTCGACCCCGAAGAGTAGTTGTCCTGAGGGATTCTGGGGAGTGAATGAGAACCATCGATAGATTTTACCACGGTGTCGTCGGACTGTTGTCATATGGGTTCCTCCGTTCGCGCCTGGATCGACCGCCATCGAATCGTGAGCTTCCTTGCGGTCACGTATGCGTTCACGTGGACGGTTCAGGGAATCGTCGCACTCTCGGGGATGGAGGCGTCGTGGACGATGTCGATCCTGATCGGCTTCGGTGGCTTCGGGCCGCCGATGGGTGCCGCCGTGGTCGTGTGGGCGGCCGGCGGCAGTCTGCGCTCATGGATCGGCCAGTTTTTCCGGTGGCGGATCGGCTCGAAGTGGTGGACTGCGGCGCTTCTGATTCCGCTGGTCGTTCTCGTCCTCGGCAGTGGACTCTACGTACTCCTGGGTGGACCCGTCGACCTCGCTTCGCTTCCCTTCCCTGGCATCTACCTGTTCGTGATGGCCTGGGGCACCGTCTGGGGCGGTGGGCAAGAGGAACTGGGCTGGCGCGGGTTCATGGTACCGGTGTTGCAGGAACGCTACAGCGCGCTGGGTACTGCCTGCTCGTCGGCGTGGCGTGGGCTGGCTGGCACCTCCCGCTCTTCTTGAACGCCAACACAACGCACGGGAGCTGGCCGGTCTCCCAGCAACTCATCTGGGGTGCAACAATACTCGCAGGCTCGGTGTTGTGGACGTGGATGTACAACAACACCGGAAGCGTCCTCGCGGCCGCTGTCTTCCACGCCGGGATGAACAGCATCGGCGTCTTCCACCCGGCAGACAAGGCAGCGCTCGTTCCCGGAGGGATTCCTGACCCGTGGTTGAACTTCCTCGCCGAGATTTCCTCGGCCGTCGTGCTGGTCGGTATTGCCGTCCTTGTTGTCCTCGTGTTCGGAACCGACCGTCTCTCGAATCACACGGTACCTGACACCAGCGTGCTCGGACTGGGTGAGGACGGTTCACGATCAACTGGCTCACGAGCGGGAAGACGGAACGTCGGTCAGGAACAACAGAGATGAGAGAATCGTTCGGAATCCGTTTCCTTCCGGCGGTTCCGTCGTCGTTTCTTAGTCCACACGTCGATCTCAGTTGTCCCCATTTCGTGAGTTGTGACGTCGCGAGCAGAGACAGATAGATAACACTAACACTGAACAACGTGCTTATAAGACCACAGGTAGACCCAGTGCCATCGAAGCACGTCAGCCAAGCCGTGGCGATTGCGATTGCCACCCTCTTACTGGGGGTTGTTGCGACGATCCCCACCACTGGGTCACTCACCGTTGCCGGCCAGTATGCGGTCGCGACGATGGTGTTCGCGGCAGTGCTCTGGGTCACTGGTGCACTTCCGCTTCCGCTCACGGCCTTGCTGATCCCGATCGTTCTGACGGTGTTCGGGGTCTATCCCGATTTCGGAGATGCGGTCGCAGGGTTTGCCGATCCAGTCATCTTCCTGCTCCTTGTGGGATTTATGTTCGCCGAAGCGCTCCAGAAGCACGCTATCGACCAGCGGATCGCGCTCTCGCTACTCGTCCGGTTCGGGACGTCAGCACGGGGACTGGTCTTGGGCGTCATGGTTGCGACGGCCCTTCTCTCGATGGTCATCTCGAATACGGCTACGGTCGCAATGATGGTGCCAATCGCGCTCGGGATTATCGAGATCGTCACCCACCTGACGAAAGCAGGCGAGGAGCGTCCCGCTTCGACTGCATCGAATCTGCAGGTCGGAATGTTACTCGGCATCGCTTACGCCGCGAGTCTGGGGGGTGTCGGAACGCTCATCGGAACCCCACCGAATGCAATCGTCGTCGGACAGCTGAACGAACTGCTCGGCTTCGAGATTACGTTCGTCGAGTGGCTCGCTATCGGACTCCCGATGGTGGTCGTCACACTCCCAGTCGCGTGGGTGCTGCTGACGTACGTCGTGTACCCACCGCAAGAGTACGATGTAAGCCGCGCTCGGGAGCATGCCAGTGACCGGCTGCACTCGATGGGATCGCTCTCGACGCGCGGGCGTCGCACCCTCGGGATCTTCGGCGGGACTGCCTTCCTGTGGCTTCTCGGCGGGCTCGAATTCCTGTTCGACGACATCCTCCCACGCGACTGGTACGTCACACTCTTCGGCGGGATGGGCCGAAACGTGTTTGGAACTGTTGGTCACGAGGGGTGTTGTTCTACGTGCTCGTCGGCTTGCTCGCCATCCCCGTACTTGTTGTCACCGGCGCGACAGCGTGGGACGATATGATCGACATCGACTGGGGGACGTTACTGCTTCTCGGCGGCGGCATCTCGTTGGCGAACGCGTTGGCCGATACGAACGCGACCGTATGGCTCGCGGAAGTGACGCTCGGTTCGCTCACAGGCACGTCGATTCTCGTGATTCTCCTCGTCGTGGTCACGATGACGATAGTCGTTGGCGAGCTGGCCTCGAACACCGCGATGGCCGCGATTCTCGCTCCGCTACTCATCAACATCGGCCCGGCGTACGCCGAAGCGCTTGGCACGTCGGGAGAACTCGCAGCAGTGCTGCTCGCAGTAACCGGCGCAATCGCTGCCAGTTACGGGTTCGCGCTGCCAGTTGCGACACCCCCTAATGCGATCGTCTTCGGCGCAGGGTATATCGAACGCGAGCACATGCTCCGTGCAGGGGCGCTGCTCGACGCTATCGTCATCCTCCTGACGACAGGTGTGGCGTACCTCCTCATCCAGTTCTTCTGGCCGCTCGTCCTCGGATGACCGACATCTACTGAACGTGGCGCCCACCGAGCTCTGGTTCGAACTGAACAACTATCAGCTGCTGATGCTCAGCTGCTCCTGAATCAGATTAGCGACGCTCGTAGCTGGGGCGCGAACAGTGGTGTCTGCACACGCTAACATCTCAGGGAGCCCTTGGTCAGTCTCTGTCAGCAGCAGAAGTGACAACTGACCACTGTCATCCTCGGAGAGCGAACGGGGCTGGCTGGCAACCCAGACTGGTGTTCTCGTCGAAGGCTACGGCGAGACTGTGGCCGACGCGGCGGCTGATTATCTTCGACTACTCTTGGAGACTGGCGATGAGTAAGGCGTCTTCCAGTACAATCGCCATCGCGTATCGGTGCCGAGCCTGTGACTACTCCCTTATCCGTGCGCTCGCCGGGGTTGTCGCTTCCCTCGCTGTCAGTCGATCGCAGACCACAAACAGATAGCCCATGGATTCCACTGAGCGTGAGTCGCTTTCTAGCAACAAGCGTCAAAAACTCAAATCAAGTGGTATCAAGGGTCGATGGTCTCAGCGACAGCACGGACCGGTGCTCCGTCACCTCCCCGATGGGCATAGGGTGTGCGTGGAGTGTTCCCTGTTCGAAGCTGCCCAGATTGGTCAAGTTTTCTATAATAAAGCGGCCGTCGCCGAGCAATGCGCTATGGACTGGGACCCCATCTGGTTCGTCATCGGCCGTGTTCTCGGTCGGCGTCGGGTCCGGATTCAGCGCATCGATACCGACGCTCCATCCCCGTGATGCACAGTGCCTGGCTGCCTCGGGGGAGAGGTACGGGTGATCCAGGTACCGGTCCGTTCCCCAAAATCGGTCCCAGCCGGTCCAGAGCAGAATCAGGTCTACAGCACTATCCTGTGGCAGGTCACTTGGCCCGATCGCTTCCCGGTCACCTTTGTCGCGAAGGTCCACGACGCGTGCGTCGAAAACGAATCTGTCGATGCTGAATTCGTCGATCGAGTCGCCATCTGGTTCCGTGTGACTCGGAGCGTCGATGTGGGTCCCAGTGTGACTCCCACAGCTAACGGCGGACACACGGGAGCCATCCGCAGCGAGCGATGAAACCTGGTGGACGTCGACGTGTGGGTCACCGGGGAAGACCTGCATTCCGGTCTCGATTGGATGAGAGAGGTCATGGAAGGCCATACACTGGCCAACGGGTGGGTCCTCAAAACCGTACGGTTTGCCATCCTATCCACGTCCGGGTAAGCGTGAATGGTGGTAGTCCGCAAGCCACTCCAGCGGGGGTAGCGACCTCCGGTACCCGACAGTACTGGCGTGCGAGAGATATAACGTGAGTCTAACACAGTACGTCGACCTCTCGATACCGTTCGTTCGAGCGGACGGCCTCTCCGTATAGTTACGGCCGAGTTCCGGATAACGATGTCGAGGATTGCACTTATTTCGTGGGCCACCCCATCCAAAGTTGTAAGCGCCTCACTCAGAACTAGCATATCGATGAACGTCGACAGAACACTCAGTCACGAATCAGCGTTGCACACGTCCTGGAACAACGACATTCCGCCAGCGCTCGAAGTGGAATCTGGAGCGGTCGTCCAGTTCGACTGTCTCAACGACAGTGGTCCCAATATCACCCCGGAGACGGACTCTGCCGACCTCCCAGACATCGAGTTCGTCGGCCACCATCTTACCGGCCCGGTCGCCGTCGAAGGTGCCGAACCGGGGGACGTCCTCCAAGTCGAGATTCTCGACGTCGACCACGCCGACTGGGGATACACGCTGATCCGCTCGGGTGACCGCAACGTCGGCTTGCTGCCCGAGATGTTCTCAGACCCGTATCTCTACCACTGGGACCTGGACGAAGACGTCGCGCACTTCGAGCAGGGCATCGAAGTACCAACCGCACCGTTCCCGGGGGTGGTCGGCGTCGCCCCAGCAGAGGCGGGTACACACGAGACTGGGCCACCGCGCGCCGTTGGCGGGAACATGGACATCAAGCACCTCTCCGCCGGGTCGGTTGTCTATCTGCCGGTTGCTGTCACGGATGCGCTGTTCAGTATCGGTGACGGCCACGCCGCACAAGGTGATGGAGAGGTCTGTATAAGCGCCATAGAGACACCGACGACGGTCACCACTCGCCTCACACTTCGCAAGGATCTGGACATCGACACGCCACAGTTCGAGACCAACGGTCCGTTCACACCCTCCGGCCATGACGAGAAGATGTACGCGACGACGGGCATCCGGGACGACCTCATGGCTGCATCGAAAGACGCTGTCCGTCAGCTGATCGAGCATCTCCACGACCGCCGCGGGCTCACCAAACAAGAGGCCTACGTCCTCTGTTCGGTCGCAGCGGACCTGAAGATCAACGAGGTAGTCGACGAACCGAACTGGGTCGTCTCAGCCTACATCGCGCAGAGCCTCTTTCCGGACGACCCAGCAGGGGGAGTGTGAGAGCGGTGACGCCAGCGTTTGCTTGCTAGATTAGGTGTGGCCGTTGTCTGCACAGTGGTTCAGATCGGATCCTATCTCTCGAAACCGGATACGGGTTAGAGCGCAATCGAGCATGACTGAGAATCTGTAGCAGTATCGCGGAATCGATTTTGAAATCTGCATCTCTATATGCCCCTATTTGGACACAAAGAAAATTGTTCAACCCTAATATGTATTCTAAACCGGACTTTTAAGCACGAAAGCACGGTTGCACCCACATAGTACTGAGTTTAAAGTTCAGCGCGCGAATACAAGACGGATTTCTGGGACGATTTTACGACATCCGATTAGAGAGCGATCGGACAACACAGTCGATACCCGCTCGATCAAATCTATTCTCTCACACTACTCCTTCGGGACAGTCCTCCGTGTCGCTATTCGTCATCTGTGGCTGAGAGATCTGTTGGATAGCCAAGCTCATCGAGTATCTCTTCCGTGTGTTCGCCAGCAAGCGGCGGATGTCGACGGATATCCGGCGGCGTTTCACTCATCCGTATCGGCGTTCCAGTCACTGTCGGCTCACCCAGAGTAGGGTGGTCGACGGTCTGGAGCATCTCGTTTTCTTCCACCTGCGGATCCTCCACGACGGCCGGGATATCTTGGACGGGACCACACCAGACGTCGTGTTCGAGCAGCTTGTCCATCCACGCTTCAGTTGTGTCCGTTCGCAACACATCCCCGATACTCGCCATTATCTGGTCTCTGTCGTCGTACGCCTCCTCCCAGGTGGTGACATCCTTTATTTCGTCAATATCGAGTATCTCACCAAGCTCCGACGGCATCACGAGAGAGAGGACCAGGTGGCCGTCAGCCGTTTCGTAGACGCCGTAGGGTGCTGGGTGATAGATGTTTCCGAGCCCATGTGCCCCTCTTTCGAGATCTGCGCCACTGTTCGCGTAGGTTCCAATCTCTTGTAGTTGGAGATCCACTGTCGCGCTCAACAGATCGCCTTCGATGCGTTGGCCCTCACCGGTCCGGTCTCGGTAGTGGAGGGCGGCGAGTATGCCGAAAGCGAGGTAGGTCGCGGAGTGGAGGTCGGCAATGGCGATACCCTGCGGAGTCGGCAGGTCGTCACGGTCACCGGTGATGCTCATCAAGCCGCTCATCCCCTGCACGATGAGGTCCTGTCCAGGTCGGTCGACGTACGGTCCAGTCGAGCCAAATCCGGATGCGCTTGCGTAGATTAGGCCGGGGTTCGAGTCGGAGAGTTCCTCGTACCCGAATCCGAGGCGGTCCATGACGCCCGGCCGGAAGTTCTCGACGACGACGTCGGCTTCCTCACAGAGGTCGTAGAGGACCGCTCGGTGTTCCTCGTCTTTGATATCGAGTTCGATACTGCGTTTATTCCTGTTGAAAAACTGAAAATGGAGACTCTCTCCCTCGGGATATTCGTTCGCCATCGAGAAGTTCCGCATCCACTCACCGCCGGGGCGTTCTATCTTGAGGACTTCGGCACCGAGGTCAGCGAGCATCTGTGTCGCGACCGGGCCTTGTGCGATTTGTCCGAAACTAACGACTGTCAGGTCATCTGGCGCTCGTGGCATGACTGAATGCTCGAATTGTGTCAAAATAGTCTTTTCCCTCATTGTGTGCGCCGGACTCTGAACTACCGGACCTGCCTGAACAGAGTACTGAACGGAATGTGGGTCAAGGGCACCAGCCAGCAGGTCGACACCTCGTCTGTGCCCCCATCGACGGTACACTTATCATTCGGACCGACGTGGGTCCGCTATGTCGTCAGATAGCACCGTTGATCGACAAGAGAAGTATCAACTGTTCGTCGACGGGGAACACGTCGACGCCGAGAACAACGGGACGTTCGACGTCAACGACCCGGCTACGACTGACGTGATAGCCGAAGTTGCGAGAGGACGTGAAGCCGACATAGAGTACGCTGTCGACGCCGCAAATGCGGCTCTCGATGACTGGAGGCGTACGAATCCAAAAGCGCGAAGCGAAACGCTTCGAGACATCGCGGTGGCGTTACGAGCGAACGTCGAGACGCTAGCGCAACTGACGACACTCGAGAACGGCAAGCCGATTTCGGAAGCCCGTGGTGAGGCTGAAGGATGTGCAGACGCCTTCGATTTCTACGCTGGCATCGCCGACAAGGTTCATGGTGAACAGATTCCCCGAGGACGGGAGTACGTCGACTTCACCTACCGGGAACCATTGGGAGTAACTGCGCACATCGCCCCGTGGAATTTCCCACTCTCGATTTTCGCTCGAAGCGTCGCCGTCGCACTAGCCACGGGGAACACAGCCGTGGTCAAGCCCGCCGAACAAACGCCGCTTGGTGCACTCACTATCGCCAAAATCGCCCATGAGGCGGGGCTACCCGACGGGGCCCTCAACGTCGTTACTGGATTCGGTGCCGAAGCAGGCGCACCACTCGCTGGCCACCCCAATATCGACTGCGTTACGTTCACCGGGTCCGTCGAGACTGGGCGGAAAGTCGCTGAACTGGCTGCCCAGCAGATAACCCCCGCTAATCTCGAACTCGGTGGGAAGGGACCGAACGTCGTCTTCCCCGACGCCGATATGGACCTCGCGCTCGACAACGCTGTCGCAGGTTTGTTCACTATGGTCAGCGGCCAGTGCTGTTCTGCCGGGTCCCGACTCCTCGTCCACGAGGACATCTACGACGAGTTCCTCGACAACCTGGCGGATCGACTCGACGCCCTCGAAGTCGGTCCTGGGTCAGAAGATCCGGATATGGGACCGATGATTGACGAAGGTCAGTACGAGAAGGTGAAGTCATATCTCGACGTGGGGAGAAAAGAGGTCGGCGAACCGTTCTATGGTGGTGAGGTACTGGACCGCGAGGGGTACTTTATCGGTCCGACAGTCTTCGCAGGTGCCAGTAACGACAGTCGTCTCGCACAAGAGGAGATATTCGGCCCGATTCTCCCTGCAATCTCGTTTTCTGACGAACAGGAAGCCATCGAGAAGGCCAACGACACTGAATTCGGACTCACCGCAGGCATCTTCACCGCAGACCTCAACCGGGCACATCGATTTGCTCGGGATGTCGAAGCCGGAGGCGTCTACATCAACGAGTGGTTCGCCGAGGGCATCGAGACGCCGTTCGGTGGGTTCAAAAAGAGCGGAATTGGCCGCGAGAAGAGCACCGAGGCGGTCAAGCACTACACGCAATCGAAAAACGTCTGTGCCAACATCGGCATCGGTGAGTAGAGCCGACGGCCATGCTCGAACGGGGTCACAGTTGCGCCATTTTTTCTAAAACCGCTTCCGATGAGCGGTGTCCGAATCTAGCTGAGCGCGAGCGGCCCGCGGGTTGCCTACGAGCGGCGACGGAATACGGCGAGTGACCTACGCGAGCTTCCCGTCCTCGAATTGGCTCGCTGCGAGCAAGAACCACCCCTGACCGTACGAGGTGACGCCCAGCGGCATTCGCTCACCGCCTGGTGGTTCCGAGATACGGTGAACGGCACCGTCTTCGTCGACTACCCCACAGCAGATATCGATACCGCGGCGAGCCGCTGTTGCATACGCTTCGTCTTCGAGAACACCAGCATCGTATGCCTGCTTGAATGCGTAACTGAACATGAGTGTTCCCGACGCCTCCAACGGAGTGGTCCGGTCGTCGATTATGTGATGCCAGTACCCGCTGTCGTCCTGTAACTCCAATGCGGCCGCAGCGAGTTCCCGGAATGCCGATTCGATGTCTGCACGCCCCTCGTGGTCCTCGGGCAGCAGTTCGAGGGTGTCGAGCATCCCAGCAGCGGCCCAGCCATTGCCGCGCGACCAGAACGTACTGGACGGATACATGTTGGGACACTCGCGCCAGGCGTGGCGGAACAGGCCAGTATGGGGGTCCTGCAAGTACTTCGACTGGAGGCGAATCTGCTGGACTGCTTCGTCGAATCCCGCCTCGTCTACGAGTTCACCGTAGCGAGCGAAGAACGGACAGACCATGTATATCGCGTCGACCCAGAGTTCCGTCCGTTCACGGATGTGCGGAATCCCACCTTCTTCGGTTCGCTCAACGTCGTCGAAGAACTCGAACTGTCGTCGTGCGGCATCGCGATACTCCGCCTCGTCGGTTTTACGGTAGAAATCGAGGACTGCGTGTCCGACCGCGGCAGGGTCTGACTGCCCCTTGAACGAGCCTGAGTTCTGTGCGGTCGATCCACGGCTTGTAGTCGAGCGATCCGTATGTGAGCTGTCCAGCACTCGTCTGGGTCGCGATTGAGCGGTCGACGAGCGACCGGGCGGCGTCGACGTACGTCGCTTTCTCCGTAGCTACGAGGCCATTGAGAGCGACGGCTTTCTCCCAATCTTCGGCCTCCATATCACGCTCAGTCGTGTAGCGGGCGACTCGATTCACTAATTCTGGGGTAAGCGTCTCTGCTGACATCGGTATTTCACGTCTATGACTTGCGGCGGCTTCAATAAATCTATGGGTCACTCAGCAGGCTGATAGACCCGAGAAACGAGAGCCGCTTGGCTATCAGTAGGACAACTGTAGTTCTATTTGGTTCGTCGTCCTCAATAGTGCTTCGGGGATGTCTGACTCCAGCCGCGCTCCCTGCATCCGCGTTGCTGGCCCGCAGACGCTCACTGCTCCGACGACGTCGCGTCGGTCTTTCAGTATCGGGGCCCCGACAGTTTGAAGTCCAAGGACAGTCTCCTCGGTATTGAACGCGTATCCTCGTTCCCGCACAGTCGCCAACTCCTCAGTCAGTTCATCCACGTCGGTTACAGTGTTCTCTGTCTTCGCTGGTAGGGTGTCACCATCGAGTATCTCGTCGACGCGTTCCTGTGGGAGATGGGCGAGGATCGCTTTCCCCGACGCCAAGTGATGCAACTGCGACCGCTTTCCGAGCTCACCGTGAGTCTGGACACCGTGGTCGCCGACGGCTTTCAACAGATGAACAGCGTACCCGTGTTCCTCGACGAACACCCAGACGACTTCGCCAGTCGTGTTCGCGAGTTCCTCGATCGGGTCTTCCGCTATCTGCTAGTGGTGACGCTCGCCGGACTTTCTGCCCCTGCTCGTAGAATCGGAAGCCCAGACGATACTGTCTGTCCTCTTTAATCACATACTCCTGTGCGACGAGGGTCGTGAGATGTTTGTGGACGGTACTGGGGGCGAGGTCGAGCGCCGACGCGATATCAGTGACGCCGCTTAGGCTGTCTGCGTCCAAGAATTCGATAATCTCGAAGACTGTTTCTGTTGCCTTCACAGTCCGTCTCGGTGGCGTTTCTCCGGTCATCTGCCCTAATCTGGCACACGATTCCATATAATTGTTACTGATTTGTCGGTTGCGAATTTCTTCAGAAGGTCGAATTTTCTGTTTCAGGGGCTTGCTGTTTCATTATTCGCTATATCCGAATCTATTTACCGCTGTCTCGTTCCCCCGTTGTGTGGCCCACGGAAATAACATCCGTACGCATGTTACTATATTCTCTGGCTCGAGGTCGACGCCACGCGAATAGCACTGATACGGCTGTTAGTAATTTCCATAGCTAGTCCGACTGTCGAACTTCCCGCACGAAATCGCCGAAAAACCACACTCGTGGTACTGCCAACAGGATTCGTAATAGGCGAATCTGTTTCTTCGTATTTGACGGCCTTCGGGACTCCAAACGTATCGAGGCCACTGCGCTCGGAATCAGTGATTTCACAACTGACTATCAGTTATTGTCTGGTGAATTCACGTACACATCGAACCACGAAGTGGTTCGATTCGCCACAGCACCACGATTTAATACAGTGTAGACTCAGGTTGTAGGGTATATGAGTGACGTAGACACATTATTGACGTTCAATGCACATCGCTCTCGGACCGTCTCCGCGCTGTTCGAACGGATGTTTCCAGCTGACGACGATCCCGGTGCGACCGAGATAGGCGTCACACGGTACGTCGATCGAGCACTCGATGGGGAGTACGAAGAGCAGAAACGGTGGTATCAACTGGGTATCGATGCACTTGACCGAAATGCCGAGGCAGAATACGGCGCCCCGTTCGTCGAGTGTGCGCCGGAGGAGCAGGACGTACTCATCGGACGCCTCGAAACTGGTGACCTCTCGGATTTTCACACGCCGCCACAGGAGGAGTTCTTCGAATTGCTCCGTCAACATCTCCAGGAGGGGCTTTTCGCCGACCCAGCATACGGCGGGAACAAAGACAAGAAGGGGTGGAAAGTGCTCGGTCACCCCGGCGTACACCTCGAAAACTCCGCCGAAGAGAACCTTACAGATGAACCGGTGACCAAGGGCGGTGAGTATCAGTCGATGGCCGACCTTGGCTTCGACCCTGAGAACAGTTCCGACGGTGGCCCCCCCGATATCGACGGGTTCGATCCACAGGCGGGTGCGAAAGCACCAACCGACGAAGCCGACGTGGTGATGGTTGGGATGGGAGCGATGGGTGGTCTCGTTGCACCGGTGTTCGCAGAAGCGGGACTCGATGTCGTCGCACTGGAGGCAGGACCGTGGCGTACCAAGGACGATTTCATCCCCGACGAGCTCGGCCATGCCTACTACCGGCGTGCTGGAATGGGTGAGAAGTTCAACAAGGAGACGCCACAGTGGCGCAGGAGTGAAAACGACGAAACGCGAGAGGCGACCTTTTCGCTGGGCCGTATGATGAACAGCGTCGGCGGGTCAGTCATCCACTACGGGGCGTGGCTTCGGCGGTTCCACCCGCACCACTTTCGCTATCGGTCGTTCGTCGAAGAACAGTGGAGCGAAGACGCGCTTCCGGACAACTGCACGGTTGCTGACTGGCCTCTGAGCTACGACGAGCTCGAACCGTACTACACCCGCGTGGAACACGAAGTCGGTATCTCTGGGAACGACAGCAACCCCTACGTAGAACGGAGCGAGCCATTACCGAACAAACCGTTTCGACCGTTCCGTCAGGGCGAAATCTTCACTGACGTCGTCGAAGACATGGATCTCAACCCCTATCCGGTCCCGGTCGGCGTCAACAGCGAACCCTACGATGGTCGCCCGGGGACGACGTACTGCGCCTGGAACAGTGGTTTCGGGTCGTTCAACGACGCCAAGTGGCACCCGGGCTTGTCCAGCATTCCACGGGCGCTTCGGACTGGTAATCTGGACCTCCGAACGTACTGTCGAGTCGTCGAAATCCTGACTGATGACGACGGTGAAGTGACCGGTGTCGAGTACCTCGACGCGAACGGAGACCGCCGAACACAGCACGCGAAGACGGTCATCCTCGCCTCCTACACCTTCGAGAACATCCGTCTCATGCTGCACTCCACAGACGAGACCCACCCCGATGGACTCGGGAACAATCACGGCCAAGTGGGCAAGCATTTCATGACCAAGATGTTCTCGGACGTGAGCGGGTATTTCCCTGACACCGTGTTCAATCGTCACACCGGGCCGGCCGCTCAAGGCATCATCCTCGACGACTATGACTCTGCAGCGTTCGACTCCGCCAAGCACGGATTCGTCGGCGGGTCGACCTTGGGGACGGAGAACCAGCTCCTCCCGCTCCAGATTAGTCAGGCGACGCTACCCGAAGACGTCTCATCGTGGGGGAAAGAGTACAAGGACCACCTCAAAGAATGGAATCACTGGGGTGCCGTCCGGATCCAGTCGACGAATCTCCCGTACGAGTCGAACTACATCGAACTGGACCCGCAGAAGACCGACGAGAGCGGCGAGGGGATGCCGGTCCTCCGCATCACCTACGACTTACGGGAGAACGAGCGCAAACTCCACGAGTTCTTCCGCGGCAAGGCCACCGAGATCTTAGACGAGATGGGTGCGACGGAGACGTGGGGTGGACCCGCATTCACCGGTGTCGGAAGCAGCCACGACCTTGGTGGCTGTCGGATGGGGACCGAGCCGGAACAGTCCGTGGTCGACGCCGACCTCGAAGTACACGATACGCCGGGACTGTATGTCTACAGCGGGGCCGCGTTCCCGATGTGCCCGAGTATTAACCCGACGCTGACGATGTGGGCGGTCTGTCTGCGCGCCGCGGAGAATCTGGTCGCGAACTTCGAGGACTGAACTGATTCAAGACTGCTGTCCTTGATGCCAGCCGACGGAAGCTATTTACTCTCCATACCCGACCACCAACGTACGCATGAGTACAGAGACGGAATTCGAGTATATCGATTTCAGCGTCGAAAACGACGTCACCACCGTTCGGCTCCAGCGTCCGGAGAAGAAAAACGCAATTACCGGAGCGATGCGTGAGGAACTCGTCGAGGCGTTCGAGCGCTTCGATGACGGAGTCGGTACCGTTCTCGTTCTGACTGGCTCAGGCGACTCCTTTTCTGCGGGCACGGACATCAACGAACTGGAAGACAGACTGCCAGAGACAGTCACCGAGGCGGTCACTCTCGACCAATTTGCCCTCCCAGAGCGAATCGAGGCGCTGGACAAACCGACCATCGCACTACTGAACGGATTGACGCTCGGCGGCGGGTTCGAGTTAGCACTGGCGTGTGACATCCGTATCGCGTCCGAGGAGGCGTCTCTGGGCTTCCCGAGATCTCCATCGGTGGCTTCCCAGGTGAAGGCGGGACCCAGCGACTCCCGCGCGAGACGAACCTCGGGACGGCACTGCTAATGCTACTTACTGGCGAATTCATCTCGGCCGAAGAGGCGAAGGCGCACGGTATCGTCCAGGAAGTCCATCCCCCCGATAGTGTGGAAGAACGAACGATGGAGATTGCGGAGGCGATCGCAGAGAAAGACGAGCTCGCACTTGTCTTGGCGAAACTGTCGACGAAGATGGCGGCAAAGACCGAATTCCAACAGGGACTCGAGCTGGAGGGTATCTTAGCGAACGTTATCGAGGCAACACCGGAACGCAAGGAGCGATTATCAGAGTTCCTCGACAGGTAATCGACTCCGGAGGAAGTCTCGTCGGGTCGGCCGTCGATTGGCGAAGAAGGGTTTTTCCCACACTAACTGTAGGGTCACACATGACGAGCGAATCAGGCGGCGTGACGAACCTCGGCGCGGTCTACGACGCGACAGCACGCGTCGACCCGAGCCGAGTTGCGGTCATCGACGATGCATCCGAAACTTCGATCACGTACGGCGAGTTGTCCGCTCGTGTCGCTCGTATCGCGACCAATCTCGAAGCACTCCACGTCGACGAGGGCGACCGAGTCGCGCTCTGTTACCCGAACGGCGTCGAGTACCTCGCGGCGACCCTTGCGGTCGCTCGCATCGGGGCCGTGCCGGTCCCTGTGAATCTCGAACTATCCCGAGAGAAGCTTTCCTACATCTTCGACGACTGTGGGTCGCGCCTGGTCCTCGTCAGTGACGAGTCTACAGTCGACGACGATGTCGCCTCGGGGCTCACACGGGCCGAAGTTGTCGAGACGGTCGCCGTCCATTCTGCCACTACGACGCTGTCGCTGGACCCGGTCACGGTCCGAACACTCGACGGGAACGCATCGGGCACGGACATGCATACTGCGGCCGACGTGGCTGCGTCGACCCCAGCGATGCAACCGTACACGAGCGGATCGACGGGGCGGCCGAAAGGCGTCGTCCTAACCCACGGCGGTATCGAATGGTGTACGAAAGCGTTCGTCGACCACCTCTCACTCGACGAGTCCGACCGTGGGCTCGTCGTGACGCCGCTCTACCACAAGAATGCGATGACCGGCGTGGTCAAGCCGATGCTGCTGTGGGGGAGTGTCGTCGTCCTGCGCGAGTTCGATAGCGAGGCGGCTATCGAGGCGATAGCCAGCCACGAAGTAACCTATATGACCGGTGTCCCGGCCATCTACAAGCGTCTGGTGACCGCGTTCGATGGCCATGGCAAGGGAGATGTCGAGTCTGTCGTGGGCAAGTTGCGGCAGTGCTGCGGTCCCGGATTCGTTGGTCGCTACTTTCGAGCAGACTTTCGACGCGGACCTACTGGAAGTGTATGGGCTCACGGAGGGTGGACCAGTCGTGACTCATTCACCCCGAGAGGGCGCTCGGAAACTCGGGAGTGCAGGCACTCCGCTCCCGGACGTCGACACACGAGTCGTCGACCCGGATACAGGTGACGAAGTGCAAGCCAACGACACTGGCGAACTTTGGGTATCGAATCCTGGTCTCGGGACCTACTACGAGCGGCCCGAGGCGAACGCGGAGCGCTTCGTCTCTCGAGACGGTCGTCGCTTCCTCCGCACTGGCGATCTCGTTCGGAAAGACGAGGAAGGGTATCACTACATCGTGGGCCGTCTCGACGACATGATGGTTGTCGGTGGAGAGAATCTCTACCCCGCCGATGTCGAAAACCGGTTGCTGAAGCACGATGCCGTCGCCGACGTCGCCGTTGTGAGTGTGCCACATCGTGAAAAAGGGGAGGTTCCCGTCGCGTTCGTCGTCAGAGATGGCCCGGTGAGTTCCGATGACCTCAAAACGTTCGCGCTTACAACCGGTCCGGCATTCGCTTATCCGCGCCGTATCTACTTCGAGTCACACCTCGAACTGAGTGGGACAGGGAAAGTGGACGTCGAAGCACTTCGCGAACGGGCTATCACGGATATCGGCGAGCAACTGTAGTCGGCCCGGCGTACCGTACGACGACAGGGACCAGACAGACCATCACCCGGCTGAATCCTACGACCAGATAGCACAGATTGGCTACCCATTGACATACACAGATACGCCACTTTCATTTTTGAATTAATACGTTTCATTCTATTGTCTCTGCATATGGAGTGGCGAATATGTTTATAATATTATAAGTGCGTCCTTTCTATAGATAGAATGGGGAATTTGAGACTGGTTTGGAAAATCGATCTCCAAATATCGACTTATTCCGGGAGTCAAAGTCGACATCCAAGAGTGAAAATCACCCGTACCCCACCTAGATAAGCACCGTAACTTCGCTGTTCCAGCACACGTATCGAACACCCGAACGTAGTGCGTCGGCAACGGCAGTGGACCGATCCATCGAGAACACGCTTCTGTTGCAGTGGCCCGAGCAGTTCAAATCGCCGTCGGGAGTCGTTTACCGCTCGTCTGAGGAAATTATTCGGGCGCTTTCGGGCGAACAGTGTCTGGACAGCGGCCCACAGGCAGATAGTCGCAAGCTCTGCCAGATACACGAACAGGAGGGTTTCTGGCTGCCACCCGGCAGCGACAACGCCGACGATCGGAATAAGATTGCCCGCGATAACCGCAATTGTGTCACTGTGCAGTGGGGACTCGGGGCGAATGCGCACGTCGAGAATAGCTAATGGGTTGCTATTAAATTGGGGGCCCTGTTGCCCCGTCCACCGACTGGCGGTATTGAGGTGCGAAATATATGAGAGAATTCAGTGAATTACCCCGGAGAACCGTCTTGACACCCCCACCTTGCTCATATATAGAGAAGCCGTGCCTTTGGAAAAGACACTTTTGTAGTGGTATTAACACATAGGTATGCGGAGAAGAGAATGCATCCGCGCGACTATCAGCTGTATTGGCGGTGTGTCGGTCGCTGGTTGTTCAGGGATTCTTCCAGGTAGTAATCAAAATCCCGCGTATCCAGGCGGAACCCTGGTTGTGGAGAATACCGGTGATAACCCTGTGCATATCTCGGTAAACACAAAATTACAGCAATACGATGCCTCACTTGACACCGAAGTCGATGGCGGGGAAACCATTGTTCGTCGTGAATTTGTCACCGCTGATAACGGAGATATCGTGACTCTCGAGGCCCGGCTCGGAGAGACTGGAGACCCACTCAGATTCCAATTTCTTCCCGCAGGTGGAGACGAAGACGCACCTCCAGAAGTAGCGCAGCTCACTTTCGAGAATGTGTCGAGGCGAGCGCAAGGTGGACCGCGACACGCGGGTCCTGACGTCGCGAGGCCTCCTTTCGGGCTCCTTCCACGAAACAACGTCCCAATGTCCGGCTCATCGTACTGACAGCAGTGAAACACCTCGTAACCACCCACGTACCATCTGACACGTTTGTCTCATCTGTGTAGACCGACCTGTCCGAACTCACCTACCGGGCGGTAGTGCTGGTTGTTCGCAGTGTTCCGTCAGTTGCTGCTTTCTTCGCGGTACTGGCATCGGGATGGGAGACGCACGGCCTGGTCGGGAGGTTCACGGGAGTTAGCTCACTCGTGATTCGTCCTCACCAAGAGAGCGACCCCCGTAACTGAAACCGACATCCCAAGGATAATCAGACCGAGGTATGCGACAGCTATCGACTCGATATCCTGAATGGCTGAGTGGTACCGGTTGGTCGTATGTAGGAACAGTAGCAGGGTGCCTGCGATACTGATGAGAAGACCGGCGGCGTTTACTTGCAGTCCTAACTTAGCCATGCTAGCAGCTCACCTGCTTCGGGCAATGGCAGAAAAATATCGCATTCGGTAAGATTCTTTTGGCTCGGTATCGCCTATCTTTCGGCCGGTCTGCTTCGGCCGATTATCTCGGGCTAACCGTTCTGTGTCTACCGATATCCGCTCTCATTACGGTCGAAGAACTCGAAACGAAGCAGGACTAGCGTCGAGGTACGTGCTTCCACCACTATGGGTAGTCGCAGTTCTTTATCCGACTCCAGCGGTGAGTCAGCAGTGACGTTCCCACTTCTCATCACCCGTCAGTACCAGTGTGGGTGATACAGAGCACCCTTGTGATAGTGGCAGTAGTTATCGGACGCAGCCACACCCACGGCAAAATACCGAAAGCAATCCTGCAGAGCGTGCCGACGTGACCACCCCCGGCTATCAGGTGGACGTTGGCCCCAGTCTGAGCGATGCGGCCGAGAAAGTATCCACCCGCTCCCGTCACGGAGACCGCGAGCTCATCGTCTACCGTTTTGAGTCATGCGGCACAGCTATCTACGACTATCCCCGTACTTTCGACGCGAGTCGTGTCCCCGTATTCTACTGCTATTTGCAATGGTGGTCTCCGTTCAGTCGCTTTCTGAACGTAACCGCTTCACGAGGAATCGCGACTGAGCAGACGACGCCCGGTCGAAGGTCTCACTCGGGTAATACAACAGCCCGAAGTGACCGCCCGGAATCTCCATCCGCTCCTTTGGCCCTGACAGGCGCTCGTAAGCGTCGCGTGCCACAGTAGGTGCCGAGCGCGGCATCTCGTCGTCAGGCGACACCACGAACAGGGCCGGACAGATAACGTCCGCCGCGCATAGTCCAGGCTGCCACGGTGGGCCTTTCGGCCGGACGATGGTGACCTCATTCGTCTAGTTGGTGTCCGAGCGAGTTCCGTAGCCGTTGAACCATCGGAACGCCGTCTCGGGTTTCAACGCTGATGGACGCTGGTCCTGGTCGTCCCAGACGACAGGTATCGGACCGTGAACCTCGTCGGGGGCCGGTTTAACCGACCCGGTGTGGACCATCTGTTTCATCGCTTCTCGAGCGGAGCCATCGAGATCGTTCGACGGTACCTCCGCTCCGAGCGCTGGCACCTGGACGACCAGCGCCGCGACACGGGTATCCAGCGCGGTCACGACCAGTGCAGCGCCACTACTGTAACTATCACCCCACACGGCAATGCGAGCGGAATCGACGTTCTCGTGGGTTGTCGCAAACGCAATCGCGTCACGATATCCGCGTGCCTGAGCCCAGGGGTTGACCTGTTGTCGCGGTTCGCCACCGCTCTCCCCGAATCCCCGATGGTCGTATAGCAGCACTGCCACGCCCGCCTTGGTGAACACCTCGGCATATCTGTCGGCGACCATCTGTTTAGTAGCGGAGAACCCGTGAGCCATGACGACCAGTGGCCACGGTGGCGACGGGTCGGGCGAGTAGAACCAGGCACCAGCCCGCGCCCTCAGATTCAAACGATACGTCGCGTGCCATCTGTCACTGTATGTGACGGTTGGCGAAATAGTTGCCTGATGACTGACGGCTTTCGTGGGGTACGCTCTGGTCAGGCAGGGACGGTCCGGTTCGCAGGTTCCGTCTGGAGAGTCATTTAGTTTGCAGACTGTCTGGAATGAGGACGGTCGTCACCGATCGGCCTCGGAATGCGGCCACGACCAAACCGGTTGAGATGCCCGAAACGAATAGAGAGAGGTCACGTCTACGGGTCGTCAGTTCTCATACGGGGTGATACGGTCCGAAAAATACTGAACGACGAACAATCTGCTCGTCCTGTGAGCGACGACCCTATGGGCTCGCTGACATCGGTACACGGGAGCAGTCGAACGACTAAATGGTAGTTCACCGTACTGTCGTTCGTATGCCCTCCAGGACCAGAGAGAGCCGGCGGGCTTCACATCGTGACCGGCCCGTCCCAGTCGCGACTGGGTTACTCCTCTCGCTGTTCGGGGTGCCACTCCTCGGCCAGATAGATATCCCACGCTTGGTCGACGTCTGCGACGCGGTCGTTTCTCGCGAACTCGGTCGTCACCTGGGTGGTGGTCGGTGTCCTCGTGGCAATCGTCGTGTACTGGGAACGACGACCGCTGACATCTTTCGGGCTTCGGATTCCGAGTCGTAGGGAGGCCACTGTCGGCGTCGGCGCCGGACTCGTGCTGTCGTCCTCGGTGTCGTCGCGATCGGAGTCGCCGTCGCTACGTTCCAGCTCGAACAACCGGAGACGCTGTCGGCGCTCGGTCGACTCTCTGTGCCAGTACAGTTCGGTATCGTCGTGACGGCTGTCGTCACTGAAGAGATACTCTGGCGAGGTTATCCTATCGAACGGTTGACCGAGTTGACGGGGAGCGTGTGGGTCGGCGCGGGCGTCAGTGGCGTCGTCTTCCTCGCCGTTCACTTTCCCGCCTGGGGCATCGTCGGAGCAGTTCCACAAGCGGTGTTTACCCTCGTCCTCGTGGGTGTCTACGTCTGGTCACGGAATGTAGTGGCCTGTATGATCTCTCACGGCGTCATCAACGTCCTCATGATTCTCGTGTTGCCCAGGGTCATCTAAGCGGTCAACGCGTCCCATTCCAGGCTATGAGAAATTCCACACGATTCTTGAAACGTCCCGGTGAATAGTGTCCCGAGAACCTATGCTCACTCGCCTCGAGAACCGCGTCCGGAACGGACAAACGGACCGTCGCCGGCTCCCGTAGCGGCTGCTCGAGTGGCTGGTTCTGCTCCTGGTCCTCGGTCTCCTTGCACAGTTTCTCATCGTCCTGGTTCGGAGTTTCTCAGTCGAACCGCTGCTCGTATTGGTCACGGCGGAACTGTCGCCCGACCGAGCGCTTTTCGCCGTTCTCAATATCGCATTCCTCGTCGCACAGTTAGTGGTACTGATCGGGAGCGTTTGCGTCGTCGCGCTCATGCTCGCTTGCGGCTACGTGTTGACCGATGAACTCACGATTCCGATTGGCCACATTATGTGGAACTTCTTTCAGAGAAGAATTTCTCGAATATTCGTCCTACAGTTAAGATAGCAATCGGGATTCCGAAGACCACGAAAATAGCCAAGAGAAATTCGCTGAGCCAACGACCCTGTTATCCCAGAGTACCCACATCCAACCCTTGGCTGTCCCTAAACGATTATCTTTCAAAAGTGCTGCGGATCGCTCGTATCTCGTCTCGAATTTGCTGCCACTGTGTCAGGTCTCCAGGGATAGCAGATTCCTCCCATCTACCCCCACCGAGACCATCGCCGTTCGATGCTGCTCGATCGACGAGTGCCCGGATTGCACGAGGGTCTTCGATCGCCCGGAATGAGAGATCGTCCCCACCAGCAATTTCGAACGTGACTGAACCGTATCCGAAGATTGATCCCGTGATGTCCTGCCCAAAGGAACTGTTCTGGACGGTTTCGAGGTTTGCCTGTGTGACAGACCGGGTCAACACACCGCGTTTCACGTAGAGTGCTTCGTCCGTTATCACGTACTGCACGCCTTGGAGCGCAATATACTTCCAGAGCGGGATGGCCACTCCGAGTGGAACAATTGCGAGAAACATCAGGCTTTCTCCAGAAACACTGACCACGATCCCGAAGACGAGGAGGAGAACGCCGATCACGACTGCTGGAAGGATGGTTGTGATCCGCGGGCGGCCGGACCACTCGACCGATTCAGTGGTGCCGAGCGGAATTGCCGGGTCAATTGACTCCGTCATGGTGGCTACCGTTCATCATCCGACTCTTGGTCGGGAGTCGCGTTTTCGCCACTCTGGTTGCTGTTCCGAGCTGATTATGGGTGGCATCGTCCTCACCAGTCGATTGTTCGTCCGCCCCATTGCCGATGTTGGACGTCGTGGCCGATGTGTTTCCTGTAGTCTCCTGTTGTGCTTCGAGCGTAGCGCGAATCTCCCTGAGTTCGATGAGGATCTCGTCAAGTACGTCGCGCTTAGTTTCTCCCGATTCCGTCGTCGGTTCACCACGGCTGCCCTTCACACGTTTGTTGACGAGTTCCTGAACCTCTCTCGGTTCGGGGACTGACCGGAACTGCATCTCGATCCCAGAGCCGCCTGCAGTCGAGATATCGACGTTCCCGTAGCCGAATCGAGAGCCGAAGAATCCCTGGCTGTAGGAGGTGTTCTGGACCTTTCCGAAATCGATGCGCTGGACGTCACGTGAGAGGACTCCCGTCTTCTTGTACAGCCCATCGGTCGTCACAACGTACTGCGTATTCTCGCGCTGTAGATAGGACCCAGCGATGATGAATAACCCAATGAGGACGATAGAGAGCGGCACTCCGACGACGAGCGCTGGGATCAAGCTACTCTCGTGGGGTTTCCCAGACCAGACGATCTCTTCATCCTCGTCAAGAGTTAACCAGTCTGTAGTTTCTGCGTCGATAGTAGCTGACTCAGACATACGAGTCACTTTGTCAGATGGCTGTATTAAAATCCCGACAGGATAGCGATGGCACCGTTCAGATAGACCGGTCAATCGAATGTTACGAGATACCCGATGACCGATTGCGTCACGGAGTTCGGAACACGTCCCTGATGACCAAAGTCCCGCCGCTCTCACTTGAATTTCTCGCCCGATGCGAACTGGCCAAGCGCTTTATATTATTACTAATCCAACAATAAGGCAGTGAACGACAGTGAATGAACTCGAATCCACGGCCGAACCGGTCTTCGCCCTCCGAGGGACACAGTTCGACAACGGGACGATAGCCGGCCTGCTCTTCTTCACGCTCGCCGCACAGTTCATGACCGTTATCATGCTCGCGGCGGCGATGGTCCCCGGCTACGACTTCCGCGCGGCCGCCATCAGCGATCTCGGCGTCGTCCCGGAGACGGCGCTGTTGTTCAACGTCTCACTGGTCCTCGTCGGCGTGTTCAATCTCCTCGGAGGATACTTCTTCTACCGAACCCACGGGCGGCGGTGGCTGCTTGCCGTCTTCGCGCTCGCGGGCGTCGGTGCCATCGGGCGGGCCTCTTCCCGCTCGACACCGGAGGGCTTCACGGCATCGCAGCACTGCTTGCGTTCGTGTTCTTCAACGTGCAGGCCGTCGGGAGTGCGACTCGCCTCACTGGTATTATCCGGATTCTATCCGTCCTCGCTGGCGGGCTCGGTCTCATCTTCGTCGTGTTGATGGCGCTCGGTGACGCCGGGAACGCAACGGCGTTCGGGGCGATCGGTCACGGCGGGACCGAGCGGATGATTGTCTACCCCGTGATGCTCTGGCTCGTCGCCTTCGGCGGTTACCTACTCGGCAAAAGCGAGTACACCGACCACATTCAGGGGCCAGCCTGAGTGCCTGAGTGTAGATTCGTGGACTCCCAGATCCGATTCCGCGGGGACTCCCGCATTCGCTGGCATCGACTGTCCCATTCGAACTGACTACTGACACAGAGCCCCTCCAATGCAACACCGATTCGTTCACATTATCATCGTCGTGGTCCTGATCTTCGCGCTCGTGAGCACGCCGATTGGAACGGCGGCGGCGGAGTCTGACCGTTCGTTCGGGAGTCAGGCCGACCAGATCGACCTGTCCGACCGTGCGGAAACCGAGGCGTGGGTCGACGAGACGATGGCCCATCGTCAAGCGTACCATATCCCGGGCGCGGCCGTCGTCATCGTCAGCGACGGCGAGGTGGTCCTGGCGAAGGGATACGGGTACGCGGACCTCGAATCCCAGCGCCCCGTCGACGCCGACGAGACCGTCTTCAGCGTCGGTTCGACTGGCAAACTCGTGACCTGGACCGCAGTGATGCAGGGTGTCGAGGAGGACCGGCTGGAACTCGACGACGACGTCAACGACTACCTGACCGACTCGGCCGTCACGGTCCCGGATACTTACGCCCAGCCCGTCACACTCGAACACCTCGGGACGCACTCGGCGGGTTTCGAGGACAGCTTCGCGGGGATGGTCACCGATGACCCCAGTAAGAGACGACCCATGGAAGAAATCCTCGCGGACCACCAGCCAGCGCGGGTCAGACCCCCAGGACAATTCGTCGCGTACTCGAACTACGGGACGGCCCTGGCGGGCCACGCGCTCGCCGAACAGTCCGACGCGAGCTTCACCGAGCTGGTCGACGAGCGCATCTTCACGCCGCTTGCGATGGACGATTCGACCTACGCCCAGCCACTACCCGCCCGCCTGGAATCGCGGCGTGCAATCGGCTACACCTACCAGAACGGTGAGTACCGGGCCCACGACCCCGTCGTCTGGACGCTTCCACCCGAGGGCGGCTCGCTCCGCACGACGGCGACCGACATGGGGCAGTTTCTTGCTCGCCCACCTGAACGAGGGGACCTACAACTCGGAACGTATCCTCGAGGCCGACACCGTGCGCGAGATGCACCGGCGTCACTTCACGAAGTCCGAGGCGGTCCCGGAACTCAACGGGATGGCCTACGGGTTCATCGAGATGGACCGTAACGGCGAGACCATCGTCGGTCACTGGGGTGACACGCCCCGATTCATGAGCCTGCTCGCCCTCTACCCCGAGCGCGACACCGGGGTGTTCGTCGTCTACAACAGCCCCGGCGGGAGTCCCGCGCGGTTCGAACTCCTCCAGGCGTTCACCGACCGATACTACCCGCGGTCGGATACCGCCGTCGTCGAACCGCCAGTTGGCGCAGCCGACCGAGCACTGGCACTGACGGGTGACTACCGGTCGCTGACTATCTCGGAGTCTTCCTGGGAGCGTGTCCTCGGCGTGATGACCCGGACGTACACCGTCGGCGCCACCGACGAGGGGTACCTGGCGACCACCCGGCTCGGTGAGGGGACTCGAACGTGGGTCGAGCGCCGCCCCGGTGTCTACGAGGAAGTAGGCGGGAGCGACCGCCTCGTCTTCAGGTTCGACGAGGACGGCCGGGCGACGCACCTGTTCCGCGGACACTTCGGGCCCGCGACGTACGAGCGCGTTCCGTGGTACGAATCGTTGACAGTCCTCCAGGGAATCCTCGGCGCGGGCGTCGTGGCGTTCGTCTCCGTCCTGGCCCTGTGGCTCGGCGGGTTCGTGTGGCGACGAGTCCGAGGTCGGGACCCACTCAGCGGCCCCGAACGTGCGGCTCGAACGTTACTCGGCCTGGTGAGTGCTCTCTGGTTGGCAGTGCTGGTGATATTCCTGCTCGCCTGGATCAACTTCAACGCGGAGGCTGCTTCGCCGTCGCTGACACTCCAGACCGGGAAGGGTCTGCGGTACGTCGCCCTCGCCGGGACGGTCGGCTCTGTCGTCGCGACCGGGTTCGCATGGCGCGACGCGTACTGGACTCGCTGGGTTCGACTCCACTACGCGGTGGTGACGCTCCTCGCGATCCTGTTCGCCTGGCAGTTGTCACTGCTCGGTATCCTGCCGCTGTAACAATAATCGAGACAGATGATTGTCCCACCACCAATCGGCCGTCGGAGTATCACACCATGAGACAGCAGATTCGCGAGCGTGTCGATGCGAACCCAGTCGTGGCGTTTTTCGTCATCGCCTATGCCATCTCCTGGGTGGCGTGGCTCGGGCCAATCCTTGCGATGCCCGAACCGCTGGGAACGCTCGGGTTCGTCGTCGGGGGCTTCGGCCCGTTCCTCGCGGCCCTCCTCGTCACGTGGCTCGGGAGTGATTCGGTCCGGGCGTGGGCACGCCAGATCGTCGACTGGCGCGTCGCGCCCGGTGGTACGTCGCCGCGTTCGGTATCCCGCTGCTGCTCATCACACTCACGAGTATCGGCCTCACCGTCGCGGGCACGTCCGTCGACCCGGGACTGCTTCCCGGGCGCGTCTCGCTCGTGCTCGTCTCGTTCGTCGGTATCGCGCTCGTCGGTGGCGGGAACGAAGAACCCGGTTGGCGAGGACTCGCACTTCCGAAGCTCCAGGAACGGTTCGCCCCCGTGCCAGCGACGCTCATCCTCGGCGTGGTCTGGGCGCTCTGGCACCTCCCGCTGCTGGCGACTGGCAGCACCGAGTTCCACGGGCTGGCGTCGTTCGTTGCTCGCGCTGACCACAGCCGTCCGCCTCCTGAACATCGTCGGAGTCGCCTTCGTCTTGACGTGGATCTACAACGAGACCGGGAGCGTTCTGCTCGCTATCCTCGCGCACACCGGGTTCAACACGGCAAACAGTACGCTCGTCCCGCTTCCCCTCGACGTCATCAGCACCGGCGACTCCACGACGATTCTCGTAGTCACGACGGTCGCGATCTGGCTGCTTGTCGCCGTGCTGCTCGTCGCCACGCGCGGTCGGCTCGGGTACGATGACGAGACAGCGCAGCACCGATAGCGACTCGCGGTCACAGCTCGGAGGCCAAATGATGGCCGAAGACGACAGGTCCACAATGCCTTTCTCTCCATCGGGAGTCGATTCAGCCATGTCCCCGACTGCGAACGGTCGGTCCTTCGGCAAGCGGTTCGGTGTGGCCCTACTCCTGGGCATACCCGGAATCGTGGCGCTCGTCGGTTACATTTACTTCACGACGCCGGTGACAGCTGTTCCGCCAGGCCTCTCACCCACCTCGCAGTCCTCTCGGCAATCAGTCCACTGTTACTCCTCGCCGTGGCATGCTTGCT